>CAZTRY010000009.1:0-59096 GCA_964616525.1 uncultured Sphingobacterium sp. | reverse complement strand
TTTTGTTGTGTAAATTGCAAAATTATTTTTTCTTAGCAGATTTTGCCGCTTCCTTGTTCTTCATAGTCTGAACCTCAAGACGAATAGCCTGAGCCAGATTCTTTAAATCTTGCATTCCTTTTCTTACACGAGTACCAGCAGCGCTGTTTGACTTACTGTAGAACTTCTCAGCATCCGCTTCCAGTGATTCGAATAAATTTTTTGCTTCAGTGAATTTTTTCATGATTTTACTCCTTTAGTTTTGAGGTTAGTGTTGTTTACTATTAGCTAATGTAAAATGTTTTTTTCATATATAGAACAGTTGAAATAAATAAAAATCATGCGTTTTTAGCGTTTTTTTCCACATTTTAGGCAGTTATAAACAATATATACACATTTTTTAATATTAATTCCTTATAATTCAATGATTTACAAAATAAGCTAAAGATAAAATGCCCTCAGAAGCTATCTGAGGGCATTTTATATGATCTAAAACTTAAGACTTAAAGCCGGTGTTGAGCTTATGCTCCAACAGTATTCTTTTCCTTATAATGTCCCTTTTTTAATTTTTCAGCAAGTTCACTATATGCATCAAGTGTACGGTTCACGTCTTCAATGGTATGCAATGCTGTTGGAATAAGACGCAGCATAATCAAACCCTTAGGTATAACAGGATACATCACTATGGAACAAAAGATCCCATAGTTCTCTCTCAGGTCCATAGTAATGGCTGTGGCTTCCTGAAGTTCCCCCTGAAGAAAAACAGGAGTAACCATGGTATTGGTAACCCCAATATTAAATCCTCTTTCTTTGAGGCCATTTTGCAGGCTGGTGGCGATGAACCATAACTTCTCTCTCAACTCAGGTTTGCTTTTCAACAACTCAAGCCTTTTCCTTAAACCGATGACCATTGGCATTGGTAGTGATTTGGCAAAAGTCTGTGAACGCATATTGTAACGAAGGAAATTAGTGATCTCCTCAGTTGAAGCAATGAATGCACCTATTCCGGCCATCGATTTCGCAAAAGTACCGAAATAGATATCCACACCCTCAACACATCCCTGCTCTTCATGAGTACCGGCTCCGGTCGGACCCATTGTTCCAAAACCGTGTGCGTCATCAATTAAAAGACGGAAATTGAATTTCGACTTCAGATCGACGATATCCTTCAGTTTTCCCTGAGCACCCGACATCCCAAATACTCCCTCTGTGATTACCAGGATAGCACCACCAGTATTTGCAACCCATCTGGTTGCTCTTTCCAGCTGCTTTTCAAGGCTTTCCATATCATTATGGGTATAAACAAACCGTTTCCCCTGATGAAGACGAACCCCGTCAATAATACATGCATGTGATTCGGCATCATAAACGATGACATCATGTCTGTCAATCAAAGCATCAATTGCCGACATGATTCCCTGATAGCCATAATTCAGCAAGAATGAATCCTGCTTTCCTACAAACTCAGCCAGTTCTCTTTCAAGTGCTTCATGATGATTCGAATTTCCTGACATCATACGGGCACCCATTGGGTAAGCAAGTCCGTACTCAGCAGTTGCATCTGTATCGGCTTTACGAACTTCCGGATGATTTGCAAGTCCCAAATAATTATTTAAACTCCAAATCAAGTGCTCTTTACCTCTGAACATCATATAAGGACCAATTTCACCTTCTAATTTAGGGAAGGAGAAATAACCATGGGCCATTTTCTGGTGCTGGCCCAGAGGTCCCATATTTTTCGAAATTTTATCAAATAAATCCAATTGGTATAATTTTATTGTTAGCCTCTATTTGGGGCAAAGTTAATATTTAGCATGATGATTCACAATATTAGATGGAAGATATGGAATGTGGGATTTGAGATGTGAGAGGTGAGATGTGAGATATGAGATAATAGATCTGAGATCTAAGATAAAAAGATGGGATTCTACTGTCTGATTCTGGTGCAGTTTCGGCCCTGATTAAATAGAAAAAGACAGGAATTGGCCTGTCTTTTTCTATTAGTTATCTGTTAACTGTTACCTGTTATCTGTTATCAGTAAATAGTACTTCAATGTGAAATGAAGTCTCAGATTCAATTCTCAATTTTCAACCCGATAGCTATCGGGTCTCCATTCTCAATTAATCTACGTTATCGTGCAAAAATGAATTATTAGGTCTGATCTCCGTAATTCCCTCCTCTACGCTCAGAGTAAAGCGGGATACCTGAGACTCAGAAGAATGAGGAACATCCTGAAGGGACATTTGCTTACGCTTATAGGCAGGTTCATTCTCCAGCTCCTGTAATCCATTCGTTGTACGCAGTTTCATGCTCAGATCCTTCAGGCGAAGTATTCTTTCCTTTGATTTACGCAACTGCTCTTCTATTGATTCATCAGTTTTATTCTCGTCTGGATTGTACACTTCCTCGGGAATTTCTTCCTCCATAATTTCAGCAAGCGGTTCAACTTCCACCCTGATCTCTTCCGTTTTAATTTCAAACTCAAAAGCAGGTTCAAGAGGAGCTATATCCTGAGGAACAGGAATTTCATCACTCAAAGTATGTCGAATCAGATCCGCGTCCTCTACTATCTCCTCCTCTATTTTTGGAGCACTCTGGAAATAGCCTGCAAAAAGATCCACCTGACTTTCATCCCTGGCTTTAAGTACCGGAACATTTAACTCTTCATTTTTGACCTCCAGGAAAGTGTTTTCCTGAACTGGTTTCACTAATGGCGCCTGCTCCGGAGTCAGAAGGGATACTTTACGCACCTGACTCTTTTCAACTTCCCGCTCTTCCCTTGTTTGAAATCCTGTTGCGATGATAGTTACTGAAATCTTTTCACCAAGGCCTTCATCTGTACAGTTACCCCAAATCAGATCTGCTGCAAGTCCGGCTTCCTGCTGAATGAAATCAGTAATGATACTTACTTCATCCATGGTCACTTCCTTATCTCCTGAGCTGATATTCAAAAGAATATAACGTGCTCCTTCAATTTCATTGTCCTTGAGTAATGGAGAAGCCAATGCACCTTCAACTGCTCTTAGTGCACGATTCTCACCTTCAGCAGCATAACTTCCCATGATGGCTACACCGCTTTCTTTCATTACGGTACGCACATCTTTAAAGTCAACGTTTATATAGCCAGGAATAGTAATGATCTCGGCTATACCCTTTGCAGCAGTCGTTAAGATATTGTCAGCCTGCGCAAATGCAGAACCCAGAGTAAGATTCCCAAAAATTTCACGCAAACGATCGTTTGAAATAACCAGATAGGAATCCACATATTTCTTAAACTCTTCCAAACCTTCCTCTGCCTGATTCTTCCTGCGCTTTCCTTCAAAAGAGAAAGGAGTGGTAATGATACCTACAGTCAGAATGTCCATTTCCTTTGCAGCTTTGGCTATAATCGGACTGGCACCAGTCCCTGTACCTCCACCCATTCCCGCAGTAATGAAAAGCATTTTGGTATTGGTACCCAGCATCCGCTTGATATCATCAATATTTTCAATAGCAGAGTTCTTTCCTACCTCAGGAATAGATCCGGCACCCATTCCTTCCGTTAAGCTCGCACCTAACTGAACTTTATTAGGTATAGGACTCAGTTCAAGAGCCTGTGCATCCGTATTACAAATAATGAAATCAACACCTGTGATTCCCTGACGGTACATATGGTTTACAGCATTACCGCCGCCGCCACCAACACCAATTACTTTGATGATTGATGACTTTTCTTTTAACATTTCAAACTGCATATTCTTAATTATCAGTTGGGTAAATCTTGTTCATTCTTTAACAGTTTACACTGTAAAATTAGCCAATTTTCCATGGTGCTTTCCCTGAATCAAGCGATTGTGGGAAACTCTGCTATTGTGGAAAATTAATTTGTGTAATCCTCATCCTTGATATCATCCTTGATGAATTTGGTGCTCGACTGTAATATCCATTCAAACATTCCCTGTCCTCTTTTTGGTTTCTGAACTGTCTTTGTTTTTTCAACCGGTGCACCAACTGACACTACCGATTCTTCAACAAGTTCAGCCTTCTGTATTCCCTTGATCAGCAGACCAATACCGGTTGCATACATCGGACTTTTTAATTCATCATATACATTTTTTGGAAGTACATCATTTTTTGCCAAATGCTCGTTTGGATATCCGATACGGCTATCAAGTCCGGTTACAAATTCAACCAGCTGAGGCAAATGCTTGAGTTGCGCTCCACCACCGGTAATTACGATTCCGGCGATCAGCTTTTTCTCATACCCTGAAGATTTGATTTCATAATACACATGTTCGATAATCTCTTCCATCCTCGCCTGAATAACATAAGCAAGATTTTTTACGGATATTTCTTTAGGCTCCCTGCCGCGTAAACCAGGAACGCAAATAATTTCATTCTCCTTATTTTCCTCAGCAAGTGCCGAGCCAAAACGGGTTTTCAATAATTCGGCCTGATTACGCATAACCGAACATCCTTCCCGGATATCTTCAGTTACACTATTACCACCGAATGGAATAACTGCTGTATGACGGATAATTCCTTCATGGAAAATAGCCAGGTCGGTAGTACCACCACCTATATCTACCAGAACTACCCCGGCTTCTTTCTCCTCCTCACTCAGCACCGACTCAGACGATGCAAGAGGTTCAAGGATCAGTTCCTGAGTTTCAAGTCCGGCATTTCCTACACATTTTAAAATGTTTTTTACTGCACTCACATGGCCTGAAATGATGTGGAAATTAGCCTCAAGACGTACGCCTGCCATCCCAATAGGATCCTTTATTCCCGGTTCATTATCCACGGTAAATTCCTGTGGCAAAACATGGATAATCTCCTCCCCGGGAGGCATCACCAGCTTGTACATATCCTCAATCAACTTGTCGATATCTTTACGCTGGATTTCGGTATTCAATTCTTTACGGGTCAAAATACCACGATGCTGAAGACTCTTGATATGTTGACCGGCAATCCCGACATTAACAATCTTAACATCCACATTCGATTGGGCACTGGCTTCTTCAACCGCAAGTATGATTGCCTGTACGGTTTTCTGAATATTGGAAACTACACCACGGGTAACTCCCGCAGATTCGGCTTTACCCATACCCAAAACTTCGATTTTACCATGTTCGCTCCTGCGACCAACGGTAACACAAATTTTAGTTGTTCCGATATCCAAACCGACAACTATTGGTGAATTTTTGGCTGAAGCTGAGTTAATTTGATCCATATTCTTCGTATTAAATTTATTAGTTCTGAGTTTCTGTTTTTATACTATCGGCTATCTGTTTATTGATGTCGATGGTGATTTTACTGGTATCAATAATGTTCTTTTCGCAAACGATCTGATTGGCGTATTTCAGATTGATTGTCTTGTAGGCATCCCATCCCACCTTAGGAATTGCCTTCTTGTAAAACACAAGCAGGTTTCTGAATTTGATCTGGAGTGAATCGGCACTACCCAAAATAATCTTATGACTCCCAACCCTTGGGACCATTTCAATATCCCCCTTCAGATCCACAAACAACTGTTCGATCTGATTATCCCATAAAGTGTCTCTTCTGATATAAAGTGCTGTATTGAAGAGGTCTCTTGCCATTTTTGTTTTGAGCGTATCAACACGACCACTAAAATCCTCTTCGATCAGTCCGCTTGCCACAAGTACTTTTGCTGTATAATTATCCGAAAGAGGTATTTTATTGCCATTACCATCAATGTAAAAATGAAGATTGGCCATATTCACAATTCTAAGCACAGGCTCCCTCTGTCTGATCTGAACATGTATCACTCCGGTCATATCAGCGTATACCTTTGCAAATTCGATGAATGGATTTGCCTTCAGAGCATTCTCAAGTTTATGAATATTGATATCATTCATATCCATTCCAAGCATGGCCCCGCCATTTTCCATCAGGATCCTATCCACTTCATCGCGTTCAATGAAATTAAACTGACCGGGAAGAAATACCTTAACATCCCTGCACTTTAAAGAACTCTTCTTTATTTCGATAAAACTCATCAGCGTAACCAGTCCGCTCAGGCTGATCAGCCAGAGGAAACCGAATAAAATTGCACGCCAATTAATTTTTTTAAGCATTTGTTAAAATTTCTTTCAATTGTATAATCAGAGTGTCGATATCCCCGGCACCTACTGTTAAAAGCAATTCAGGCTTTTGCATCCTGATATAGTCTAATGTTTGTTCCTTTGATAAGATCTGCTTTGCTTCAATACTTACTTTATCCAGAATCATTGCTGAGTTCACACCTTCAATCGGCAGTTCTCTGGCTGGATAAATATCCAGCATAATGAGTTCATCGGTCATACTTAAGACCTCCGCAAAACCATCAGCGAAATCCCTTGTACGGGTAAACAAATGGGGCTGGAAGATGGTCGTCAGTTTTTTACCGGGATAAAGTGTTTTTACCGCCTGGATACAGGCCCTTAACTCTTCGGGATGATGAGCATAATCATCGATATAAATATGCTTCTGGTCTTTAAGGATATACTCAAAGCGTCTTTTCACCCCAAGAAAACTTGCCAGGGCCTTTCTTATTTTTTCAGGATCAATTCCCAGATGTAATGCAACCTCGATGGCAGCAACGGCATTTTCAATATTATGCAGACCCGGCAGACCCAGCTGAACATTTTCAATCACCATACGCTCATTCTTGAAATCAAAATAGAAACTCCCGTCCTGAACTTTCACATTAACTGCCTGAATATCTGCCAGCACATTTGCTGAATAAGTTTTGCCTCCACTAAGGTCGAGCCCTTTCTTAAAAATCAGTCTGCCGCCTTCCTTAATCTGGGACACAAATTGTCTGAACGATTCCACAAGATGTGAACGGTCTCCATAGATATCAAGATGATCAGCATCCATTGAAGTGACGATAGCAACATCAGGGTAAAGTGTGAGGAAAGAACGATCAAACTCATCAGCCTCAACCACCATGGTATTGTTATCACCAAACAAGACATTCGAATCATAATTTGTTGCAATTCCTCCCAGAAATGCGGAACAATCATATCCGCTATCCTTAAGTATATGTGCGATGATGCTGGATGTAGTGGTCTTACCATGGGTACCTGCAACAGCGATGGTATACATCCCTTTGCTGATAATACCCAATACTTCAGAACGCTTTTTAAGGGTAAATCCACCCGACCTGAAATAATTCAATATTTTGGAATCCTTTGGAATTGCCGGAGTATAAATGATCAGGGTTTCGGGATCATTTTCAAGGAAACTAACCTTCAGATTATCCTCTTCATCCTGATAAACAACCGAAATACCCTCATTTCTCATTGCGGAAGTCAGAGGGCTTATCGTTTTATCATAACCGCAGACCACACATCCCCGCTTTTTGAAGTAACGGGCAAGGCCACTCATACCGATGCCACCGATACCAATTAAATAAACCCGTTTAATATTCTCCAATTCCATACTCTTGTATAAAAAATACTCTGTTAATCCTTTGCAATTCTTAATACTTCTCTGGCAATTACTTCATCGGCATCAGGCAAGGCCATTTTTCCAATGTTATCAGATAGTGTTTTACATTTATCCTTATTGTCAATCAGCAATAAGGCAATATCAATAAGCTCAAGTTCTGCCATTGAATCCCCAACCATTATTGCTGCATCATTCTCAACCAAAGCAACTGCATTCTTTGTCTGGTGGTCTTCGGCCACATTAGGCGAAGGAACCAGAATTGCCGGCTTTTTCACGGCACATAATTCGGCTATGGTACCTGCTCCTGCTCTGGATATTACCAGGTCGGAAGCAGCATAGGCCAGATCCATCCGGTGAAGAAATTCAAGCACCTTTATATTTGGGTGTTCCCTTCCTTTCATTTGTTCGAGTACCGACTGATAATAATATTTGCCGGTCTGCCAGATCAGCTGAACATCGGCAGCAAGAATCTTATCCAGTCCCAAAAACATACTCTTATTTAAAGTACGTGAGCCCAGACTGCCTCCAGTGAGGAGAATGGTCTTTTTATGTGGCGAAAGGCTCAATAATTCTGCAGCAGCAAATCGCTTATTTTCAATATCAACTGCATCTTTTCTGATTGGATTACCTGTAATCCTGATTTTCTCAGCAGGAAAGAATTTTTCCATTCCCTTAAATGCAACACAAATTAGTTCCGCATCTTTACCCAGAATTTTATTGGTTATTCCGGCAAAAGAATTCTGTTCCTGAATCAGATAAGGTATGTTAAGCTGTGAAGCTGCATACAGCAATGGACCAGAGGCATAACCTCCTACTCCGACAGCAGCATCAGGTTTAAAGTTTTTAATAATTGACCTTGCTTTGATCACACTTTTCAACAGTTTGTAAGGCAGCAAAATATTTTTAAGGATAGAGCTTCGCTGAAATCCCTGAATATCCAAACCAATAATTTTGTATCCGGCGGCGGGAACCTTTTCCATCTCCATTCGCCCATTGGCCCCAACAAAGAGAATCTCGGTAGAGGGATCAATTTTTTTGAGCGCATTCGCTATTGCTACAGCCGGAAATATATGTCCGCCTGTACCACCACCGCTTATGATCACTCTTTTTCCCATTTTTTTCTTTGAATCAGCCTAAAACCTTAAATATTCCTTCAATTATCCCATTGCTGGTATTTCACCAATAATTACCTTTTCTTTAGCCTTATTTTTCTTTTCCTCAATATCCCTGCTCACGCTCAGAATAATACCAAAAGCAACACTCGTAAACAGGATGGATGTTCCGCCCATACTAACCAATGGCAGCGGGACTCCCGTCACCGGACCCAGCCCAACTGCGACAGCCATGTTTGCAAATGCCTGAATGGTCAGGCTGAAACTTAAACCCGCAGCCAGTAATGCCCCAAATGCCTTGGGGCTGTCAGTCACAATCAATACACAGCGATACAGAAAAACCAGATACAATAGAACTAGTCCGACTCCCCCAACCATTCCGTATTCCTCAATAATCAGTGCAAATACAAAATCTGAATAAGGGTGGGGCAGGAAATTACGCTGGGTACTGTTACCCGGTCCCTTTCCAAAAATTCCACCTGTTGCAATTGCAATTTTTGCCTGATTTGCCTGAAATGCTTTATCGGGATCTGCCTTTTCGGGATGGATAAAAGTATCTATCCTAGAGATATAAGTCTTCCTTCTCGGACCCAGCAGCATGACTGCACCGAGAAGTACTACACCTGCAAGGCAAACAATGGAAATTTGCTTGATACTTATTCTGCCCATAATCAGGAGGAGGATACTAACGCCAAACAACATTAATGCAGTTGAAAGATTCGCAAGTGCTATCAACACAAATACAGCACACACGGCAGTCATAATTGGTAAAAATGCTTTCTTCACATCCTTGATATTTTCCTGTTTCTTACTTAGGGTACGGGCAAGGAAAGTAATCAGGGCCAGTTTCGCCAAATCTGAAGTCTGGAAGGTCTGATTGATAATCGGAATAGTTACCCAACGACTGGCTTCATTGACACTGGCTCCAAAGAACAGGGTATAAGCCAGCAGGGGAATGGTGATAACCATCAGAACTTTGGATATCCCGGCATAATATCTGTAGTCCAGCAAATGGGAAAAATACATCAGAGCAATTCCCCCCACAATCATGACCAGGTGCTTGATCAAAAACTGCTCAGAACCAACACCCTTCTTGTAAGCAAGCGTTCCGGTTGCACTGTAAACAGCCAGAAGCGACCATACCGAAAGTAAGATCACGATCAGCCAGATCCAGCGGTCACCTTTTGTTTTGCTTATTAGTCTTTCCATTCCTTATTTGTTGCCAGTTAACTGTTATCTGTTATCAGTAATTTATTGGTTCATTATAAATGAGATTTCAGTATCTTAATTATTATTGTCAACTATCAACTGTCAATTGTCAACTCTCAACTCTCAAAGTTCCTTCACCGCCTTCTTAAACTGATTCCCCCTGTCCTCATAATTCTTAAACAGGTCGAAGCTTGCACATGCAGGTGATAAGAGGACAGTATCTCCCTTTTTTGCAAGGTGATAAGCTATCTGAACTGCCTCATTTGCTGAAAATGTATTCACAATAACCTCCACATCATTCTCAAAAGCCTCATGTATCCTTTTATTATCCTTTCCCAAACAAACTATTGATTTAACCTTCGACTTAACCAGATCTTTCAGCATCCCATAATCATTGCCCTTATCCACCCCACCAAGGATAAGTACAACGTCACCAGGCATACTCTCGAGAGCATACCAGGTTGAATTCACATTTGTTGCTTTGGAATCATTGATAAAGTCGATCCCTGAAATTTTGGCCACATGCTCAAGGCGATGTTCGATATTGGTAAAACTTCCCATGCTTTCGCGAATGGTCTCGTTTCTTAATTCAAGCACTTTTGCAACTATGCCAGAGGCCATAGAATTATAAATGTTGTGCTTGCCCTGCAGAGCTAAATCGTTAATTGACATAGTCAGTGATTCTTGGTTTGTGTGGTGTAGGTTAATTATGATTTGGTCTCCATGAAGAAAAGCACCCTGTTCAAGTGTTTTTTCAATGGAAAAAGGATAGGCCTTTGAATTTATCCGGCGTTTTGCCAGACCTTTATTAATCTCTTCATCATCAGCACAATAAATGAATACATCGCCCTGCTGCTGATTCTGAATAACTCTGAATTTAGAATCAGAATAGTTCTCCATTTTATAATCATACCTGTCAAGATGATCAGGGGTAATGTTTAATAAAACAGCGATATCGGCTTTGAAGCTGTACATATTGTCGAGCATAAAGCTGCTGATCTCCAGAACATAATATTCAAAATCATCAAAGGCGACCTGTTTAGCAAAGCTCTTACCTATATTCCCTGCGAGGCCTACATTCAGCCCTGCATTTTGAAGGATATGATAAGTAAGCATGGTAGTGGTAGTCTTGCCGTTTGACCCGGTGATGCAGATCAGCTTTGCACTGGTATACCTGGCAGCAAATTCTATTTCAGAGATGATAGGAATATTCTTTTCTATCAGCTTTTTGATAATTGGAGCTTTATCAGGAATTCCAGGGCTTTTGATTACTTCTGTAGCCGTAAGAATACGATCCTCGGTATGCTGATTTTCCTCAAAGGGGATTCCAGCTTGACCGAGTTCTTTCTTATACTGATCAGCAACAGGGCCGAAATCTGAAACAAATACAGCAAAACCCTTCTTCTGAGCCAATAATGCTGCACCTGTCCCGCTTTCGCCGGCACCTAAAACAACGATATATTTCTCAGTCCCCATTAACGTAATTTTAAAGTCACGATAGTTATAATTGCCAGTAATATTCCAACGATCCAGAATCGTGTAACAATTTTTGCCTCATGATATCCCTTCTTCTGATAGTGATGATGTAAAGGCGACATCAAAAAGATTCGTCTTCCTTCGCCAAACTTTCGCTTGGTATACTTGAAATAGGAGACCTGCATAATCACGGAAAGATTTTCGACCAGAAAGACTCCGCACAGAGCTGGAATCAATAATTCTTTACGGATCATAATCGCAAATGCGGCAATAATTCCACCGATCGCCAAACTGCCTGTATCTCCCATAAAAACCTGGGCAGGATATGAGTTATACCATAAAAAGCCAACACATGCCCCTACAAATGCACCGGCAAAAATCACCAGTTCACCTGAGTTTGGGATATACATAATATTCAGGTAGTCGGCAAAAATGGTATTGCCCGAAACATAGGCAAGAATAGCAAGGGTGATACCGATAATGGCTGAAGTACCGGTGGCCAGCCCGTCAATACCATCTGTAAGATTAGCTCCGTTCGAAACTGCTGTTACAATAACAATTACAAACAATAAAAAGACAACCAGTGAATACTTTTCATATCCATCTCCAAAAACGGTGAGTACTTTAGCGTAGTCAAATTCATTATCCTTATAAAAAGGAACATTGGTGATGGTCGACTTGAGATCCTGGGTATAATAAAACTGATCCCCACGTTTATGAACATCCAATGGAGCACTAACCTTTGCCGGTAGCGTGACCTGCTCCCTGACTACAATATCAGGGTGAAAATACATGGTCCAGCCAATAATCAAGGCAAGGCCAACCTGACCCATGATCTTAAAACGACCTGCAAGACCTTCCTTATCCTTTTTAAATACCTTGATATAATCGTCAACAAAACCAATTAATCCCATCCATACCGTTGTTACCAGCATGAGAATGATATAGATATTATCAATTTTGGCAAAAAGTATGGTCGGCAAGAGTATACCAAGAAGAATAATCAGCCCCCCCATAGTTGGGGTACCCTGCTTTTGCATCTGCCCTTCAAGACCCAGATTCCTGACGGATTCACCAACCTGTTTTGCTCTCAGCATTCTAATCAGGCGGCTGCCATAAACTGTGGTCAGAATCAGAGATAATATGACAGCCATTGCCGTACGGAATGAGATAAACTGGAACAATCCTGCTCCGGGAATATCATATTGCTTATCCAGCCATGTGAACAGATAGTATAGCATTAGCTCATCAGATTTAAAAATTCAGTTAAAATCTCCTTATCATCAAAAGGGAGTTTCACTCCACCGATATCCTGGTATTTCTCATGACCCTTTCCGGCAACCAGGATAATATCACCGGGTTTTGCCAAATGACAGGCCGTACGGATTGCTTCTTTTCTATCCGTGATTGAAAGTGTCTTCTTCTTATTGTCTGGCATCACTCCCTCTTCCATATCCTTAATAATCTGCTCTGGAACTTCAGAGCGTGGATTATCAGAAGTCAGCACAACCTTTGTGCTCCAGTCGCAAGCTACCTTAGCCATCACCGGACGCTTGGTTTTATCCCTGTCTCCTCCGCATCCAATCACAGTAATTACCTGCTCGGTACCTTTGCGGATATCCTGAATGGTGCTCAATACATTCTGCACTGCATCGGGAGTGTGGGCATAGTCTACAATACCAATAATTCCTGAGGGCGAAATAATATAATCAAACCGGCCTTCGGCACCGCTTAATCGGCTGAGGGAAGTCAGTACCCTGGTACGATCCTGCTCAAGCAATAATGCTGTCGCATAAACTGCAAGCAGATTGTATGCGTTAAAGCTTCCTACCATCTTAAACCACACTTCCTGCCCATCGATATTCAGCAGTAAACCACTGAAATGATTTTCAATGATCCTGGCTTTAAAATCAGCTATATTCTTGAGTCCATAAGTCTTTCTGTGCGCACCTGTATTCTGAAGCATGACAATACCATTCCTGTCATCAATATTGGTGAGGGCAAAAGCCTGACTGGTCAATCCATCAAAGAAGCTCTTCTTGGCTTTCAGGTAGGCATCAAATGTTTTATGAAAATCGAGGTGATCATGCGTTAGGTTCGTGAATATCCCGCCCGAGAAGCTCAGTCCTTCGGTTCTGTGCTGGATCATTGCATGCGAGCTAACCTCCATGAAGCAATAATCACATCCACTATCAACCATATCATTCAGCAGACTATTCAATATTACCGGATCAGGTGTTGTATGGGTAGCTGGGACGACGAGGTCATTGATCTGATTTTGAACAGTAGAAAGCAATCCGGTTTTATATCCCAGATCCTGAAATAACTGAAAAAGCAAAGTTGCAATCGTTGTTTTACCATTCGTACCGGTAACACCAACCAACTTTAGTTTGGAAGATGGATTATCATAAAAATTAGATGCTGTGATACCAAGTGCCTTCGCTGAGTTCTCAACCAGAAAATAGCTTACCTTTTCTTTTAGTTCTTTAGGAAATTCCTCACAAAGCACAGCAGTTGCACCCTGATCAATGGCACGATCTATAAAAGCATGGCCATCAGATTCAGTACCACGAACTGCCACAAATAAAACTCCCGGAGCAGCTTTACGTGAATCGAAGCAAATTCCTGACACTTTCGTGTTGGTTGAACCCGAGACCTGCCTGAGTGATACTCCATAAAATATATCCCTGAGCTTCTTCATCATTCGAGTTCTAAAATTATTGGAAGGCCCTTTTGAACATTTGTTCCGGCAGGAAGTGATTGCCTGACCACCTTTCCGCTTCCACGAACCAGTACTTTTAATCCTGAATTACCTGCAACATACAGTGCATCCTTCAATCCCATTCCGCTTACATCCGGCACCAAACCTTCGGTAATCTTTACCTCCTGCGAAATAACACCCTTATTGGTATCCAGGCTGATATAATCTGAATTGGAGGCAAACAATGCCTTAATACCGAATGCTTTATAAACAGCCTGAGTTGCTTTCCGCTCTCCGGCTTTTGCTTCAGGCAGCTTCAGGCTTCCTGTAAATTTTTGCTCCTTAAGCGGGTCGAACATGTTGATATCACTTGCATAAACACGGTCAGCAATCTCCCTGAAAACCGGACCGGCCACAGATGCTGCGTAATAGGTGCCTTTCCGCGGATTGTTGACTACCACAATCAGTGAGTATTTTGGATTATCTGCCGGGAAGTAACCGCAGAATGAAGCCTGATACTTTTTATCCACCCGATAACCCTTATTCGCGTCGGCCACCTGAGCAGTCCCGGTTTTTCCTGCAATCTTATAAAGTGGTGAGGCAAGTCCTTTTCCTGTTCCATTTTCGACCACTGCCTCAAGAAGCTCCTGTGCTTTTTTAATAGTCTCATCCGAAACAATTTTCTCATTGATTACCCTTGCCTTGAACTGCTCTACAGTGTTTCCCAGGCGTCTGATCTCTCGGACAAAAATCGGTGCGATATATCTTCCATCATTGGCCACTGCATTATAAAACGCCAGCATTTGTAGGGGAGTGATCTGCATCTCATAGCCATAGGCCATCTGTGGCAGGGATTGTTTCTTATTCCAGCTTCTGTTATTTGGATTTTTGATTACCGGCTGACCTTCACCAGGAATCTGAAGCACCAATTTCTTATTCAGTCCCCAGTCATATAAATGGGCCGGAAATTTCTCCTGATCATTCTGATAGGCGGCATTGATTAATTTTGCGATGGCTACGTTTGAGGATTCTTCAAAAGCCCTTTTCACAGAAACAGTTCCTATACCTCCGTGCGAGTCGCGAATGGTATGACCCGGAATCCGGTAAGTACCGTCTCCGGTTGCTACTAAAGTACTGGTATCAACCTTTTTATCCTCGAGCAGAGCCATATAGGAAGCAAGCTTAAATGTAGATCCGGGATCCTGACTTGCTGCAATTGCATAATTGAACTGCTCTTTATATTCACCTTCACTTACCTTGCTAAAATTGGCAACTGCCCTGATCTCACCTGTTGCCACTTCCATCAGGATAACGCAACCATGATCCGCATCACTGGTTATCAATTGTTTTTTCAATGCCCTTTGCGCTACATCCTGCATGTTGATATCAATTGTAGAAATGATATCAGCCCCTTCCTTTGGAGCAATTTCAATATCCTGGTTAACAGGCATCCAAACCCCACCTGCAATACGCTGCATGAGGCGTTTCCCGCTTTCCCCGTCTATGTAGGCACTGTATGCCCCCTCAAGCCCAACCGGTTGTACGTTTTTATTCTTATAACCAATTGTTCTGGCTGCCAGGGTCTGAAATGGCAGAATCCGTTTATTCTGGTGCACGGAAATCAGTCCGCCCTTATAACGCCCCATATTAAAAATCGGAAACTTGCGGATTTCCTTTAACTCAGGATGAGTCACATTTCGCTTCAGAAGTAAGTAGCGGGCACGATCAGCCCTTGCTTCCCGCAACATGCGTGAATATTGCTTCTTAGACTTATCGCCAAAAAATGATGATAGTTTAGCTGCCAGCGAATCAACCTTATCATAAAAAACCTCATCCTTTTCGATGCCACCGGCCAGCATATCCATGCGGACCTCATACTCTGGTACCGAAGTTGCCAATAAACTGCCATCAACCGAATAGATATTCCCCCTGGCAGCTTCTACATTTGCAAAACGGGTAGAAAGACTATCCGCCATGGATCTCCATTTCTTTCCTTCCACAATCTGAACATCCACAAGCTTATAAAGCACCGCAATTGCCAGCACTACAATCAACCCAAAGGCGATGTACACACGGAGCAATATGTCGGTTCTGATGTTCACGTTATCTGTTGTCTGTATCTGTTATCTGTTATTTGTTGCTTGGTCAGGAAATCCTACTTCATTGTAAACTATCATTTTCTACTCTCAATTATCTGTCATCCCGACGCAGGAGGGACCTCATCCAATTAATATCAATATTCAATCAAATTCATTCTCACTTATCACAATCTTCTTCGGTGGTTCATTCGGTTCAATTAAACCCAGTGTATCCACTTCCTTCGCTACTTCTGTCTGCGTGCTTTTCAGCATCAGATCAGCTTTTAATGTTTTAAAATCCCAGCTCAGTTCCTTCACTTCCTTACTCAGCTTGTCGATATCCCGGATATTATTCTCGGCAAAATGCCGGTTTCCGATATAGATCATTGCCAAAAAGGCAATAAATACAATAAATGGCAATAGATGAGTAGCCGACTCCTTAGAGATTACTCCCTCTGTAAACATCTGGCTAAAGAAGTTCTTCGGAAGCTCCGCCTTTTCAGATTGCTCTGCTAAAGGTTCAGTCTCCTGATCCAATTCCTCTTCTGTTTTGTCCTGTTTAAATTGGTTACTCATTCTTCAGGCCTTTATCAGCTTAATGTTTTACTGCTATTCTTAGTTTGGCACTTCGTGCCCTGTTATTCAGTTTAATTTCCTCATCAGAAGCAACAATCGCTTTACGTGTTATGCTGTCAAAAGGCCTGATCTGATTTCCAAAAAAATCCTTTTCCACTTCACCCTGAAACTTACCCTTGGCAATAAAATTCTTCACCAGCCTGTCTTCAAGTGAATGGTAAGACATCACAACAAGGCGGCCCTGGGTTTTAAGCACATCCACCGTTTGTTCCAAAAACTCTTTCAAGGCCTCGAGCTCCTGATTCACTTCGATGCGAAGCGCCTGAAAAACCTGTGCCAGGTATTTATTTTCTTTCCCTTTTGGTATTAGTTTTGAAATGGCCTTTTTCAGCTCATCAACTGTATCAATCGGTTTATTGAGTCGCTGGGTAACCAGAGTATGAGCAAGTGTTTTCGCATTTTTAATCTCACCATAGATTCCAAAAATCCGGTGCAATTGTTCCTCACTGTAGGTATTAACTACCTGCTTTGCTGTAAGCGAACCTCCCTGATCCATGCGCATATCCAGATCTGCATCAAAGCGAATGGAGAACCCCCGTTCTGGCTGATCAAACTGGTGAGAAGAGACACCCAGATCAGCCAGAATACCATCTGCAGGAATGGCGCCCTGCAGCCGGCAATTATTTTTGAGGTAGCGGAAGTTCTGATCAATAAAGGTCAATCGATCATCTTTTGGTAAATTCTTCTGAGCATCAGCATCCTGATCAAATGCAAGCAAACGACCTTTTGGACCCAGGTGCTTCAATATTTCGCGGGAATGGCCTCCACCCCCGAATGTAACGTCAACATAAATTCCGTCCGGCTTAATGTTCAGCCCTTCAATACATTCCTGCAGCATCACCGGATTGTGATAATCAGTCATGTGCCCTCCTTCCCATACTGCCCATTACTTCCTCAGCCAGATTGGCAAAGTTTTCGGGCTCATTATCCATCTGAGATTCGTAGGCATCTTTTGCCCAAACCTCTATTTTATTCAGCACGCAGGAAAGAATCACCTCTCCGCTAATTCCTGCATATTCCATTAAAGCCTTTGGAAAGAGAATTCGGTTTGCCGAGTCTAAACTAAGCTCAGTTGCACCCCGGGTGAAATAGCGAATAAAATCACGACTCTTCTTTTCATAAGCATTGAGCTTACTCAGTTCTTCAGTGATATTATCCCACTCCTTTTTTGTGTAAATAACCAGATGTTTCTCAAAGCCACGATTGATCACAAGCCCTTCACGCTCAGCCTCGGGAAGCTGTTTCTTCAGACTGGATGGTATCATCATCCTGCCTTTAGCATCAAGTTTACAATCAAATTCTCCTAAGAAATGGGACATTCCGGGTATTTACATAATTATTCAACTGTAAAAGTAAATAACTTACCACTTTTTACCACTATCTCCCACAAAAAAAGTTTTCCACAGTTTTTAGAGGTTAAAATCTCCCACAAAGCGGAAAATCAGGTACTTGGCTTTTTGAATATCAGATCAGAGTAAGTGTACTTTTAAGGCCTGTAGGAAGAAGGAAAGATTCAAACAAATAGACTGTAAAAAGAAAGATTTGAAATCCGGCTAAGTTTAAACTAAGGCGTATTTGCACCAAAGTGTAACTAAAAACAATAACTCTCATCAAATATTTAACAAATCCAAAGCGCGCGGATTATTAAAGAACATGAAAGCTTTTACAAAAAATAAATACGGTGGTCCTGAAGTACTTCAATTAGAAGAAGTTGAAAAACCATGTATAAAAGATGAGCATATTCTGGTTAAAGTAATGGCGAACTCAGCCAACCCTGCCGACTGGCATATTCTGAGGGGTGAACCCTTTTTCGCAAGATTCACCTTTGGACTATTCAATCCCAAGGATAAAATTCCGGGAGCTGATTTTGCAGGCATCGTTGAGGAAGTGGGAAAGAATGTAATGAATTTCAAGCCTGGGGACCGGGTCTTTGGCGAGACTCTTAAAGGAGGTGCTTTTGCAGAATACACTTGTGCGCCAGCAAATGTTTGTGCCATCATACCAGCCGGAATAGATTTCAAAGTAATGGCAAGTGTACCTGTTGCCGGAATAACGGCATTACAAGCCCTCATCACGCATGGAAAACTCAAAACAGGAGAATCGGTATTGATCAATGGCGCTTCCGGAGGTGTGGGGCACTTCGCTGTTCAAATAGCAAAGGCTTATGGTGCCAGGGTAATTGCTGTATGTTCAGCCAAAAATATTGACTTTGTAAAGAATTTGGGTGCAGATCAGGTGATTCCTTACGATACAGAAAACATACATCAGCACAAGGGAAAATATAATCTGATTATTGATACTCAGGGTAATCTTTCATTCAAAGATTTTAAGCGTATGGGACAAAGAGGTGTGATGGTAGGTTTCACAACGATTGGACACATGATCTCAGTACTTATAAAAAGTGTATTTAGTAAATTCCCTCTCGCACAATTTACGGCTGAAGCAAATACAAAAGATTTGGAGATTCTGGCATCCTTAATAGAAAATGAGAAAATTAAAGTACACATAGAACATACCTTTCCTTATAAAAAAATACCGGAAGCCATTGGGTATATTGAAGCCATGCGCACCAAAGGAAAAGTAGCAATGGTTTGGGATGAAGTTAATGTAGATTAAAATATCCGGAAAGAAAATTGGAAACAGAAAAACCTTTAGTCAACAGAAAATATCTGCTTGAAAAATATCCAGGAAAAGGAGGCTGGACTTATGCTGCCATCCCCGAAGTTTTGCAAGACAAAAAATCTCCATTTGGCTGGGTTAAAGTCAGAGGTTGGATTGATAATTTTGAAATTAAGAACTACAAACTGATGCCGATGGGTAATGGCAAACTTTTTTTACCGGTTAAAGCCGAAATCAGAAAAAAAATCGAAAAAAAAGAAGGTGAATGGATAAGTGTGAAATTATATGCAGATGAAGATCCTATTGAAATACCTGAAGAATTCTTAGAATGCCTTAAAACAGAGCCAGGTGCCTTTGAAATATATTCTTCTTACACCGATGGGCAAAAAAAGGAATTTATTGACTGGATTTATGCTGCAAAAACCGAGAGCACAAAAGTTGAGCGAATTGCAGAAACATTAAACAAACTCCTCAAACGAGAGAAACTAAAGGATAAGAAGCAATAAGGCTACTTGAAACTAAAAAAATGTATATTTTAACAATACATTTAAATAATGGATAATTTACCAGCATATATCGGCATACTTTTCGGATTGACAACAGTGTTAACAGTCTGGCTATTTTATAAAGCTGCCGCTAATTCAATATCAGTTATCCTGATAATACTGACCTGGCTGGGAATTCAGGCATTTATTGCTGGATCAGGCTTTTACACTGTGACAGATACCTTACCACCAAGATTTCTATTATTGGTTTTACCTCCATTTCTTGGTATTGCCGGACTATTTATAAGTTCAAAAGGGAGAAAATTTATCGATGGTTTAGACCAAAAAACCCTGACAATTTTACACACCATTCGGATTCCGGTTGAACTGGTGCTGTTCTTTCTGTTCACTTATAAAACCATACCTGAACTGATGACTTTTGAAGGTAGAAACTTTGATATTCTATCGGGAATCACAGCACCTGTTGTGTTTTACTTTGCATTTATAAACCGGCAACTACACTGGAAAGTTGTTTTAATCTGGAATATAATCTGTTTGGCCCTGCTTATCAATATTGTAAGCAATGCGATCCTCTCGGCTCCATTCCCATTTCAACAATTTGCCTTTGATCAGCCCAATATTGCAGTTTTATATTTTCCTTTTATCTGGCTCCCATGCTGTGTGGTTCCTTTGGTTTTACTTTCTCATCTGGCAGCAATAAGACAATTGTCAAATTCTGGAAAGAATACATGATCCATTCAAAACAAGGTGTATTAAAGTCAGGAAGAATCATGCTTGCCACTAATTTTATTCAGCAGCGAACATAAGGGTCATAAAATAAAGCAGTAGACAACCACCAGATTATCTGTTCAACATAAATATATTCAAATGGAACTTAACAAACACTTATTACCAGAGGAAGCGGGAGAGCTATTCCTAATTTTAAAATTCCGGTTTGAAAAAAACAGTAACAGACATGAAGGCATCAACTGGGCTGATGTATATGCAAAACTAAATTCAAAGAGAAATTCCCAAAAATTATGGTCTCTAAATGAAATGGAAAGAACCGGTGGAGAGCCGGATGTCATTGCAATGGATCAAAACACTGGCGAATATATTTTTTATGATTGCTCCCCTGAAAGTCCGAAAGACCGCAGAAGCATTTGCTATGATGAGGATGCACTGGAATCAAGGAAAGAAAATAAACCCAAAAATAGTGCAATTGGCATGGCCAAAGCCATGGGCATCCAAATTTTAACGGAAGAGGAGTACCGTGATTTGCAAAAACTTGGAAAGTTTGATACAAAAACCTCAAGCTGGATACACACCCCAACCAAAATCAGAGAACTTGGCGGCGCCATTTTTGCTGATTTTCGCTATGATCATGTATTCGTTTATCATAATGGTGCTGAATCGTATTATGCGGCACGTGGATTCCGGGGTGTATTAAAAGTCTGATTTCGAGAACTTTATATCCTGTCTGGGGATAAATTCTCGGTTGGGTTTAAATATGTTTGAACCTTCCGTTTTTATCAGGCTGAATTTCTTTCTGCATTAATAATTCCGAAGGAACATCTCATCACCAGTTTCTCGAATACTTTCACCTCAGGAGAATCTGAACCTTTATTCCCTTTTTCTCTGATCATGGTCAAAGCGTATTGCTGAATGGTAATCAGTGGCAATTCAATGCGCTGCCTCATCCGGATTGAAAGCTGATCAGTTTCCCTGTCAGCCATTAATTCAGATTTACCGGACAGAAGGAAGATATATTTTTTTGTTCGCTCAAATTCTTCATAAAACAAATTCCAAAGTACCCCATATTTCGGATGATTGGACAAATAGGAAGTCAGAGGAAAAAAGCATTTACTCATTGCCATTTCACAATTTCCCATCAGTGTTCTGAAATAAAGGGATTGCTTATAGAGATTTTTAATATCTCCCCATTTACCCTCTGCTTCCAGTTTCTCAAAAGCTAGTCCTACACCATAATAACCCGGAATGTTTTGTTTTAACTGGCTCCAGGCACCAACATAAGGTACAGCTCTGAGATCATTCAGATTTAATTTTCCTGCTTTACGTTTTGATGGTCTGCTTCCAATATTTGCTTCAGCATAATATCTTAGCGGACTGGCAAAATTCAAATATTCAAGAAAATCAGGATTGTTCTTCAGAATATTAAATGCCTGATAACTTTCTTCAGCTAATTCCTGAAGTAATTCTTCTTCAGTGCTGCTCATTGTGGAACTTCTTAAGGAGAAAAGCGCATTACTGATTCCTGAATGCATTAACTGCTCCATATTGAATCTTGCCGAAGCCCTGGTGCCAAAATTAGAACTGATTGTCTGACCCTGAATGGTCAATTGAATCTCTTTGTTAGCAATATTTTTACCCATAGAAGCATAAAACTGATGGGTTTTACCTCCGCCTCTGGCCGGGGGGCCTCCCCTTCCGTCAAAAAACACCACTTCGATGCCATATTCCTTTGAAATCCGGGTTAATTCCTCTTTTGCTTTGTATATACTCCAATTAGCCATTAGATATCCACCATCCTTGGTGCCGTCAGAAAAACCAAGCATAATAGTCTGAGCATTTTTTCTGCGTTTCAAATGCTTCCGATAGGTTTCATTTTGATAGAGGGTCGTCATCACTTTGGCTGCATTCCTGAGGTCGCCAATAGTTTCAAACAGGGGAACAAAATCTACTTTTAATTCCTCTTTTTTCCAACCGGCCATCAAACATAAACCATATACCTCCATCACATTCAGCGCACTGGTAGTATGGCTAATAATGTACCGGTGACAGCCCTCAGGTCCGTTAAAGCGTTGTATGGTTCTGATGGAAAGTATGGTATCGAAAGTATCCTTATCGAGATCTGTATCAACTACCAATGAATCAATATTCTGCAGGAGCTGAATTTTTGATTCCTCTGTAAGGCTTTTATAATTCTTGGGAAGAACGCTGGTTTTTTCTGAAACAAGTTCTACCAGATCAGTATGAACCGAGCTGTCCTGTCTCACATCGAGGGAGGCAAAGAACAAACCAAATAAGTTAACCTTGTCGAGTAAATTGTTCACCTTGTTTAGAAACAAGCTATTATGTTTTTCAATCAGAATTTTCCTGATTTCTATCAAAGTAGCCCTTATTTCATCCTTTGAGAGGTATGCATTGTATCCCGGAATAAACAGGTTCTTATAAAGCCGCTCTTCCAGAGAAGCCAGTAAAGTATCAACCCCCTGAAATGTCAATCTGCCTTTTAGTAAGCGCACCTCCATGTAATAGCATTTAATGATACTTTGCCTCAAAGCTTCTGCGACTTTTAAGGTTGTATCTGCTTTTACGAAAGGATTTCCATCACGATCTCCTCCCGGCCAGAAACCCATCCTGATCAACTGGTTTTCTTCTGTTACTGCTTCCGGAAATTCACTGTTTAAAAAAGATAAAATATTCCCTGCAGAATGATAAAATACATTCTCTAAAAACCATATCAGGTTAACTGCTTCATCGTATGGTGTTGGCTTTTCCTTTTTAAAGAATGGAGTCTTGCCTAGTTGCTGCAGATAGGTATTCACCAAAACGGTATCATCCTTTTGCAGTGCTTTACCCAGATCATGAATGATACCCAGAACCGCACTCGGATAAAACTGATTTGGATGCGCTGTAAGTACCAAACGAACTGAAAAATCTTTGAGTTTCTCGGCCAGTTGCTGCTGGGAACCGGTCTGGATAACTTCTGTTTGAAGCTGCTTTAAGGTACCGGATCCTTCCATCTCATGAGTGGCACTAAATGCCGCATCTTCCAGCGCATCAAACAAAACTACCTGTCTTTCAGAATATTGAATAAATCTGAATAAAAGATCCAGCTGCTCTTTACTACTGACATAGTTAGTATACTGCCGAAAAAAGGAGTCGATAATTTCCGCCGGACTCAGCTTATTGCGAAAGCCTTCCTCACAATGCAGTAAAAACAGAGAAAGTAAAATCCCTGTTTTCTCAACCTTATGAAATGGCAGAGAAGTAAACAAACTGTTATACATCTCAAACTTGGTTCCAACAAGATTCTTAAATTCCGCCAGGGTATTACTCATGATAATTCAATTTAAATGCAAAGCTAAAGCGCAAAAACTGCATCAGGGCTGAAATTACATCAAAATGGAGGGAAATCAAAAACAGGGTATAAAAATTACTTTATTATGTATTCAGGAGGTATTCAAAAACTGATAATTACAGATTTATTCACTCAGTTCAGTTTAACGGCATCATTTATTATTTTAAAAACTCAAGAAGATGATTGTTAAACTCATCTGCCTGTTCCAGATTCGAAACATGTCCGGCATTATCAATAATACGAAGTATTGAACCTTTAATATTATGATTCATAAATTCAGACTGAGCAAGGGGGGTAACCAGATCTTCCCTGCCACAAATAATCAATGCCGGTATATCGATCTCACCCAGGAAAGAACAGCTTTCTGTACGCTCAGCCAATGCTCTTAGACCCATTGTAATAATATGCTGCGAATTTGATAAGATGACGGTTCGAATATCTTCAACAATTTCCTTCTTCTCTGTCAGTGAATCTTTATGGAATACATTTTTCAAAAATCCTTCTGTGAAGTTTCCGGTTCCATTTAAAGCTATTTCATCGATCAGCTTATAACGCTTTGCTTTACTTTCCGGAGTGTCAGCAATACATTGTGTATCACATAAAATCAAGCCCTTAAAACGACCCGCATATCGCTTGCATGCATTCAGCGCAATGTAGCCCCCCATTGATAGCCCACACACAATGGCCTTTTCAATGGCTAACTTATCCATAAACCTGATCAAATCATCTCCAAATAAATCGATACTAAGTACTGATTCCTCGTCTTTGGAATTTCCGAACCCTCTTATATCATAAGCTATTACCCGATAAGCTGTCTTTAAGAATTCAAGCTGAGCCCGCCACATTGATTTGCTGAATGGAAAACCATGTAAGAAAATGATTGGAACATCACCTTCCCCAAGATCATCATAGGATAAATCAAAGTCATTTATCCGTGTAATCAAATGATACCCCTTAGTTGCTCCTTCCATAAATTTCTATATAAAAGGCTGGTAAAGTGGATGATTTTTTGAATCAAAAATCGTCGAATTACTTTTATTAAGCCTTAATTTGTGCTTTAACTACAAACTTAATAAAGAAATAAGGTTTCGCATTACAGGATTTTTGTAAAGAGTTATAAAATTCACACTTAAATTAAACACCTGTTTTCATAAGGCCCTCAGTGACTGTTTTATGTTATTTCTTATTGAAAAAGTTATAAATTCAAACCCAATGAGGGTCTATGGGACAGATCCATGGTCCATAAATGCTCCAGCCATCGAGGGTATTAATCCTGAACCAAAGAACTTAGAAAAGAATTTTTAATAGTTAAAAAACAGATGATAAATTATCAACAAGAAGAAAACCTGAGCGCCGACGAATTTAAAAGTGTACTGCTGAATTCGACTTTAGGAGAAAGGAGACCAATTGAAGAACCTGAAAGATTGTCGGCAATGCTCAAAAACAGCAATTTAATTCTAACAGCCAGGGATAATGGCAAACTAGTTGGCATTGCCCGATCTTTGACTGACTATGCATTTTGCACCTACCTGTCAGATCTGGCAGTTGACGAGAACTATCAGAAAATGGGAATTGGCAAAGAATTAGTCAGGCAAACCAAATTAGCTGCACCACTTGCGAAACTCATTTTACTTTCAGCACCCAAAGCAGTAAACTATTACCCTAAAATCGGCATGACTAAATGGGAACAATGCTTCGTACTTGACAATGCAGATGATTTAAGATAGGATGCTTTCGAACTATGCTAAAAGGATTGATTGGCTCTTCAAGTCTGTTTGTTACTATTCCGAAATAACTATCTTGGGAAAATTTATCCTTTAACCAAGTTAAACGCCCGATGAGAAAATTCATTCTGCTTCTCTGCATTTGTCTGTGTTCTTTCAAATTGTTCAGCCAGCAAAAAAGCCTGAGCAAACCCTTTGTTCTCGGTGAGATCCTTGAGATAAATTCCTCAGAATTAGGTGAGAAAAGAATCCTGAACATTTATCTGCCGGCAACTTACAAGCCGGCTGACAGTTCCCGCTACCCGGTAATCTATTTACTGGATGGTTCTGCAGATGAAGATTTTATACATGTTGCCGGATTGGTACAATTCAATAATTTCCCATGGATTAACCGGATTCCTGAATCTATTGTAGTTGGGATCGCCAATATCAACCGTAAACGGGATTTTACTTATCCGAGCAGTATAGAGGAAGATAAAAAACAATTTCCCGGCACTGGACATTCCGACAAGTTCATTGCTTTTATTGAAAAAGAATTGCAGCCCTTTATTGAGAAGGAGTACAAGGTAAATGATTCAAAAATGATTATCGGTCAGTCACTGGGAGGATTACTTGCCACCGAAATCTTAATGAAGAAACCTGAGCTCTTTAATAAATATGTGATTATCAGTCCCTCATTATGGTGGGACAATGGCTCCCTGCTCAAACAAAACACCGGCATGCTTTCTGAAAGTTTCTCACAAAACACCGGCATTTATATTGGTGTTGGAAAAGAAGGGCTAAGCCCTGGGAAAACACCCCATGTAATGGAAGTAGATGCCAACTTACTTGCTGAAAAATTAAAAGCCGGCAAAAGTAAAACAGTGCAGGTACATTTCGATTACCTTCCTGATGAGGACCATGCCACAATCACACATCAGGCAATTTTTAATGCTTTCAGATTGTTGTATCCTTTGAAAGAACTTAACAAATAAGCATAAGTTGTAGATAACCAGTTGATTATGAAAATTCAATTATTATTTCTACTTTCCATTATAGTTTAGCTCTGACTAGCCAAAAACATACTTTTAACCAAGCTTTTGAAGCAAATCATGAAGAAATACATCATTATTATCTATCTGTTTATACTGTCATTTAATGCAAATGCTCAGCATAATCTTCCGGTCGACTTCCTCAGTAAAGAATTCCATGCAGGAAGAAGAGAAGCCTTCCGTCAGAAGATGCCTGAAAATTCAGTTGCTGTAATTTTTTCATTTCCTGAACGGGTATTTTCAAATGATGTGACCTATAGTTACCATCCCAATCCTGATCTGTATTATCTGAGCGGTTATAAAGAACCTGATGGGATGCTGATTATTTTTAAGGAGATGCAGCAAAAAGGTGATCAGTCATATAATGAATTGATTTTTGTTAGAAGCCGCAATCCTTTGCAGGAACAATGGACAGGACGGCGCCTTGGTGCTGATGGGGCAAAAAAGGATTTAGGTTTTGCGTATGCATTTACCACAGAACAGTTTAAAACCTTTGAAATTGACTTTAATAGCTTTAAAAGCATACAATATGATATATTCCCGGATGATGCAGGTTCAGGAACTTTGCAATCAATGATCAATACTTTCTCTGAAAAAGCACAGATAAAAAAACGGGAAAACAAATACGTGATTCAGGCACATAATCTGCTCGCCAATTCTACTACTCCTTCCAATCTGGCTAACAGGATAAGCAGGATCAAAGCAAGCATGGCTAATACAGAGGATTCTGATTACCGGAATGACCCGCTTTTAAACCAGATCATTCAAAATCCTGATGCTGCTACCCTGGCCCTGGTGCAGAAAAAGATTAAAGAAAATCCGGCCCAATCTCATGAATATAACAAATTGATTTCTTCACTTAGGGAGATTAAAACTCCTGAAGAACTGGTTTTACTAAGAAAATCTATTCAGCTTTCAGCTATTGCCCATAAAGAAGCTATGAAGGCTATTACACCTGCCATGTCTGAATCAGAACTTACAGGAATATTCCATTATGTCCATAAACGCTATGGTGCCATGGATGAGGGTTACCCTCCCATTGTGGGTTCCGGTGGCAATGGATGCATACTCCATTATATTGAGAATAATGCCACAAGAGTTGATAATCAGCTGGTATTAATGGATGTAGGTTCTGAATACCATGGTTATTCCGCAGACATCACCCGAACGGTTCCTGCTAACGGAAAATTCAGTCCTGAACAGAAAGCAATCTACCAATTGGTTTATAAAGCACAAGAGGAGGTTTTTAAAATTGTAAAAGAAGGAACACCATTCAGAGATCTGAATGTAAAAACTACCGAAGTGCTTGCACAGGGATTGCTGGAACTTGGTATTATTAAAGAGAAAAAAGATGTTTTGCAATACTATATTCATGGAGTGTCACACCACCTCGGACTCGATGTTCACGATAAAAACATTACGCCAGAATTAAAGGAGAATATGGTGATTACGGTTGAACCTGGAATTTACATTCCAAAGGGAAGCCCCTGCGATCCTAAATGGTGGGACATTGCCGTCCGGATTGAAGATGATTTGCTGATTGGCAAATCTGGTAATGAAAACTTATCAGCTGCTGCACCACGAAAGCTGGAAGAGATTGAAGCAACATTGGCACAAAAGAGCGCATTGAACAACCTGATCCTTCCAAAACTGAAATAGTCAGGAATTTGATTCCATTATTGATCACATGAATCCTGCCGAAATCTGATCTCAAAAAAAAGATGGACATGACAGACATCAAAACAAAAAGCAAGATATTTTATGGGAATGCATACCTGTATTTCATTCTGGCAACTTTGGTTACCATTTTCGCTTTCTTCCCATCCTATTTTAATCGTTTAACAAGTACGGATAGTGCTCATCACTTTCATGGCATTACAGCTACTTTGTGGTTAGTGTTGCTAATCATGCAGCCATTTCTCTATAAGACGGGTAATCTAAAATGGCACCGCATGGTCGGTAAGATTTCATTTGTATTGGTCCCACTGATCATTATCAGTGCTTTAAAGATGGTACAAATTATGCTTATAAATAAGGCTTCGTACCCTCCTTATTTACCTGATCGGCTGGCATTCATAGATTTTGTAACCTTAATTCAATTTTTGCTATTTTATGTGCTGGCTATTTACAAGCGTAAAGAAATTCAGCTTCATGCACGGTACATGGTGTGTACTGTACTTGGACCTTTGATACCGGCTCTTACCCGCCTTCTATTCCAGATTCCAGGCATCGACAATTTTAACAAGTCACTCAATATCAGTTATATAATTATTGAAATTGTCCTAATATTATTATTACTGGATGATAAACGTGCTGGTAAGATACGTCTGCCTTATGTTATTGCTATAATTTTATTTTTTATTCAGCATTTGCTCATGAATTCTGTTGCAGAATGGGAATTCTGGATTAAAATGATGAGTGCATTTGCCCAACTGAAAATTTAAAAATTTATTTCTATTGATTCAGCCACTAAACAGAATCAATTCTTTTGTAAAGAAGAAGCCAAAACTGGAATAAAAGAAACTTAAATAAAAGCATTCCAGTTTTAAATTACACCAGGCACTTAGTATGGTCTACATTTTTAATTCATATTACTTTAGTAACTTATTTCAATGATAGGATTGTTCTTCTTGTGCTGAAACTATTGCAAATTTTAAGTAAATTCAAGCTGATAAAATTGTAATATGAATACAAAATATTCAAAGTTACCTTACATTTCTGCAATAATTTCAGGCTTCATTTTGCCTCAGGCTGCGGGTATTGGACCTTTTCCAATTCTTCTAGTCCTTTTATGTTTCTTAGTGTCTGGAACATTAGGATTTTTTTGGGCACGGGAAAGCTGGCGATGGTGCTTATGGATTATTGGACCATCCTTTGTTTTATCTCTTTTAAGTATCGCATTTGCAGGTCAGGCTGAAATATTCCTAAAAAAAGATCTACCAATATTTCTTATTGCTATGCTATCTCTTTGCCTTGGAAGTTTTGTATTTTCAATGATCTCAAACAAGCAAACAAAAAAAATCTGATCAGAATATTAATACAACGCGATTAAAAAACCAAAACTTTCAATAGCTAAAATTCAGTAACTATAGGTTTAAAATATATTGAAACTCTACTAGCATAATAGATGAAGCAGAATAGAATAGCCCTAATTATGGCAGCAATCGCTATTTTGATTATTACTATAGTTTTCATTTCTATCATCACGCCATTAAAGGGTTTAGGCATATTAACGCCACTTTCAATTTTTCTGGGAATTTCAATTTGGGGATTAAGTTTGATCATATTTATCTCAGGATTAAAAAACAAAGAAAATATTTCGAAAGTCAGAATTCTGATTACTATTCTTTTAATCATTGCATTTATTCCAACTGGATATCTATATATGAAAATAAGTGGCCAGATTAGGACAAGAATTTCAGTAGCTGTTGTCAATAAATCGGATTACATCCCTGCTAATATCAGGATCTATGGTGTTGGAAATATCTTTAAAAATGCTGACACGCTTAAACTGGAGATGTTAAAAAAGAATGTGTCAAAGACCTATACCATTCAAGCTATAAGTAAGCCTCATCATAGCGGTTACATCAAGATGGAATTTGACTTAAACAAAAAGCATTTTTCAAAAAATATTGCAGGTGAATTTTCAATAAACCCGTATGAAATAAAACAAGAATGGATGGTTGTAATTGATAATTCTTTTATTGAATAAAACGAAAACGATCTGAAATTATTTGAATAACAACATAAAATTTGCAGAGAATGCCTTTTAATTTAGTGAAGCGGCAATCTGGATGGTTAAAACTTCTCTTAAAAGATTTCGAACAGAATGAATAAAATCAGCACAGATAAAAGCACAAATCAGCTAATATGAAAAAACTACTACTATTATTGCTTATCCCATTCAGCATAAAGTCAATTGCACAAGAAATGGATAAGGAGGACAAAAAGGAAGTACTTCAGAAGGTACAGCATTTTTTTGATGCTTTAGAAAAACAGGATACGGTATTGTTTAAATCTATATTACTGACAAACGGACAAGTCTGGGCGATCTCTGAAAAAGAAAATGCTGCAAAATATTCTATGAGGCTTTTTGGTGATTTTATGAAGACATTGGTAAATCCTGCAAGAATAATACAGGAAAGAATGCTTTCATCCGAAATAAAAATCCATAATCGGATCGCGATGGCCTGGGTACCCTATACTCTGGATATCAGCGGCAAATTCTCTCATTGCGGAGTAGATCTGTTTACGTTTTTAAAAACAGATGAAGGCTGGAAAATAGCAACTGCGGCATATACTATTGAGCAGGATTGTTCCGGGGCAAGCCCGGAATGACAAAGGGTCAAGCCCGGAATGACAAAGAGCAAAGCACGAAATAACAAAGGGGTAACATGGAATGACAGAGGGATCTAAATATTACTGTCCCACTGACATTCCTCACTTCAGCCAAAAGAATTTTTTAACCCCTGTCATTCCGGCCCTGAGCCGGAAATCGCCTTCACTCCCGGTAATTCTTTCCCCTCCATATATTCCAGCAACGCTCCGCCACCGGTAGATACATAGCTTACCTCATCCTCAAAACCGAATTTAGCTACCGCAGCAGCAGAATCTCCACCACCTATCAATGAAAATGCACCTTTCTTTGTAGCCTCCACAACCGCTTCAGCAACAGATTTGGTTCCCTTTTCAAATTTTTGCATCTCAAAAACGCCCATCGGACCATTCCAAAGGATAGTTTTTGAACTTTCAACAACAGAACTGAAATTTTTAACCGAGTCAGGCCCGATATCAAGTCCCATCCAGCCATCAGGGATTGAATCATTTTGAGAAATGGCAGTATTGGCATCTGCGGCAAAGGCATCAGCAATAACTGAATCTACCGGAAGAAGCAAATTGACATTTTTAGTTTTTGCCTTTTTCAACAATTCAAGGGCAAGGTCTAATTTATCTTCTTCAACCAATGAATTACCAATCTTTCCTCCCTGAGCCTTTGCAAAAGTATAGGCCATTCCTCCGCCAATAATCAGGTTATCAACTTTTTCCAGCAATTGTTCGATCAAAAGGATCTTGTCAGACACCTTTGCACCACCCATAATTGCTGTAAAGGGCTTTTCTGCATGGTTTAAAATTTTCTCGGCATTAGCCAATTCTCCGGCCATCAGATAACCAAAATACTTTGCATCAGGGAAAAATTTCGCTATAATCGCAGTAGAGGCATGCGCACGATGAGCTGTACCAAAAGCATCATTTACATATACATCGCCCAATGCAGCCAGCTTTTCGGCAAAGGCTTCATCACCTTTTTCTTCTTCCTTATAAAAACGAAGGTTTTCAAGCAATAAGACTTCACCAGATTTTAACTCTTTAGCTTTTGTTACCGCACTCTCGCCTATGCAATCCTCAGCAAACTGAACATCCCTGTTCAATAAGTTAGCGAGATGCGCGACAAGGTGCCTTAATGAATACTTCTCTACCGGTCCATCCTTTGGCCTGCCTAAATGTGACATCAAAATAACCGAACCTCCATCGCTTAAAATCTTCCCGATTGTTGGGACAGCACCAACCATGCGGTTATCATCTGTAATATTGAATTTATCATCCAGCGGGACATTAAAATCGACGCGAATAAGTGCTTTCTTACCAGAAAAATTTAAATAATCTATTGTACTCATATATTCATGTGTTAGGCCTGTTTATTAAGGATCTTCAGGTACATAACCCTGTGGGGACCAATACCCACTATTTCGAATTCATCAGAAATTATCTCAAATCCAATTCCCAGATAAAATCTGCATGCGTTGATTCTTGCATTACACCAGATATAATTTACTTTTCGGCCCCTGAGGTAAACAATCGCAAAATTGAGCAACTGATTGCCAATTCCCTTACCCTGATAATCTTCTCTTGTGGCCATTCCTCTAAGTTGATATCCCTCACCCGCATAGCTTTCTTTATCTTGCTTATGAAAACTTCCGATACAGACAAGCTCATCGCCTTTGTAATAACCCAGATGAAAGGTATTTTCATCATCATCTCCGTCAAAACGGCAAAGTTCAGGTGCTAACCCTTCTCTTAAGACAGCGCTTCGCAGAATCAATGTATCCTCTGTGCTGATAAATCTGATCATAAAAGGGGATTATTTTTTAAGATCGGCAATTTTAACTACCAGATCAGCCAGACGACTTGAATAGCCCGACTCATTATCATACCATCCAACAACCTTGACCAACTCACCAACAACCGAACTAAGTCCTGAATCAAAAATACAGGAATGTGGATTATCAAGTATATCTACAGATACAATCGGGTCAGAGGTATACTCCAGAATTCCTTTCAAATATCCTTCTGATGCCGCTAAAAAAGCCTCATTAATTTCCTCTGTGCTCACCTTCTTTTTAAGGGTACAGGTAAAATCTGTCAGGGAGCCATTCAATACCGGAACCCGAATACCGGCACCACCCAATTTCCCTTCCAGGTGCGGAAAAATTGTAGTGATTGCTTTTGCTGCACCCGTAGTAGTTGGAATAATAGATGCTGAAGCCGCTCTGGCTCTCCTAAGATCTTTATGAGGAGCATCATGCAGGTTCTGATCACCGGTCATCGAGTGCACTGTCGTAATGTAGCCATCAACAATACCCCAGTGGTCATCTAATACCTTAACCATAGGAGCAACATTATTGGTGGTACAAGAGGCATTTGAGAGAATTGGTGCATGCAGATCAACCAGGTGATCGTTCACTCCCAAAACTAAAGTAGCAATTTCCCTGTCGGATGAAGGAGCAGAAATAATAACCTGCCTGGCGCCTGCCTGCAAATGCAAACCAGCACCGGCTTTATCAGTAAATTTTCCGGTGGACTCAATAACCAGATCAACATTCATTTCCTTCCATGGAAGCTGCGACGGATCCTTTTCCGAGAAAACCCGAATTTTTTGGCCATTTATTATTAAGTGAGCATTTTCAGCAGATACATCTCCCTGAAAACCTCTATGAACGGAGTCGTATTTAAAAAGATGAGCAAGGGTCCTGGTATCAGAGAGATCGTTTATTGCAATAATTTCCAGTCCTGTTCTTTGTAGCAGGGCTCGCAAAGTAATCCTTCCGATACGGCCAAATCCGTTAATTGCAATTCTCATATGTAAACTATAATGTCCAAAGTTATTCAAATGGATGAAAAAGAGCTTGTAAAATTTTAGTCAGGTAAAGACTTACAATTTACTCAGGCATCATGAAAGGTAAATTCCGGGCCCTATCTGTCAGGTTCTTTGCGGGCAGGGCGATGATTCCGTCCTGAAATATTATTCCAACTTATTCTCAATCTCCGAATTGATCTCCTTCCAAAGCATATCCTTCAGTTCAAGCAATGCTTTTTGAGCAACCGAGGAGATAAAAACATATGGAATGGCAGGTAAATCCAGTTTCATTTCATTCATCAGTTCTTCGTCGAGCAGATCAGATTTGCTGATGGCCAAAATACGGGGTTTATGCATCAGCTCAGGATTATAATCTTCAAGCTCATTGAGCAGGATTTCATATTCCTGTTTGATTGTCCTTGCGGTATCAGCCGGGACTAAAAATAACAAAACAGAATTGCGTTCTATATGTCTGAGGAAACGAATACCCAGTCCTTTTCCTTTAGATGCCCCCTCAATTATTCCGGGAATATCTGCCATTACAAAAGAGCGGTTATCGCGATAGGATACTATACCCAAATTTGGCACCAGGGTAGTAAAAGCATAATCTGCAATCTCAGGCTTTGCTGCAGAAACTACAGAAAGCAAGGTCGATTTACCTGCATTTGGAAAGCCAACCAAACCTACATCTGCAAGAATTTTCAGTTCCAGCACCATCCACTCTTCTTTGCCGGCTTCGCCGGGCTGAGAAAAACGCGGAGTTTGTTTAGTAGATGTCTTGAAATGCCAGTTTCCCAATCCGCCACGACCACCAGGAGTTAAAATCTTTGTTTCTCCATCATTAGTGATTTCAAAAAGAATTTCACCTGTTTCGGCATTTCTGGCAATGGTACCTAATGGGACTTCAAGTATCTCATCCTTACCTGTACGGCCTGATTTCTGTCCGCTGGATCCTGGAAATCCATTCTCTGCAATAATATGTTTTCTGTATTTGAGGTGCAGCAATGTCCAGAGCTGGCTGCTGCCTTTTAATATGATATGCCCTCCACGCCCTCCGTCTCCTCCATCGGGTCCACCTTTTGAGGTCAGAATATCACGGTGTAAATGGGATGACCCTGCTCCTCCATGTCCTGAACGGCAGCATATTTTTACGTAATCAACAAAATTTGAGCTCTGAGACATAATATTGATTTACAGAGAACAAAATCCGGGCAGAAAATTGATTGATCTCAGAATTTGTGTTAACTGATATTATCAGCAATTAATAAGTATCTACCACTGAACAGATAGAATCAAAGATCTGATCAATAGTTCCAACCCCGTTAATGCTGGTCAGTTTATGCTGCTCTTTATAGTAATTCGCTACAGGGGCAGTTTTAGAGTTATATTCTACAATGCGTTTGCGAATGATCTCAGGATTAGCATCATCAGGACGACCCGAATCTTTACCTCTTAACAGGAGGCGCTTTTCAAGTTCTCCGGGTTCTACCACCAGTGCAACCATACCGGATATCGCTGAGTCCTTGCTCGCTAATAATGTATCAAGAGCCTCTGCCTGTGCTACTGTACGGGGAAATCCGTCAAAGATAAAACCTCTTGCGTCTTTATTTGAATCCAGCTTATTGCTGATCATTCCAATAACTACTTCATCCGGTACTAGAACACCCTGATCCATCAGCTTTTTAGCCTCCAGACCTAATTCAGTCCCGTTAGAAATTTCGGATCTCAGAATGTCACCTGTAGACAGGTGGACTAATTGATACTTTTCAATTAATTTTTCGGATTGTGTTCCTTTACCAGCTCCCGGAGGGCCAAACAATACTAAGTTCAGCATTCGAATGTAAATTATTTTCTGATTCAAATTAATTCATTTGAATCAGAAATACCTAATTAAAATATTAAAAGCCTTTCCGACTAAATTCCGAAAAGGCTTTCAATGATGTGCGTTGTGCACCTGAAGGGAGTCGAACCCCTAACCTCCTGATCCGTAGTCAGGTGCTCTATCCAATTAAGCTACAGGTGCCTTTTTTAACGGACTGCAAAAATATGCTTTCTTTTTAAACTAACATAGTTTTTTTGAAAAAAAGCCAGCCGGTTAAAAATCAGGGACATAAATCCCTTCAGATCCTTGCTCTTTTTAGCCTATCGCTTCACGGATAGCATCGAAATCAGGCAAATCACCTGCAGATTCGAGTACCTGTGCAAAAACGATTTGGTGATTCTCATCCAGAACAAATGCCGCTCTTCTTGCCACACCTTTCAGATTGAATACAAATTCGTCATAATATGCTCCATAGACTTTAGAAACCTCTTTATTGAAATCGGATAAAAGCGGGAACTGATAGTTATTCAATTCTTTAAATTTTGCCAGTGTAAAAGGGGAATCAACAGAAATTGCCAAAACCTCTGCACCAAGCCCATCATAATAACCGAAAGTATCACGCATAGTACATAACTGAGTAGTACAAACTCCTGTAAATGCCATTGGAAAGAAATGAATTACTACTTTCTTGCCTTTAAAATCACTTAATGAAACTTCTTTAAGTTCTGAACTGTACAATTTAAAATCAGGTGCTTGTTGACCTTTTGATAGTGCCATATTTTTTTAATTTTGATATTTTGCTAAAGATAATACTATAAATAATTCGCAGATAGTCTTCAGAATTTCATGACAATTCAGGGACATTCTGCCTATACCCAATGTTATTTTAACTCAGAAATCGCTTTCATCTGGGCATCCACAATGGCAATTCCTTCTTCAATAGATTTGGGATTATAGCCCAGAACGTTTTTTGCTTTATCCAGAATAAAACCTGTCCGCCTTGGACGCTTCGCAGACTGGTTCAAACTGTCGGCAGATATTGGTTTGATAAGGGACTCATCCAGATTCCAGTATTCTGCCACTTTCTTTACCAGTTCCAGAATACTCAGCATGTCCTTTCCTGAAGCATTAAAAATCCCTTGTACGTTTTTCTTTGCGGCAAGCAGACAGCACTCGGCAAGATCTTCAGCAAGGGTTGGCATACGCCATTGATCATCTACCACATTGATCGGACTACCCTTCTCAAGTGCTCCCTTTGCCCAAAGAATAATATTACTTCGGCTCATATCATTAACAATACCATAAACGATAATTGTACGTAAAATAACCCATTTGCAGGACGATTGCTGTAGAAGTTGTTCTGCTTCAAGCTTGGTTTGTCCATAATAACTGAGCGGGTTAGGCTGATCTTCTTCAGTATACGGACCGTTTTCTCCGTCGAAAATAAAATCGGTAGAAAGGTGTATTAATTGAATGTTGTACTTTTCAGAAAGCCTGATCAGACTTTTTACCGAACCAACATTCAATGCATAGCAATTTTCCCTGTCACTTTCGCAGGCATCCACATTGGTCATGGCTGCAGTATGAATAATTGCATCGGGATGATATTTTTCTATGACCCGCTGAATTTGCAAAGGATCAAGTATGTCCATATCCTCATAGGAATAACCCGTCTTTACCGGATGACGATTTGGCCCCTTAGAACTTGCGATTAGCTCCAATCCTGAATCAGAAAGACAAAGGTCAGTTAGTTTCTGACCAAGCAGACCATTACTGCCGGTAACTATAATTTTTTTCATTACCCAAAGAAAACAGTAATATTTTTAAGAATGGAATAAAATTTGAAGCAGTTGACAATTGACAAATTATTCCTATGGATTGATAATGGCAATCCTGAGCAGATTCAAGATTTTCATACTGTCTTAGGCACTGGTTAACGGGTGTTGCTTCCTGATTCTTTATTCTCAATACTCAGTACTCAATACTCATTACTAAATATTATAAAAAAACTTCAATTAAGTATTTGATTTACGGGGATAAAGAGTATTTTTGCAGACCAAAAAATGCCCTCCAAAACGGGCTTAAATTGTTGATTAAATAAAGATTTACAAAATTTATATGCCAAACGCCGGAAAAATTGCACAGATCATCGGACCTGTAGTAGACGTCAGCTTCACCGAGAATGCCCACTTGCCAAAGATTTACGATGCACTTGAAATTGTAAAAGATAACGGACAAAAGATCATTCTTGAAGTTCAGCAACACCTTGGAGAAGACAGAGTTCGCGCTATCGCGATGGACTCAACCGACGGACTTGTTCGTGGGATGAAGGTAATTGATACCGGAGCAGCAATTAAAATGCCTATCGGCGATAAAATCAAAGGCCGTTTGTTCAATGTTGTCGGACAGGCTATCGATGGTATTGATACCATGGACAATTCTGATGGGTATCCAATTCACAATACACCACCTAAATTTGATGAGTTAAGTACTGAAACTGAAGTACTTTTCACAGGGATTAAAGTTATCGACCTTCTTGAGCCGTATGCAAAAGGTGGTAAGATCGGTTTGTTTGGTGGTGCAGGTGTTGGTAAGACCGTATTGATCATGGAGCTGGTAAATAACATTGCGAAAGCTTATGCAGGTTTATCGGTATTTGCCGGAGTTGGTGAGCGTACACGTGAGGGAAATGACCTTTTACGTGAGTTTATTGAGTCGGGTGTAATTAACTATGGCGATTCATTTAAACATTCAATGGAAGAAGGCGGATGGGATCTGAATTCTGTTGATAAAGAAGCATTAAAAGATTCTAAAGCCACATTGGTATTCGGACAAATGAATGAGCCTCCAGGTGCACGTGCACGCGTTGCTTTATCTGGTCTGACAGTAGCTGAATATTTCCGCGATGGTGACGGAGAAGGACAAGGAAAAGACATTCTTTTCTTCGTAGATAATATCTTCCGTTTTACTCAGGCAGGTTCTGAGGTTTCTGCACTTCTTGGACGTATGCCATCGGCGGTAGGATACCAGCCAACACTGGCAACTGAGATGGGATTGATGCAGGAGAGGATTACATCCACCAAGCGTGGTTCAATTACATCTGTACAGGCAGTTTATGTGCCTGCAGATGACTTGACTGACCCTGCACCGGCAACAACATTTGCTCACTTAGATGCAACAACCGTATTATCCCGTAAGATCGCTGAGCTTGGAATCTATCCGGCAGTGGATCCTTTGGATTCAACTTCACGTATCCTGAATGCTGCAACTCTTGGTGATGAGCATTATGGTACTGCACAGCGTGTAAAAGAAATCTTACAGCGCTATAAAGAATTACAGGATATCATCGCCATCCTTGGTATGGATGAGTTATCTGAAGAAGATAAACTGGTAGTAGGTCGTGCCCGCCGCGTGCAGCGTTTCTTATCTCAGCCTTTCTTCGTAGCTGAACAGTTCACCGGATTAAAAGGTGTATTGGTTGACATCAAAGATACCATCAAAGGATTCAATATGATTATGGACGGTGAAGTGGATGAGTATCCTGAAGCAGCATTTAACCTGGTAGGTACTATCGAAGATGCAATCGAAAAAGGTAAAAAATTATTAGCTGAAGCAAACGCTTAATGTGATATGAGATAACAGATATGAGATGTGAGAAAGGAATTTCGAATCCGATCTTCAATCTCAGATCTCAAATCTCAGATCTCAAATCTAAAACACATGAAATTAGAGATATTAACCCCTGATAAAAAAGTATTCGAAGGCGAAGTAAGGTCTGTAACCGTACCGGGTACTATGGGTTCTTTTGAAGTACTTAAAGATCACGCACCTGTAATTTCAACTCTGGAAGATGGCAAAGTGATCATCCGTACTGATAAGGATGAAGAAACTATTTTTATCAAAGGCGGTGTCATTGAAGTACTCGATAATAATATCATGGTACTTGCAGAAGGAACACAGAATTCCTGAGCAACACCTTAAAAAAAAGAAGCCCCTCTGATCAAGCGATCGAGGGGCTTTTTTTATACCCGAAATTTTTATTTTTTCCGGACTCGTTCGGGATTTCAGGCAGAAATCAGACCGTTTGTTCTGAATGAAATTTTTATGAACCGAAAACCCAAAACCGTTTTGGTATATTTACACAAATTTATATATAGGTATTTATAAATAAATCAAAATTTAATACTGAAATTTAGCTATTTATAATATTTTATTCTAATTTAAAAAAAATGCATTGCCTATTGATACTTAAATCCGAAGACCTTAAATTGAGATTTAAATGAAACAGGAAATTATAAACGTTTGTATAATGAATGGCGCTTTGAATCTTAATTTCAATAAACTCACTATTCCGGGTATCCTTTACCTCATTTATAATCTGGTTAATATTCTGCTCGTCCCTGCTGACAAGGTGTAAAATCTTTTAAAATCAAATATAAAGACCAGCGCCTTCCTTTACAGAAAGGCTTTTTTTTTAGGTATAAAAAAGTTGAAAATAGAAATTAAGATATAAGAATCTGAACAATGGAACTTAACAAATACAGCAAAACAATTACTCAGGATCCAACCCAACCGGCTTCACAAGCCATGTTGTATGGGATTGGATTAACCAGAGAAGATCTGGCCAAGGCACAGGTAGGCATTGTAAGTATGGGCTATGATGGCAATACCTGCAATATGCATCTGAACGAACTTGCCGCAGTGGTCAAGAAAGGTGTCTGGAATAATGATTTGGTGGGTTTGATGTTTCATACTATTGGTATCAGTGATGGTATAACAAATGGTACAGAAGGGATGCGTTACTCTCTGGTCTCCAGGGATTTGATTGCAGATTCCATAGAAACCGTTTGTGGCGGACATTATTACGACGGGATTATTGCATTACCGGGTTGTGATAAGAATATGCCCGGAGCAATTATGGCCATGGGCCGTTTAAACAGACCGGCAATTATGGTTTATGGAGGGAGTATACATTCCGGGAATTATAAAGGTCAATCTCTGAATATTGTTTCTGCATTTGAGGCCCTGGGTCAGAAACTGGCGGGTAATCTTGCTGAAGAAGATTTTCAGGGAGTAATAGAACGGGCCTGTCCAGGTGCGGGTGCCTGTGGTGGTATGTATACTGCAAATACCATGGCTTCAGCAATTGAAGCTATGGGAATGAGTTTGCCATATAGTTCAACCTATCTGGCGTTGAGTGAAGAGAAAAAGCAGGAATGTCTTGATGCCGGCAAATATATAAGGATACTGCTGGAAAAAGACATCAAGCCAAGGGATATAATGACAGAAAAGGCATTTCATAATGCCATAGTCACGGTAATGGTGCTGGGCGGTTCAACCAATGCAGTTCTGCATTTGATTGCGATGGCTAAATCAGTTGGAATCAAGCTTGATCTTGAATATTTCCAGAAGATTAGTGATGAAACTTCGGTTATCGCTGATCTAAAACCGAGCGGAAAATATATGATGGAAGACGTTCATGCCATTGGCGGATTACCATCAGTTTTAAAATATCTGTTACAAAAAGGATTGCTGCATGGTGATTGCATGACCGTTACAGGAAAAACACTGGCAGAAAATGTGGCGGAAGCAGCTGATCTTAATTTTGAAAATCAGGATGTAATCTATCCTTACGAAAATCCGATTAAGAAAACAGGTCATTTACAAATGCTTTACGGCAACCTTGCACCTCAGGGTTCTGTTGCTAAAATCAGTGGGAAAGAAGGTGAATCCTTTACCGGTCCGGCCCGTGTATTTGACGGCGAATTTGAACTGATTCATGGTATCAGCAGCGGTAAGGTTAAAGCAGGTGATGTGGTTGTAATCAGGAATGTTGGACCTAAAGGCGCACCAGGTATGCCTGAAATGCTTAAGCCAACATCTGCAATTTTCGGAGCCGGACTGGGTGCTTCAGTTGCGCTTATAACAGATGGGCGTTTCTCAGGAGGAACACATGGCTTCGTGGTTGGACATATTACACCTGAAGCTTTTGAGGGCGGGAATATTGGTCTTGTAAAAGATGATGACATCATACAGATCGATGCAACCAAAAACTCCATCGATGTGATGATCTCTGCCGAAGAAATGGAACACAGAAGAAAACAATGGCAGCAGCCGGCGCCTCCTGTTAAGAATGGGGTATTATTTAAATATTTTAAACAGGTAAAGAACGCCAGCGAAGGCTGCGTTACTGACGAAGAATAATGAAATGATCGGATGGATTAATTCATCAGGTTATTGATACGAACACATAAAAAAACAATTATGGAAATTGAGCAGCAGGCATTGAGTAACCCTACAGGAGTTGAAACGATTGAAATTTCGGGTTCTGTAGCCGTCCTCGAAGCATTGATCGCCGAAGGAACCGAAGTAATATTCGGATATCCTGGCGGGGCAATTATGCCGATCTATGATGCATTGTACGATTACAAAGAAAAATTAAACCATATTCTGGTAAGACATGAGCAGGGCGGGATTCACGCCGGCCAGGGTTTTGCAAGAACTTCGGGAAAGGTCGGGGTGGTATTTGCAACCAGCGGCCCGGGTGCTACTAACCTGGTCACCGGATTGGCGGATGCTATGATCGACAGCACCCCGCTAGTATGTATCACCGGACAAGTATTCGCGCATCTTCTGGGTACTGATGCATTTCAGGAAACCGATGTGATCAATATCACCACTCCTGTCACAAAATGGAATTATCAGATTACTGATGCTTCAGAAATTCCGGAAGTACTCAGCAAAGCTTTCTACATCGCAAGAAGTGGAAGACCCGGACCTGTATTGATTGATATTACAAAGAATGCTCAGATACAGAAATTTGATTATAGTGGTTATACCCCCTGCAATCATATCCGAAGTTACCGTCCTAAGCCGCTCATCCGTAATGAATATATTGAACAGGCTGCAGCCCTGATCAATCAGGCCAAAAAGCCATTCGTATTATGGGGTCAGGGGGTAATTCTTGGCGAAGCTGAAAAGGAATTCAAAGCCTTCATTGAAAAGAGTGGAATCCCTTCTGCCTGGACCATTCTTGGAGCAGGTGCTATCCCAACAGATCACCCATTGAATGTGGGAATGCTTGGAATGCATGGGAATTACGGACCAAACGTATTAACCAATGAATGCGATGTCATGATTGCCATTGGAATGAGATTTGACGACCGGGTAACAGGGCGCCTTGACAAGTATGCCAAACAGGCAAAAATCATCCATCTGGATATCGACCCATCAGAAATAGATAAAAACGTACAGACTACTGTTCCGGTTTGGGGCGATTGCAAGGAGACCTTACCTGCCTTAACTGCACTTATTCAGCAGAAAACCTATCCGGAATGGCTTCAGAAATTCAGAGATTTCGAGAAGAAAGAAATCGAAGCCGTTATTAATGATGAACTCCATCCTTCTTCCGGCGAATTGACCATGGGCGAAGTAATCAGTCGTTTAAATGAATTAACGAATGGTGAAGCAATCATCGTTACTGATGTAGGCCAGCACCAGATGGTAGCCTGCAGGTATGCAAAACTGAATAAAACAAGAAGCAATGTAACAAGTGGTGGCCTTGGAACTATGGGATTTGCCTTACCGGCAGCCATAGGAGCAAAATTTGGAGCACCTGAGCGTACAGTTGTAGCAGTAATCGGCGATGGCGGCTTTCAAATGACTCTTCAGGAATTGGGTACAATTATGCAGAGTAATATCGACGTAAAGATCCTGATTCTGAACAACAGATTCCTGGGAATGGTAAGACAATGGCAGGAGCTTTTTAACCAGCACCGTTATTCTTTCGTTGACATAGAAAGCCCTGATTTTGTTGCCCTTGCTGCTGCCTATAGAATTAAGGCAAAGAGTATTTCAGAGCGTGGGGAGATTTCAGCTTCCTTAAATGAAATGCTGGAACACAAAGGATCATTCCTGCTCGAAGTGATGGTTACCAAGGAGAATAATGTATTCCCGATGGTGCCACAAGGATGCAGTGTGAGTGAGATCAGATTGAAATAATAATCAGAATACAAACTGATCTGAAAAAACAGAAATTATGAGCAATCAAAATAATACAGAAACGCCGGAAGCTAAACAGGAATTCACTATCACTGTTTATACTGAGAACCAGATTGGGCTCCTCAACCGGATTGCGATCATCTTCACCCGTCGCAAAATTAATATCCATAGTCTGAATACCTCGCCTTCTGAAATCGATAGTATTCACCGCTTTAATATTGTGGTTCAGGAAACAGAAGATGTGGTCAGAAAACTTTCCAGACAAATTGAAAAGCAGGTGGAAGTCCTGAAAGTATATTTCAATACCAATGATGATATTATCTGGCAGGAAATGGCTCTTTATAAAGTGCCTACAGATATTATTGCTGAAAAGGCAAGCGTGGAGCGCTTACTTCGTGAAAATGGAGCCAGAGCAGTTGTGATCCGCAAGGATTATACGGTTTTTGAAACTACAGGGCACAGGGAAGAAACAGATGCTTTGATCAAAATCCTGCAACCTTTCGGGCTCATCGAGTTTGTACGCAGTGCCCGGGTAGCTATTATCAAGAACAGTGATGGCTTTAACCGCAAACTACGAGAATTTGAAAAAGCAGAACCTGGCGACGATGTGGTTGAAAATGAATACCTGAATAAAGGTCAGCGGATATTCACCATGTAAGCTCAATAAAAAGACAATTATTAATCAAAATCATTAAATAAAAAACAATAAGTAAAAACAAAACAATATGGCAAAGATCAATTTCGGTGGAGTTACAGAAGAGGTAGTAACCCGCGAAGAATTCCCCTTAGACAAGGCTCGTGAAATTCTGAAGGATGAAACTGTAGCAATCATCGGTTATGGTGTTCAGGGTCCCGGACAAGCATTAAACCTGCGCGACAATGGCATCAGAGTAATTATCGGACAGCGTAAAGATTCAAAAACCTGGGATAAAGCTATTGCTGACGGATGGGTTCCTGGCGAAACTCTGTTTGAAATTGAAGAAGCTGCAGAAAAAGGTACAATCATCCAATATCTGTTATCAGATGCCGGACAGATTGCACTTTGGCCAACGATTAAAAAATACCTTACTCCGGGAAAAGCACTTTATTTTTCTCATGGATTTGGTATCACATATAAAGAGCAAACAGGGATTATCCCTCCTGCTGATATAGATGTCATTCTGGTTGCTCCAAAAGGATCAGGTACCTCATTACGCCGTCTGTTTTTAGCAGGTAAAGGTTTGAATTCATCCTTCGCTATCCACCAGGATGCCACAGGAAAAGGCAGAACCCGTGCAATCGCATTAGGAATTGGTGTTGGTTCAGGATACCTGTTCGAAACTGATTTCCGTAAAGAAGTTTATTCTGACTTAACCGGTGAGCGTGGAACTTTGATGGGTGCAATCGCAGGTATCTTCGAAGCTCAATACAATACGCTTCGCAGAAACGGCCACTCTCCTTCTGAAGCGTTCAACGAAACTGTTGAAGAACTTACTCAGAGTCTGATGCCATTGGTAGCAGAAAACGGTATGGACTGGATGTACGCGAATTGTTCTACTACAGCACAGCGCGGTGCTTTGGACTGGAAAGGACGTTTCCGTGATGCTACCCAGCCTGTATTTGATGAATTATATGAAAGTGTTGCATCAGGTAAAGAAGCTGAGCGTACAATTAAACTCAACAGCCAGCCTGATTACCGTGTAAAACTTGAAGCAGAGCTTAAAACACTTCATGACAGTGAGATCTGGCAGGCAGGTCAGGCAGTAAGAAGTTTACGCCCTGAGAATCAACCTGAGAAGTAATAACTGTTAAGTACTAAGTTGTAAGTGATAAGTAAATAGCTGTCGAGCGAAAACTTAAAACTTACAACTTATAACCTACAAACCATGGCCTTAACCTTGTTTGATAAGATCTGGAACAAACATGTTGTCAGCAGAAATGCCGGCTTCCCGGATATCTTATATATTGATGTTCATCTCATCAATAAAATAACAAGTGCCAGGGCTTTTGAAGGTATACGAAAACGTAATATCTCAGTTTTCAGACCCGGACAAACATTGGTTTTGAAAGATCCGGCATTTATACAGCATCTGCCTGCATCAGACCTTTCACGGTTTCAGCTCGACCTCTTTAACAGGAATTGTCTTGACTTTGGATTGGAAAAGTTTGAACAGAATCTTGTTGAACACAGGGATTCATTGTTTGCACTTCCAGGGCAGACCCTTGTTTTTGACCAGAAGCAAACAGATGATTTGGGTGCCTTAGGAATATTATCCATCAGCATAGATGATTTTTTGGTGGAACAGGTATTGGCAACCCAATGCCTGCTTATGAACAAGCCTAAGCGAATGAAGGTTGAAGTGAATGGAAGATTGGCTAAAGGACTTGGATCAAAGGATATTAATCATTTCCTGCTTTCAGAAATATCTGCAACAGAGGCGAATGGTTATTTTATTGAATATTCAGGTGATACTATCCTTGACCTGGATATGGAAGGCAGGATGGCTATCTGCAATATGAGCAGGGAAATTGGGGCTATCGGCGGACTAATTGCTCCGGATGAGACCACTTTTGAATACCTGCGCAGCAATGGAATTATTCCGGAGGATGAAAATCCTGAAGAGACACTTTCATTCTGGCAAAGTCTGTATTCTGATGAGACTTGCGTTTTTGATGAGGTGCTGGAGTTCGATGCAGAAGATATTGGTCCGGGGAATTATGGTATTGGTCTTTCAAGACTAATTCAGTCTAAACCGGTAAATGAAAGATCAGAAATGATCACTCCTAATGGTGCAGCAATAATTGCAGGTTATAACGATACAGATTATCTGTTAAACCATCTGGAAAGTATTGGTGATTTTGAAAGTTCAACTATTTATAAAATATTCGATGGGGCTTAAGCCTCATTATTAATGATCAGAGCCTCTGAATTCAGGCAAGAAATAGAGCAAAATGCTCTGTTAACTAAAAATTATGTTACACGACCCAAACCGCATCTATATTTTTGACACCACCTTAAGGGATGGAGAACAGGTCCCCGGATGTCAGTTATCTACCGTTGAAAAAATCGAAATAGGCAAAGCCCTCGAAAGACTAGGGGTAGATATCATTGAAGCCGGCTTCCCAATCTCAAGCCCTGGTGATTTTCAAAGTGTAGTCGAACTCTCTAAAGCTGTTCGTGAGCCTGTTATTTGTGCATTAACCCGTGCAAATAAAGGGGATATTGATTCGGCTGCGGAAGCTTTAAAGTTTGCCAAGCGGCCAAGGATTCATACAGGTATCGGTTCATCAGATAACCACATTAAATATAAATTCAACAGCACAAGAGAGGCAGTTCTGGAACGTGCCATTGAGGCTGTAAAGTATGCTAAAAGCTTTGTAGAAGATATTGAGTTCTATGCAGAAGATGCAGGAAGAGCAGATAATGTATTTCTGGCGCAAATGGTCGAGGCCGTTATTGCCGCAGGAGCTACAGTAGTTAACATCCCGGATACCAATGGGTATTGCCTCCCGGAACAATATGGCGAAAAAATCCGTTTTCTGAAGGAGAATGTAAAAAACATCGATCAGGCCATCATTTCAGTTCATTGCCACAATGACCTGGGATTGGCCACTGCGAACAGTATAGCAGGTATTCAGAATGGAGCGCGGCAGGTAGAGTGCACCATCAATGGAATCGGAGAGCGTGCCGGGAATACAGCATTAGAAGAAATTGTGATGATTTTAAAGACTCATAAGAGTCTTAATTTTACTCATAAGGTTAACAGCAAACATTTATACGAGCTTAGCGGAATGGTAAGCCGTATGATGCGCATGCCTGTTCAGCCAAACAAAGCCATTGTTGGAAAAAATGCATTTGCACATAGTTCAGGAATTCATCAGGACGGCGTATTAAAACACCGTGAAACTTATGAAATTATCAATCCTGAAGATGTGGGTATTGACCAGTCTGAGATCATCCTTACCGCACGCAGCGGAAGACATGCTCTAAACCATCATCTTGAACGCCTGGGATATACCATGGAAAGGATTGATCTTGATCAGGTTTATGATAAATTCCTGACCATGGCTGATGGCAAAAAAGAAATCAGAGATGATGATATCCTGCTGCTTATGGGAGATAAGGCTGAGTCAAATTTCAAAGACGGTCTTTCAATTAAAAGCTTGCAGGTAAGTTGCGGGGATCAGGCAAGTCCGGAAGCAACTGTTAAATTGTTTTATAAAGGTACTGTCCATGAAGCTACATCAACCGGAAACGGACCGGTAGATGCCACTATCAAAGCCATTGAGAAAATCATCGGCAAAAGCTTCAACATTAAAGAGTTTAATATCCATGCAATCCACAGCGGCAGTGATGATGTCAGTAAAGTGGATATGCTGGTAATAAATGAAGGCAAATCCTACAAAGGCTATGGCTTCAGTACCGATATCGTTCGTGCTTCTGCAAATGCTTATCTGGATGCACTGAATAAGTTTGTTTAGAAGGAGTTGTAAGTTATAAGTTTTAGGTTATAAGTTTAAAATCGGTTAATATCTAAATACTAAATACTGAGTACTAAATACTAAGTACTCAGTACTAAATACAAATAAATATGAGCAATACATTGTTTGACAAAGTGTGGGATTCTCACGTGGTTCGTAAGATTGAAGGCGGACCTGATGTGTTATTTATTGACCGTCACATGGTTCATGAAGTAACTAGTCCGGTCGCATTTCTTGGTCTGAAAAGCAGGGGATTAAAGGTTCTGTATCCAGAGCGTACGTTTGCTACTGCGGATCATAATACCCCAACCATCAATCAGCATTTACCTGTTGCAGATCCTCTTTCAGCCAATCAGTTGAAAGCACTTGAATCCAATTCAAAAGAACATGGAATCAGTTACTGGGGCTTGGGGCATCAGAAAAATGGTATCGTGCATGTGGTAGGTCCTGAGTATGGGATCACACAACCGGGTGCAACCATAGTTTGCGGGGATTCACATACCTCCACTCATGGTGCTTTTGGTGCAATTGCTTTCGGTATCGGCACATCTGAAGTTGAGATGGTACTTACTACCCAGTGCATTATGCAACCTAAGCCCATGAAGATGAGAATCAAAATCAATGGTAAATTGGGTAAAGGGGTCACACCGAAAGATGTTGCACTGTTCATTATTTCACAATTGAGTACTTCGGGCGCTACAGGATATTTTGTAGAATATGCAGGCGAAGTGTTCGAGAATATGAGCATGGAAGGCCGCATGACAGTATGTAACCTGAGTATCGAAATGGGTGCCAGAGGCGGAATGATCGCACCTGATGAGACCACGATCAATTACGTTAAAGGTCGCGAATTCAGTCCGAAAGGTGAAGCATGGGACAGAGCACTGGCCTATTACAAGAGCCTGAAAACAGGTGCTGATGCAGTTTTTGATAAGGAATATACATTTGACGGCTCTACCATTGAACCGATGATAACCTATGGAACAAATCCTGGAATGGGTATGGGTATTTCGAATGCAATCCCTAAAGCAGGAGAAGTAGAAGGTGGAGCTGCAACATTTGCCAAATCATTAAACTACATGGGTTTCCACGAAGGCGAGGCCATGATGGGAAAACCGGTTGATTATGTATTCATTGGCAGCTGTACCAATGGCAGGATTGAAGATTTCAGAGCTTTTGCTTCCATTGTAAAAGGAAGAAAAAAAGCAGATAATGTTACTGCATGGCTTGTTCCCGGATCACATATTGTTGAAAAACAAATCCAGGAAGAAGGATTATTGGATATTTTCACTGAAGCTGGATTTACTTTGCGTCAGCCTGGATGTTCTGCATGTCTGGCTATGAATGATGATAAAATCCCTGCAGGGAAATATGCTGTAAGTACCTCGAACAGGAACTTTGAAGGACGTCAGGGACCCGGTTCCAGAACGATGCTGGCAAGTCCGCTGGTAGCTGCTGCTGCAGCAGTGACCGGAGTAGTAACTGATCCTAGAACATTAATCTGATAACCGGCGAAATTTCGCATAAAGACTTAAAAATGGCTTACGATAAATTCAATATATTAAGAAGTTCTGCAGTTCCATTGTCAATTGAGAACGTGGATACTGATCAGATCATTCCTGCCCGCTTTTTAAAAGCAACAGAACGTGTGGGATTCGGAGATAATCTTTTCCGCGACTGGAGATATAACTCAGACAACAGTCCCAAGGCAGAGTTTGTATTAAATAACCCGCTTTACAGTGGTAAGATCCTGGTTGGGGGTAAAAACTTTGGTTCCGGTTCATCCCGGGAGCATGCTGCATGGGCAATTTATGATTACGGATTCAGATGTGTAGTTTCCAGTTTTTTTGCTGATATCTTCAAAGGTAACTGCCTGAATATCGGTGTTTTACCGGTACAGGTAAGTCCGGAGTTTGCCGATAAAATTTTTCAGGCAATTGAAGCAGATCCAAAAACAGAACTTGAAATAAACCTTCCGGAACAAACAATAAGTATTCTGTCTACAGGTGAAAAAGAATCATTTGACATCAGCTCATACAAAAAAAGCAATATGCTCAATGGCTTTGATGACATTGATTATCTGGTAAATATCAAGCCGGAAATACAACAGTTTGCGTCCAACCTGCCGATATAAACAAAGCCATACTAATGGGAAAGAAGAGAATAGAAATAATGGATACAACACTCCGTGATGGTGAACAAACCTCAGGTGTGTCGTTTTCAATTTCAGAAAAACTTACCATCACTCAGCTTCTCCTTGAGGAACTCAGGGTTGACCGGGTTGAGGTGGCATCAGCACGGGTGTCGGAAGGCGAGTTTGCTTCAGTAAAGGCCATTATGGACTGGGCAAATACCCAAGGCCATACTGACCGGATTGAGGTACTTTCATTCGTAGACCAGGGTGTTTCAATTGATTGGATGGCAAAAGCCGGTGTTAAGGTTCAGAACCTGTTAACCAAAGGATCATTAAACCATTTAAAACATCAACTGAAAAAGACACCGGAACAACACTTTGCTGAAATTGCTGACATCTTTAAACTGGCAGCCAAACATGGAATTTCAAGTAATGTCTATCTGGAAGACTGGAGTAATGGCATGCGCAATTCTCCGGACTATGTTTTTCAATACCTGGACTTTCTTTCCGGACAACCTGTAAAGAGAATCTTGTTACCGGATACCCTGGGAGTATTGACACCATCTGAAACCTTCGATTATATTTCTCAGATCAAATTACGGTATCCGAATCTACATTTCGATTTTCATGCCCATAATGATTACGACCTGGCCAATGCCAATATTCTTGAAGCAATCCGGGCCGGGGCTGATGGACTGCATTTAACCGTAAATGGAATGGGTGAACGTGCCGGAAATGCTTCTATGGCCAGTGCTGTTGCAGCCATTAACGATTTTATGCCTGAAGTGGAAATCAATATCAATGAGGAAGCGATTTACACGGTAAGTAAACTCGTGGAAACTTTCTCAGGAATCAGAATTCCATCAAACAAGCCGATCGTAGGTGATAATGTATTCACACAAACTGCCGGAATCCATGCAGATGGGGATAGCAAGAACAACTTGTATTTTAATGACCTGCTTCCTGAACGGTTTGGAAGAAAACGTACCTATGCTTTAGGAAAAACCTCAGGAAAGGCGAATATTGAAAAGAATCTTCAGGAACTTGGTTTGAAACTGAGCGATCAGGATTTGAAAAAGGTAACACAGCGTGTTATTGAACTGGGAGACATGAAAGAAACGGTAACAAAGGAAGATCTTCCTTATATCATTTCTGATGTCCTGAACAGTCCGTCAACTACTGATAAGGTGATTGTTGATTCCTATGTTTTGACCCATTCTAAAGGATTAAGGCCTTCGGCAACGATTTCTGTACGTATAGACGGAGAATTGTTTGAGGAGAATTCTCAGGGTGACGGGCAATTCGATGCCTTTATGAAAGCATTGGGTAAGGTTTATGATAAAAAGAAGGCATGCCTGCCTAAATTAATCGACTATGCTGTAAGAATTGCACCGGGAAGCAATTCAGATGCCTTATGCGAAACAATCATTACCTGGGAAACACCAACTAAAAAATTTATTACCCGTGGACTTGATTCAGACCAGACTGTTTGTGCAATCAAAGCGACGCAAAAAATGCTTAATATTATTTAGTCATTTGGTTGTTGGTTGTTTAGTTGTTGGTTGTTAGTAAATTGGTATTAACATAGACAATTATCATCTTGGTAAAACTTTTCCATACTTAAAATAAATAACCTACAACTTAGAACCCGCAACTTAGAACCTAGAACTTAAAACTTACAACTCAAAGAAATGAAATTAAATATCGCCCTTTTAGCCGGAGATGGAATAGGACCTGAAGTTATTGATCAGGCAGTAAAAGTATGTAATGCCATTGCGAAGAAATTCAATCATGAAATCAACTGGACCTCTGCGTTGACAGGTGCATGTGCTATTGATGCAGTGGGCGAACCTTACCCGGATTCAACTCATGAGGTTTGTATGGCAGCTGATGCAATTCTGTTTGGGGCGATTGGTGATCCGAAATATGATAATGATCCGAAAGCTCCTGTTCGTCCTGAGCAAGGATTACTGAAAATGCGTAAAAAACTAGGTTTGTTCGCAAACGTTCGCCCAACTTTTACCTTTCCTTCCCTGATTGATAACTCTCCATTAAAAAGAGAGCGTATCGAAGGAACAGATCTGATCATTCTGCGTGAGTTAACAGGTGGAATTTACTTTGGAGAACGTGGCAGAAAAGACAATGGTAATACTGCTTTTGATACCTGTACCTATACCCGTGATGAGATCATCCGGCTTGCAAAGCTTGGGTTTGAGATGGCGATGAAGCGCTCAAAGAAATTATGCTGCGTTGACAAAGCTAATGTCCTAGAAAGTTCACGTTTATGGCGTGAAACTGTTCAGGACATGGAAAAAGATTATCCTGAAGTAACTGTAAGCTATGAGTTTGTGGATGCTGTGGCTATGCGACTGGTTCAGTGGCCAAGCTCTTATGATGTAATGATTACTGAAAACCTTTTCGGAGATATTTTGACTGATGAGGCATCGGTTATCTCAGGTTCAATGGGATTGATGCCATCTGCATCGATCGGCTTACACACCTCTTTATTTGAGCCAATACATGGATCCTACCCGCAGGCAGCAGGTAAAGATATTGCTAACCCTCTGGCGACAGTTCTTTCTGCCGCAATGATGTTCGAAGATGCATTCGGATTAAAGGAAGAGGCTGAATTAATCAGGGAGGTTGTAAACCAGTCTTTAGCTGCAGGAATTGTTACTGAAGATCTTTCCGGAAAAAATAAAGCTTATAAGACTACTGAGGTTGGAGATTGGTTGACTAGTAAGATTTTAGGATAGGATTAGGATTGAAGGATTAGGATTGAAGGATTTTAGGATTAAAGGATTAGGATTGAAAGGTTTTAGGATTACAGGATTTTAGGATTACAGGATTAGGATTGAAGGATGGCAGGATTGGGGAATACAGTACCATTTACTGTAATCCTACAAATCCTATTAATCCTATTAATCCTAATCCTTCTTGTAGTTTTTATTATCCGCATGATTAAGATTATACACCCGCTTAAATTCCAGGCTTTTTGCGCCAAAGTTTATCAATAATCCAATAGGCAAATTATAGGCCTGACAATAATTCATTGCCTGTGCAAGGTGCACATCCTCCATTCTAACCAGGGCCTTTAATTCCAGCATTATAAGATCCTCAACAAAAAAATCAACCTTCCTTGTCCCGAGTTTAACGCCTTCATAATAAATCTCCATGGCCATTTCTCTTTTAAAACGCAGGTCTGATTTTTGCAACTCGATGGCTAATGCCCGCTGATAAATAACCTCCTGAAAACCATTACCAAGAACTCCATGGACTTTCATTGAGCAGGCAATAATCTTATGAGTAAGCTCTTCATATTTCATCAACAATTGATTTAATAAAGAAACTTACACTATCCCACTCCACTAAAATTACAGTAACGAAAAAACCCTGAAATCCTACTTTACAATAATCCACTAAATCGTAAAATCCTTTAATCCTTCAATCCTATAATCCTAGTCCTATAATCCTAGTCAAATTCGAGGTAACGACTGATCTGAACCTGAACTTTATCTCCCTTCTGATAGCTTCCCGGTTTTTGATTGATGGAAATCAATTCAACCCCACTCCTTTCCAGCAAGAGGTCCTCGTAAAAGCCCTTAAAAAAGATCTCCTTTACCTGATAGTTTTTACTGCTCCATCCACTTTTGAGTTCTACCCATTCCGGATAGATCATCACCGTAGTCATTTTAGACCGAATACCCAGAACCCTCGCCTCTTCAGCGGGAAGTACAAAGGCATTTCCCAATAGTTTTGCGGTATAAATATGTGCAGGATTAGCATATATATCTTCCGGCCTTCCGGATTCAATAAGTTTACCATCCTTTAGAATAATCATCCTATTAGCCAGGGTAAGTCCGTCAACAGGATCATGTGAAACCATGATAATTGTGATACCTAATTGATCGCATAAGTGCTTCAGATCGGCCCGAAACTGAGTTTTTAGCAAGGCATCCAGCTGACTGAATGGCTCATCCAGAAGCAGTACTTCAGGTTCAGTAATAATTGCCCGGGCAAGTGCCACACGCTGCTGCTCTCCGCCACTTAATTCTACAACCTTTTTATTGGCAAGATGCTCAATACCAAGCAGTTTCATCAAATCAGCTGCCTTTTGCTTCTTAGCTTTCAGATCCTCATTAGAAAGCAAGCTTTCAATATTTTCATACACCCTGGCATAAATATTCAGATTGAAATCCTGACTCAGCATCTTCATTGAATCGTGGCCCGGAATTAATTTTTCATGTGGCCCCTCGAGATGCCGCCCCTTAAAAAACACCTCTCCGGAATCCGGAGCAAGCAGGCCATATATAATTTTAAGCAGAGTACTTTTACCACTTCCGCTTTCACCTACTATAGCTACAAAATCCCCCTTTTCAATCGAGAAATCAATTTCACTAACACCGGCCCGGGTATCTTCAGCATAATGCAGACTTACTTTTTCAAGGGAAATAATAGTATTTGACATGGAATCAAATATATAAAAAAAGCCCCGCCTCCTGTTCTAAAAACAAAGGCGGGGCATCTAAAATAATGGTTTTTTAGAACCCGAACATCAGTCCGAAAGAAAGGTTCTTAAAGTCTTTAGGACCTTGTCCGTCAGCAAAAACATCATTGCCATAATATTTTACATAAACTCCCATTCCACCATATCCCAATCGGGCAAAGGCTCCGTAACGGAATGGATTAAAGTTATAATCATCCTTGAACTTATCCTTCCCGTTTTCACTGCTAACCTGTTTCACCTTTCCATTTAAAAGGAAACCTATTTCCGGACCGATAACAAAATTTAACTTATCTCCTTTCCTGTCATCATTTGTGCGGAATTGAAATGATAGCGGGATCCGCAGATACTGACTGGAGAAACGATTCTTCTTATAATCAACTGCATCTGTCATATAAGTCAGGGTAGATTTATCCTTTTGGAAAGTAATATTTTGCTTCAGGCGCATATGATTCCAGTCGAGCCCAGCACCGGTATAGATCTTAAAGTGATTATTAAATCGATAGCCCATCTGGAAGAATTCAAAACCAAAATTGCTGCTTTTCCAGGTCTCACGTTCCAGGAAAGAGTTAGCAGGCGACAAGGTATAGCTTCCCTTATCGGTGTAGGTACTCAAACCCAGATCAAAACGAGCAGCAATAAACTGGAATGTGACTTTAGAAGCCGGTTTCGAATCAGTTTCAGTACTGTCTTTTGAATCACTATCGCCGATTTTAATAGTGATACTTCTTTTTTCACTCTTAACAGTATCACGTGTAACAAGCAGGACAGTATCCTTTTTATCCTGTGCAAATCCACCTGCCGCAATCATTGACAAGAGGGAATAAACTACTAATCTTTTCATTTTTGTAATTATAAACGGGTTAATCTATTTTTTGCCTTTAATTTTTACTAATCCTAAATTGATACCTGAAACCTCCGAACCTTCATCACTATCCTTGAATTCGATGATTTTATCTTCACGCTTATCAACCTTTGCGATAACAAAGTTGACCAGACTACCAATACTTCTGATCTTTTTCTGACCTCTGACCTCTGATTCATCCTCATCCGGGTTAATCCCATCTTCAGGAAAATCAACCTTAGCCATCATATCCGGTTGGGTTACATCCAGTGCCGACTGGTCGCCGGAATACCTGTTTGGTACCTTGACTGATTTCTTTGGCTGTACCTGATTGACCTTTTTGACAGGTTCTGATGCAATAACAACTGGTTCAGCTGCAGGTACTTTAACTTCCGGCTCAGTAACAGGAGACATTTGAACCAGTGAATATTCGTTCGATTTTACTTCTGAAGCATTTACCGGACTAAATTCAGGAAGATTTGCTTTCTCTGATTGAGTACTGTAAAGGGGTGCTTCGATTGAAAGGGGTGCTTCACTTAGCTCAGAACGGGAGGAATTGCCCTCAATATTCTGAGCCATTTCAGTACTTCCCTGCAGCTTAATTACTTCCTGCGGACGGAAATACAGCAAGCCGGCAGATATCAGCACTACAATACTGGCAGCAGCCATCCAGAATGAAGGAAAAGCTTTTTTCCTCCTTTTCTGATCCATTGTACCGGTAATCTTTTCCCAAACTGCAGCTGAAGGTTCGATCTCGAGATCTCCAAAACGCTGCTGGAATAATTTATCCAGTTCTTTATCCGATATTGGATGCATAATTTAAGCCCTCCATTTTAATTATTTTATCTTTCAATATTGCTCTGGCCCTCGACAATTGTGATTTCGAAGCACCTTCAGATATACCCAATTCCTCTGCAATTTCTTTATGTGAGTAGCCTTCAATCACATACATATTGAAGACTATCCGATAACCATTTGAGAGTTGCTGAACCAGCTTCATCAAATCATTCAATTCCAGCTTACCCATATCAAAGGTTGATTGCGGCTGATCATAGACCTCATCAATATCTACCACATTCAAACTTCTCAGATTCTTACGATACGTTTCAATCGCAGTATTAACCATTATCCTTCTAATCCATCCCTCAAATGAGCCATCACTTCTAAACTCGGTAACCTTTTGAAATACTTTAACAAAACCCATCTGAAGGATATCCTCTGCCTCAAAAGTGTCTTTCGCATATCGCATGCAGACCCCCATCATTTTGGAAGCAAGTGCTTTGTAAAGGCTCTCCTGTGCTTTTCGATCACCTTTTTTGCACCCATCCAGCAAACTATCTATTGTAAATGTCCGGTCCAAATTCATATGCTTTAAAGGTAAGATGATTAGAAGCAGCAATTAGTTGCATCAGGAAGAAAAAAAATGCAAAAAAATTAATTTCAAGGAAAGTGCACATGTGTGACGATCTGGTGGGGCATTGAGGTAAAATGAGAAGAAATGAAAGGGATTGGGGTGCTTTGGTACGGAGATAAGGCCGACCAGAGGGAAGGAAAATGCACATAGATGAAGAGTTATTGGGGCATTGAGGTAAAATTAGAGATTAAACAATTTTAGATCTTGGGCAATTAAACTTGTGCAATTAATGAGGTTGGCACCAAATGTTTCTATAAATTTTTGGAAAACAGTGCCTCTGCCCATCGCTTGGTTCAGTCCGGCTCTACGCTTAAGTTTTTGCCATGACAATTATTCCAACATTCTTAATTCTACAGGCAAAAAGCTATCGCTTCGATCCGGTTTAGATGGGTAAGATAATGCTGCTATTATTGCTTGTTGAAATGCCATATTCCTTTCTCATCGGATATGCGGCTAGCAGGGTGAATACGATTCCGGCCCCCGAGCCGGAATCTCCTCCATCCCCCACCATTCGACTGTCATGGCGGGCTTGACCCGCCACCCCATTCTATGAACACGGTTTTTCCTCTCGCAAAGACGCAAAGTCTTAAATATAAATCATTCATTTTGGAAGATATATTTCGCGTCTCTGCGTCTTTGCGAGAGTATTTCCTTTTGTTGGAGGAAAACAACAAACAGAAGATGTGACTTATATCATGGAAACCTACACATAGCTATTTCCCTACTGACCCAGAATGGGTCAAATGTTTATAGAATTACATGGATACAAAATCCGACCCCGAAGGTGGTCGTATGTGAGAATTATACATGCGACCACCTTCGGGGTCGGGAAACTGGGTTGCACGGCATTTCTATAAACATACGACCACCTTCGGGGTCGACTGATCAAGATTAGGGTGGAAAATTGAATGTGTAGGGCAATAAGGTCTCATTTGGGATTAACGAAATCACCTGGGCAATTAGAAGGCTGATTTCGGATCTGATAATTACCATTCGCGCGAAAGCGGGAACCTCAACATCCCAAACTTATCCGTATTTTTATAATATAATTTTGATTACTATTATACATGGCATTTATCGACTACTACCAGGCACTTGGAATAACTAAATCTGCAACAGATAAAGATATCAAAGCGGCCTATCGAAAAATGGCGCGAAAATATCATCCTGATGTTAACCCAAATGATAAGGATGCACAAAAGAAATTTCAGGAGATTAATGAGGCAAATGAGGTTTTGAGTGATCCTGAAAAGCGTAAAAAATACGATCAGTACGGAAAAGACTGGAAGCATGCCGATCAGTTTCAATCATCCGGACAAGGCAGACCGGCTGGCGGTCGAAGTACGGGACAACAAGGCTATACAGGCTCATTCAGTGATCAGGACTTCTCAGATTTTTTCAGTTCTATGTTTGGAAAATCATCAGGGCAAAGCAGACAGGCAAATTTTAAAGGACAGGATTTTAACGCTGAACTTCGTCTTAATTTAAGGGATGTCTATACTACTCAGAAACAAACCATTACCGTTAATGGTAAAAATATCAGACTCACTATACCGGCGGGAATTGAGAATGGGCAAACAATCAAAATAAAAGGACATGGCGGCTCCGGAATTAACGGTGGACCGAATGGGGATCTTTTTATCACTTTCTCCATTGCAAACGATCCGGAATTCAAGCGTATGGGAAATGACTTATACAAAAATGTTGAAATCGATCTTTACACTGCTGTTCTCGGTGCTGAAATCACTGTAGACACCATGACTGGCAAGGTCAAACTACCTGTAAAGCCTGAAACTCAAAACGGAACCAAAGTAAAACTCAAGGGGAAGGGTTTTCCGGTTTATAAAAATGAAAGCCAGTTTGGGGACTTGTATATTACTTATACTGTAAAGATCCCATCAAACCTCAGCGAAAAGGAGAAGGAATTATTTAGGGAATTATCAAATCTTAGAAAATAAGGCCATGGCTAAGGCAAACTTAATTTCTGCAAGCGAATTTTGTGTTTACCATAACATTGAATTTGCATTCCTAAGCAATCTGAAGGAATTTGGATTGATTGAAATCGTACAAGTTCAGCAGACCGATTATATTCCGGAAGAGCAGCTGGAAAGACTGGAAAGAATGATCCGGCTGCACAGGGAACTGGAGATCAATCCCGAAGGAATTGATACTATTGACCATTTGCTTG
>CAZTRY010000008.1:51490-60661 GCA_964616525.1 uncultured Sphingobacterium sp. | reverse complement strand
GCTTTACTCAATGGCTGCCTTACATTGATACTTACCTTTTTACGAAGTGAGAGTATCAGCGAGGATATATCCTGTGCCAAAGCCATGCGTTCTTCCAGATTTTTGTCTACCAGCGCTTCATTATAAACCGGATAATCAGTCAGGTGAACAGAAATAACTTCTTCTTTACCCGTAGCTTTATTCAGATCAATGAACAGCCGATCGCTAAAAAATGGTGCAACAGGCGACATTAATTTGGCAATGGTACTCAAACAGGTGTAAAGTGTCTGGTATGCTGAAATCTTGTCTTCAGTATATTCACCTTTCCAGAAACGGCGGCGGCATAAACGCACATACCAGTTACTCAGGTGTTCATCCACAAAATTCTGAATAGCACGGGTAGCACGGGTTGGCTCAAAATCAGCATAATATTTATCTACCTCCAGACTCAGGGAATTCAATAAGGAAATGATCCAGCGGTCGATTTCAGGCCGGGCTTTGACATCATCCTCTTTGTAGCTAAATCCGTCAATATTGGCATAAAGTGCGAAAAATGCGTAGGTATTGTGCAGGGTTCCGAAAAACTTACGGCGAACCTCATCTATTCCTTCAATATTGAATTTCAGGTTATCCCATGGGGATGCATTACTGATCATATACCATCTGGTAGGATCAGCACCATATTTTTCGATGGTCTCAAATGGATCAACAGCATTTCCCAGACGTTTGGACATCTTATTTCCATTCTTGTCGAGCACAAGACCATTTGAAACGACATTTTTGAATGAAATGCTATCATGAAGCATTACCCCAATAGCATGCAGGGTAAAGAACCATCCACGGGTTTGATCAACTCCCTCTGCAATAAAATCAGCTGGGTAAATTGAACCGGGCTCGCCATCAGATCCTGCCTGTTTATTCCAGTATTCTAAAAATGCCTCCGGACTGATATTGCCGCTTTTGCCTTCTGCAGTTGGAGGCAGGCCCCATTGTGCATACGGCATCGCACCGGAGTCGAACCAGACATCGATCAGGTCTGTTTCACGGAACATTTTCTTACCTGAATTGGAAACAAGGACTACGTCATCCACATAAGGACGGTGCATATCTTTGATCTCAAATGCAGCATCCATAAATCCAGCGTCTACTGCTTTTTTGATCTCAGATCTGAGTTCTTCAACAGATCCTAGGCATTTTTCTTCAGTCCCGTCAGCAGTTCTCCAGATTGGCAGGGGTGTACCCCAGTATCTTGAACGGGATAGATTCCAGTCTACCAGGTTTTCAAGCCAGTTTCCGAAACGGCCGGTTCCGGTTGATTCCGGCTTCCAGTTAATCGTCTTGTTCAGTTCTACAAGGCGGTCTTTTACTGCTGTGGTTTTAATAAACCAGCTATCCAAAGGATAATATAGCACAGGCTTATCGGTACGCCAGCAATGCGGGTAACTGTGCTCATATTTCTTGACATCAAAAGCCTTATTCTCTTCTTTTAATTTGATCGCGATGAGTACGTCAGTTGGCCTGAAATCCGGGTCTTTGCGCTCTTCATCAGTGTAATATTCTTCTTTTACGAACCTTCCGGCAAAATCAGTAACCTCTTGCACAAACCGTCCCTGTTTGTCGACCAGCGGTAATTCATTTCCCTTTTCGTCTGAAATCATTACTGATGGCACGTTGTTTTCACGTGCTGCCCTGAAGTCATCCGCGCCAAAGACAGAAGCCGTATGCACAATGCCTGTACCATCTTCAGTTGTTACAAAGTCGGCGGGAATAACACGGAACGCATTTTTCTCAAGATCAGCATTGCTTACGTAAGGCATTAGCTGATGATAACGCAGTCCGACAAGGTCAGAACCCTTAAAATCAGCGACCAGATTCCATGGAATTATTTTATCGCCAGCTTTATACTCGTCAAGGGATATAGCTTTGTTTTCCTCTTTGAAGTATTTTGAAACCAGATCCTTTGCCAGAATCACACTGACCGGCTGGAAGGTATATGGATTGAAGGTGCGGATTTTTACATAAGTGATAGAAGCTCCTACAGCCAGGGCACAGTTTGATGGCAGGGTCCATGGGGTAGTTGTCCAGGCTAGTATTACGGTATCCTCGTCTGCATACTCAAAGATTTTATCCAACAGCGGATGATCCTGATCCCTTTTTAAATGGAACTGGGCAACGATGGAAGTATCCTTAAGCATTTTGTAGGTGCCTGGCTGATTCAATTCGTGAGAACTTAATCCGGTACCGGCAGCAGGAGAGTAAGGCTGAACAGTATAACCTTTGTACAAAAGGTCTTTCTTATGAAACTGCTTCAGGATCCACCATAGCGTTTCAATATATTCATTTTCATAAGTGATGTAGGGATTTTCAAGATCAACCCAATAACCCATTTTCTCTGTCAGGTCGTTCCAAACGTCGGTGTATTTCATCACCTCAGTTCGGCAGGCAGAATTATAATCGTCTACACTAATCGTTTTGCCAATATCATCTTTTGTAATTCCCAGCTTTTTCTCAACCGCCAGTTCAATTGGCAAACCGTGAGTGTCCCAGCCGCCTTTTCGCTCTACACGATAGCCTTTCAGGGTTTTATAACGACAAAAAATATCTTTGATGGAACGGGCCATCACATGATGTATTCCCGGCATCCCGTTTGCAGATGGAGGCCCTTCATAAAAGATATAAGGTTTAGTAGCAGGACGGTTGGAAATACTTTTATCGAATACCTGGTTTTGTTTCCAGTAATCTAAGATCTCTTTCCCGGTTTTTGATAGATCAAGTTGCTTATATTCTTTGTACATCAGTGCTTTAACTCCCAAAATTTAAGGATGCAAAGTTAAGAAATTTAAGCCTTAAAATGCAGATTTTTGAAATCATTAATCCGCGTTACGCGGGACTGAATTCAAAAAATGAATTTTGCTTACCTTTGTATCAAACGGATTGAGTTCTATGGGTAATAAATATATGCGTCGCGGCCTCTGGTTGATCCTGATCGGAATTGCATTTAACTTCCTTGGATATTACCTGATGGAAGGTGATGAGTTCAAATATGGCTGGGCAATGATCATAGGAACAGTTGCATTTGGCGCAGGTTTTTTGCTGGTGATTTATAGTTTGATCCGTAAAATGGATCGCAAGGCCATACTGAAAGAACGATCTTCAGAAACAGAAGAATAGGTTTGCTAAGATTTGTCTAATAGCGCAGGCCTTTCGTATGCGTTCTTCATTTAATTTTCAGAGCTTGCGCAGGAGCACCTTAGAACAGATGACATCCCGCTCCATGTCAATCCGATAACTGTCAATCCGATAACTGTCAATTGTCAACTGTCAATTATCAACTGTCAATTAAATATCCCAGGTTTCTCCCTTAGCTTTCGCAATCTTTCTTCTTTTTCGCTTATCAATCTGTACCAGCAGGGCAGGTAAGAGCGTCAGGTTGGATATCAGCGCAATAATCAATGTGATAGACAAAAGTAATCCCAGTATCATAGTACCGCCAAAGGTGGATGCGGTAAAGATCCCGAATCCGAAAAAGAGAACGAGTGCAATATAGGTCATACTTACCCCGGTTTCACGGATGGTGTCTGAGATAACCTTTGTAGTTGGGAAATCCGTCGATTGTAATTCCTGTTGATATCTGGTCAGGAAGTAAATGGTCTGATCGGATGCAAGTCCGAAAGCAATTGTAAATATCAGAATGGTAGAGGGTTTAAGCGGAATATTGAAAAAGCCCATAAGCCCGGCTGTAATGATCAATGGAATAATATTAGGCAATAACGAGATGAACATGATCCTGAGGTCTCTGAACTGGAACAATCTAAGCATTGAGATCAGAAAGATGGCCAGCATGATACTTTCCATCAGGTGCTTCAGCATATAATCTGTTCCTTTCGAAAAAATGATACTCGAGCCGGTCAGTAAGACATCAAATTTATTCGGATTTAGAATTGAGTCGATACGCGGTTTTAATTCTTCCATCAGCACATTCATGCGTTTTGAGCCAACATCAGCCATCTGAAAACTGACTCTTGCTACCTGTTTATTGCTGTCGATAAAACCCTTTAACATATCACTGTTCCCGCCTGAATTTGCGAGATAAGAAAGGACAAAATTTTTCTCCATATCATTCGGAATGCGGAAAAATTGGGGATCCCCATTATAGAATGCCTGCGAAGCATATTTTAATGCCTTATTTAAAGAAACTGAACGCGAAAACTCAGGATAGGCTGAGATCATCTCTTCCATTCTATCTACCCTTTTGATGGTTGAAAGATTTAGTACACCATTCTTTTTACGGGTATCAATACTCACTTCCAGTGGCAGAATACCTTCAAAATTCTTTTCAAAGAACTTCAGGTCACGGTTTATCGGAGAGTTTTGAGGGAGATCATCAACAACATAACCATTTACATTGATCTGCATTACACCAATCAGGGAGATCAGGGTGATTACTATCGTGCCAACATAGATCAAATGACTACGCTCATGTACCAGAAAGTCGGTCTTTACCAGCAGCTTATGCAGAAAACCATTGTCATGATCCTCCTGTGCTTTGAGTTTAGGAACAGGAAGATAACTGAAAATGATAGGGATCAGGCAAAGGCAGATAAACCAGGTGGCCATTACGTTCAATGCTGCAACAACTCCAAATTCGACCAGTAGGGCACTACCCGTATAGAACAAAACTCCAAATCCGATTGCTGCTGTAACATTGGCAATCAGCGTCGTTTCTGAGATTCGCAATATTGTGACATGTAAAGCCTTGTCTTTATCGCCATGTTTTCTCAGCTCATTATGATATTTATTCAGCAGCAGTATACTGTTAGGGATTCCAATGATTACGATCAGTGGCGGAATCAATCCAGTAAGCATGGTGATCTCGTAGCCAAACATCACCAGTGTTGCAAGACTCCAGATTACACCAACAATCACCAGAATAATCGGGAACAGAACAGGATATAGTTTTCTGAAAAATATAAATAGAATGATAGCAGAAACCAGAATTGAAAGGCCAAGAAACAGTACAAACTCTCTGGATACCAGCTGGCTGACTGCCGTACGTATAAAAGGAAGTCCGGAATAATGAACTTCAATCTTGTGTTTTTTACTCAGGGCATCGGCTTTTTCCAGAATCGTTTTGATAATTGGTCCACGTTTTGGCGTATTGAGAATCTTATGATCGAAATTGATGGCCATCAATGTAGCCTGACTTTCCTTATTATAAATCAAACCCTCATAAAATGGAAGTTCGTAAATACGATTTTTAATACTGTCCATCTCCGAATCGCGAAGTATGGGCCCTCCACTGATCTGTTTTAAAACGAAACGCTGATTTAAAGTATCTTTCTGGAGATCATAAAGGTTAGCTACAGAAAGTACCTGTTTGATTCCTTCCAGTTTTTGAAGCTCTGAAGCCAGTAAACTCCAGTCATTGAACAATTCTTTGCTCATTAATTTGGGGGTACTTATACCCAGAACCATCATGTTTCCGTCTTCTCCAAACCTGCTTTTAAAATCATTGTACCTGATAAAAGCAGAATCTGTTTGCGGGAGTATTTTACTTCCGGTATAAGAAAGTTTAACAAAGCTGGCTTTCCAGGCCATGAATATGGTTAAAGCGAAAAATACTACAAGAATTGGAATCCGGTTTGAAAGTATAATTTTGGAAAAGTTATTCCACATGCTGCGCGGGTTATGATAATGGCGAAATCAGTCCGTAAAACTACAAAAATTCTTAATTTGGACTTTATTAATATGATAATTCGATATCAGGGAGTCTTTTGAACTTATTTGAATTCAACGGCGATACAAGTTAACAAAGAATGAAAAATTTTTTCGGGGGTTTTGGTTTTGCTTTCAATGGGATTAAATACACTTTTAAAACCCAATTGAATTTCAGGGTTCATTGCTTTGTTGCTATTGGTATTGCAGCACTTTGCTTTTATCTGGAATTATCTAAAACTGAATGGCTGTGGATAATTGCCGCCATGGCCATTGTATTGATGGCAGAACTTGCGAACACTGCGATTGAGACCCTTGTTGATCTGGTTTCACCGGAATATAATTTCAAGGCAGGCCTGATCAAAGATATTGCAGCTGCAATGGTTCTGATTGCAGCTTTGATGGCAATTATCACCGGAATTCTGATACTATTTCCAAAGATTTTCCATGCTTCATAAAACCCGGGGGATTGTTTTTAAAACTACCAACTATTCTGAAAGCAGTGTGGTAGTTCAGATTTTTACTGAAAAATTCGGTTTACAATCCTACCTCATTAATGGAATCAAGCGTCCTAAATCAAAAATCAAACTGAATAGTTTGCAGCCATTGCATCTTTTGGATATGGTGGTTTATCATAAAAGCTCCGGAAATATTCAACGAGTTTCGGAGTTAAGGCACCTGCCGGTTTTTCTAAGTATTCCCTATGATATTGTAAAAAGCTCGATCACCATGTTTTTAAATGAGGTGCTTTACAAGTCACTCAGGCAGCACGAATCGGATGAAATACTTTTTGAATTTCTGTTTCATGCCATTGAGATTCTGGATGGAATCAGTCAAGGGCTTTCAAATTTTCACCTGTACTTTCTGCTCCGCTTAACCCGCTTTCTGGGGTTCTATCCCGATACCACTTTAGCGGGCAATGCCGACTACTTTGATCTTAAGAACGGTTGTTATTCCAAAATGCAGCCTCCCCATGCCCTGATCCTTGAGCAGCCATTAACCAGGCTCTGGACTTCAATACTGAATTCCAAATTTGACAATCTGGCTGAACTGCATATTTCACCGGCGCAAAGAAAACAGTTAGTGGAAAAGATTCTTGAGTATTATAGTTTGCACATTGAAGGTTTCGGACAGGTAAGATCGCATGAGGTTTTGGAGGAGGTGCTGGGTTGAGATGTGAGATGTAAGAAAATGGCCAAAATTAAGCGTAATATTTACGAAAAACTAATCTCCAAAAACTAACAACCCCTAAGCATTTTCAACTGAAATTTTGAAATGTAATTTTATTGTTATTACATTGCATTGAATTTGAGAAAGTTAACCGCAATATTTTTCCTTCTGTTGTTCCTGTTTAATATAGCAGGTTACAAAGGGCTTTTCTTTTTTCTAACCCAATCAGCGGATGAGCGATTGGCAGAAAAGATTAAGGATGGCAGTGATTTGGACAAAGATATGATCATGGTGAAGTTCCCTTTCAACGTTCCGTACCTTTCTGATTCCAAAGATTTTGAATCGATGGAGGGTGAAGTGAATTTAAAAGGTACCATATATAAATACGTTAAACGCAAAATTGCCAGAGATACACTTTTCCTGATCTGTATTGAGAACAAGGAGAAAACATTGATCGAAAAGAAACGGGCTGAGTATTTTAATAAGGTCAACGACCTGGATGCAAGTACCAGCAAAAAATCCGGAGCCAAACAATTTAAACTTGAGTACTACTTCAAAAACTCTGAGATTTCACTAAAAGACCTATATGTGCTGGATTATCAATCACCGCATAGTTTTGTGGTAAATTCTATTCAAAACGGGCATTATTATCTTTTTGCCCCGCCTCCGGAATCGCTTCTTTCCTAATATTTTCAGGTTTATCTTTATATCCGATGAGCAGGGCTTGTTGGGTCTGAGCTATTTTCAAATAGTTTCCTGAGTAATTAATTCCTTGTTGTTTTCATTTTTGACTGAAGGCTTAAAAGCTCTTTATTCAATTTGTTATCCATTGCTGGAAATGGATGATTTAAAGGGATAAGTAAACTACTTATTTCCCTGTTAATCATGTATTCATGCAATAGATGATGCAATTCAGGCTGATACGGCAGGGCTATTCTAATTATTTATTATGAAGCGAAATGCCACATATTTCTTTGGAAGAGCATTTGCCCGGAATAACGGGCTTGCTCGAATATCGATTGGATACTGCCTATCCGATCAGAGATCTCACCCAGATACTTTTAAGGGGTGAATCTACATTAACACAGGCTGAACGTGAACTTATTGCAAGCATAGTATCGGCCGGTAATGAATGCAAATTTTGTACTGCCGCACATACCGCCGCCGCAGATATTTTACTTGGAGAATGCAATACCACTCAAATGGTTCTGCATGACCTTGAAAATGCACCGGTAAGTGATAAGATGAAAGTTCTGCTTGAAATTGCCAGGAACGTACAAATCTCCGGCAAAAGAGTTAGTCCGTCCATTATTGAAAATGCAAAATCTCTGGGAGCAACAGATCTTGAAATCCATGATACTGTGTTGATTGCCGCTTTATTTTGCCTGTACAACAAATATGTGGATGGCCTGGCCAGTATCACCCCTAGTGACCCTGCATACTACCAAACTTTGGGAAACAAAATTGTTCAACAGGGATATCTCAGATCCCCGCAATTAATTAAAAAACCTTAAAATCAAATTTTATGAAAACAAGCATACTATATATATTGTTCATCACATTGTTTATCCCCTTCTCAGCCTTTTCACAGAATGGAATTGCAGGCGGAACGGTTACCGACAATGAAAGCAAAAAACCGGTTTCCGGTGCGAGTATTTCAATTAAAGGCCTGCTGGCCGGTACCATTACTGACAGTGATGGCAAATTTCAAATAAGCACTAAATTACCACTACCGATTACATTAATCGTATCCGGCCTGGGTTATGTGCGTCAGGAGATTATAATCAATGAGTTTTCGGACAAGATTACAGTGGTACTTTCGCCAGCCTCTACACTGATGGATGAGGTAGTCGTCTCGGCTTCAAGAGTGGAAGAGAACATTATGCAATCGCCGGTAACAGTTGAGAAAATGGATCTCAGATCTATCAGGGAAACGCCGTCAATTAGTTTTTATGAAGGATTGCAATCTCTGAAATCACTGGATGTTGTCACCTCCGGACTGAACTTTAAGTCTATTAATACACGTGGTTTTGGAGGTATTGGCACCGGACGTTTTCTTCAGCTGGTAGACGGGGTGGATAATCAGACTCCGGGATTAAACTTCTCTGTAGGTAACCTGTTTGGGCTTTCGGATCTTGATGCCGAAAGCGCAGAGCTTATTCCCGGCGCTGCTTCAGCACTTTACGGGCCGGTAGCATTCAACGGGGTTCTGATGATGAAAAGCAAGGATCCTTTTCAATATCAGGGTTTAAGTGTCCAAACCAAATTAGGGGTAAATCACCTGAATGATAGCTATACCGATGCGGC
>CAZTRY010000008.1:46985-51390 GCA_964616525.1 uncultured Sphingobacterium sp. | reverse complement strand
AGAACAGGATATGAGGAGCGTTATTTAACTGATTATAAGGTTAATAATCTGAAGATGAATGCTGCGCTGCATTATCGTCTTTCAGATAATCTGGAAGCGATTTACCAATATAATTTTGGTCAGGGTACGGCTAACTATACCGGTAGCAGTCGCTTTTCAATCAATAATTTCACCCTGCAGCAACACAGATTGGAGTTAAAAGGTAGTCAATTCTTTATCAGGGCATACACCACCATTGAGAACTCGCATGATTCTTATAATCCGCGTACCCTCGGACAAAAGGTGAATCAGGAATGGGTTCAGGATTTAAACGGGAATAAGGTAAGTCCGAATGTGGCCGATGCGATCTGGTTTTCACGATATGAAGCAGCCTATAAAGGAAACATCACCGGAATTACAGCAAATAATCATACTATAGCCCGTGGATTTGCCGATCAGGGCAGGTTTTTACCCGGCACTGCCGAATTTGAGGCCATGAAAGATAAGTATCAGTTTATCCAGGGTCTTACCGGAGCCGGAATATTCAGTAACAGTAAACTCTATCATGCCGAAGGACAATATGATTTCAGCAAAGCAGTAAAGTTTATGGATGTACTTGCCGGAGGTAATCTCCGTAAGTTTGACATGTTTACCAACGGAACCCTGCTTGACGATAAGAACAAGGAAATAACAATCAGTGAATACGGCGCATTCCTGCAGCTGTCCAAATTGCTTTTTGAGGATAAGTTTAAGTTGGTTGCTTCTGCTCGTTACGATAAGAATGAAAACTTCAAGGGAAGTTTTACGCCAAGAGTTTCTGCTGTTTTCTCGCCGGTAAAGAATCATAATTTCCGGGCATCATTTCAAACCGGATTCAGGAATCCTACTCCTGTTGACCAGTATATCAAATTATTTGTAGGCCCGATCACTATCCTTGGAGGTACCCCCCAAAACAGCGCAGGTTTACCCGCTTACAGTAATTCATATACCTCAAGCTCAGTGGGGGCATTTGGCGCTGCCTTTGGTGCTGCTGTCGGATCAGGGACTCCTCCTCCAACTGCTATTGCTAATAACAAACATCTTCTTAAGAAGTCTGATGTGGCCTATATCAAACCTGAGCAGATTGAAAGTTATGAGATTGGTTATAAAGGACTAATCAGCGAGAAGCTCTTTATCGATATTAACTATTATTACAGTAACTACGAAGATTTTATTCTGAATCAGGTAGTTATAAGTCCGACAAGCCCGGTATTAGGTGCCGATGGCACACCTAATCCTGCTGCAGCGATGGAAATTCTGAACAGACAAGCTCAAGCTTATCAATTATATACTAATGCTTCAGATAAAGTGAGTGCTCAGGGTTCATCACTGGGATTAACTTATTATTTCCCTAAAAGCTATCAGTTGACAGGAAATACCACCTGGACCTCCTTTGATCTTAAAGGTGCTAATCCCAATAATATTCCTGCATTCAATACCCCGAAATTTGTCTCAAACCTGATCCTTTCAAACCGGAATTTATTTAAAAATATGGGTTTTAGTATGAATTACCGCTGGCAGTCGGCTTTCAACTGGGTAGGATCTTTCAGTGATCTTCAACCGGGCAGGATAGAGGCTTACGGACAATTGGGCGCACAGGTTAGCTTAAAAATACCTGCGGCTAAATCTGTTCTGAAGATTGGGGGAACCAACCTAAGCAATAAATACAATGTACAGGCTTATGGTTCACCAGCAGTTGGAGGAGTGTATTATATCTCTCTGACTTTTGATGAACTCCTGAAATAAGATCATGTCAGCAACAAGAAAGGATATCATAGGTCCTGCAGGGAGCAGGAATCTCTTATTCGCCATTTGTGTGATCTGTTATGCTTTTGGGGGATATTTCTCTACTCTGATGCCTGTTTACCTGCCGGTGGTGGTTAAAGAACTAATCTCTGATGTGAGTGCTGATGATCTTAATGAGGTAAGTGCTTACATCGGTTCAATGTTCCTGCTCGGTTGGACCTTTGGCGGAATATTATTTGGATTTCTGGGCGATCAGATTGGCAGGATCAGGGCTTTTGTCATTGCTGTGAGTATGTACGCTGTGCTTAATATCATGATCAGCTTTTCAGACAGCTGGCAGATGGTTATTCTGCTGAGGTTTTTCTCTGGATTGGGAGTTGGGGGAACACTGGTACTGGCTACTATACTGGTCGCTGAAGTCTGGCCTGCAAAGTCAAGGGCCATTGCCCTGGGAGTGCTGGCTGTTACCTTTCCCATTGGGATTATTTCAACAGGAATTGCCAATAACTTCTTTTCCGACTGGCGACTGGCATTCCTTCCCGGTTTTATCCCGCTGGTGGGGGCATTTGCTGCTTTAATTCTGATCAGGGAATCAAAGGAATGGACGCAGCTGAAACTGGAATCACTAATTAAAGAAGAACCTTCAAAATACCTGGCTTTGTTCGAAAGTCACAATAAGAAGAATCTGATACAGGGCTCTCTCATCTTTGGTTCGATGATCATTGGTCTCTGGGCTATATTTTCATGGATGCCAACCTGGGTGCAAAGTCTTTTCTCAGATCCGGGGCAGGGTCAGACTGAGCGTGGGATTACCATGATGATCCTTGGAAGCGGAGGAATAGTGGGGGGCTCCTTTTCAGGATTTCTGATCAACTATATGGGGCATAGAAAAACCTTGCTCATTACCTTTGCTGGTTGTTTTGCGATGTGCTTCATCATTTTTAAAACAAATCAAACCTTCAGCACGATCATCTATCCTGAATGTGCTTTTCTGGCACTTTTCTTTGGCATTAGTCAGGGGACATTATCTTCCTATCTGCCTGAACTGTTCCCGACGAAGATTCGTGCGACTGCTACCGGTTTCTGCTTTAATATCGGCAGACTGGCAACGGCAATTGTGGTATTCTTCGTAGGAGCACTGGTCCATGTTATGGGTGGGTATGGGAACGCAGTACTGGTTTTTTCAATTACATTTTTAATAGGTCTGTTGGTTACATTCTACTCTCCGGAGGCTGTAGCCCATTCAGATTCAAGTTTAAATAAAAATCTATAATGGCACATATCAACGTACCCGAAGGGGTTCCCGGAATCAGGAGCCTCGTGATGTTCAGACCCGAAACGGGTAAGCCTCTGTATGAGCTTGCCCAGGCCTTACTTCGCGGTCCATCAACACTTTCAGAGGCTGAAAGGGAATTAATTGCAAGTTATGTTTCTTCAAAAAACGATTGTATGTTTTGTATGAGCAGCCATGCTGCTGCTGCAAGATACCTTTATAAGGATGAAAAAGGTATTGTTGATTTTGTATTGGAGGATTATCTGAACGCCCCAATTTCAGCAAAGCTGAAAGCCCTGCTCAGCATTGCCGCAAGGGTTCAGAAGGATGCCAGAACGGTTAGCTCCGATGATATTTCCGATGCAAAAAATGAAGGAGCTTCTGAACAGGAGATCCATGATACCGTGCTGATCGCGGCATCCTTCTGTATGTTCAATCGCTATGTGGATGGATTGGCGAGTCTCACACCGACTGAGCCTGAAGCATATGAAGCAATGGGAGAGCGGATGGCCAATGGTTATACTTTACCAAAACAGGAATAATATGGCATATATTGATTTGAAGAATGAACTCCCTGGAATACGGGGATTAATGGCCTACGATCAACAGGCTGCTGATGCACTTAACGGAATAGCAAACGTACTCTTGTGCAGGGAGAGCAGCCTGACTAAAGGTGAGCGAGAAATGATTGCGACGTATGTATCCTCCCTTAACGACTGTTTTTTCTGTCAGAGTGTACATGGGGCAGTGGCATCTGCACATTTGGAAGATTCTAATGGTGAATTGATTAAGCAGGTGAAAAGTAATTTTACAGAAGCACCGATCTCTGCCAAAATGAAAGCCTTGCTTGAAATTGCAGGAAGAGTGCAGCGAGGTGGAAAAATGGTTGAGCACCGGCAAATTCTGGATGCTATTGCCGAAGGTGCAACAGATCAGGAGATCCATGATACCGTTTTGATTGCTGCAGCATTCTGCATGTTTAACAGATATGTCGATGGATTGGGAACATGGGCACCTTCAGATCAACAAATTTATAAGGACAGAGCGCCCTGGATTGTGGAGGGTGGATATACCTGTCCCGGGCAAAATACTAAATAATATGCGCCTCAGGTGTTTTGATTTGACAACATGAACATCAAATAAAATGTTGATTTGGGATATTGTATGGAATATCCCTGAAATTTTCACCCGGTCCTGATATCCCGGCAGCAATTTTACCGTAAACTTTTATTGCTGTTGATGAGGTCAGGCCGGGATGAAAGAATATTCAACCCCAAAAACTATCAGACTTACGAATTTACCTGGGCGCCTTCCAATTAAATTCGTCAGTCACTTGGGAAAGCCTGCGACTGACGAAATCTACTTTCC
>CAZTRY010000008.1:17454-46885 GCA_964616525.1 uncultured Sphingobacterium sp. | reverse complement strand
AAGATAAATTCGTCAGTCACTTTTCCTATTTTTATGATTCTTGATAGAAATCGAACACCCAACAATCCATAGCACGAAAATTCCTTCAATGATTCGCTGAATTAATCCTGCATATAGGCTTAATGGGTTCGCAAACAAAACAAGAACAAATATAGCTGAACTGAAGCCAAGTAAAATGGAGACCTGCGATAAACGTCTACGGGTATTGGCATATTTCAATCCAAAACCAATGATTAAAATGCACACAGGAGTTCCAATATACGTGAAGAGCCCGCTTAGATTATGGATGATTTGGGCGATACCCGGATTGATCATTTCCTTATTGCAACCGGCTTCACAAGGGAAAATTCCAACAAGAATTGTGGCAAGACCATAAAATAAAGCAACTCCATAAAAACTGAATCTGATTTGCTTTGATGCGGGCATATTAATGGGTGCTGCAAGGGCAAATATCATGAGCAGTATTCCGGATGGAATATAACCGAAATATCGAATCTCCTTTGAGAATGGTCGGTCTTGGGACATGGACTCACTGATGAGCTGCAGTACAGGATTATAATTTTCTGCAATAAAGCCTGCTATAAGTGATGTTATTACAAAAAATGCTGCTCCAAGTAACCCACAGAGAAAAATTGTTCCTTCCTTTAATCTCATATTCTGAACCTAAATCTTTAGCATTTCGATCGTATTTGTGTCTTTATTCTTTGCTGCTTGACGCCCATGCATTTCTCCGATTTATTTATTATCTTGCTGATAACCAGACCAAATCGTTATGGAAAATCTCTCAGGTAAACCAGGTATACTAATATTTACTTTATTAATCATTGCTTTGCTGTACCTGGTATTCCGTCCGATCTCGGTCAGCAGAGATAATTCTATTGTTATCCTTTCAACCGTAGATAAAGTTAAGAAGGGTTCTGAGGATAACATAATTTTTGAGCTTGGTAATGCCGGGGGGATTTTCTACATAAACCATGGCTTGCAGAAGGGATTAGATCCGGATACCCTGCAAAAGGAATTACAAAATCGTGAAGTAAGTGTACTTTATTTAAAATCTAATTTCTTTAGTGGATTTAGTCCGGTAAAAGGAACCAAATATATAACCGAACTGAAATTGGGGGATAAGGTAATTTATTCTGAATTGTAGTAATATTCTTCGTCTGAACTATGATTCAGGTGATTTACTTGATTAATATGAATGTATAAATCAAGTAAATTACTCTAATCATAAAAATCATAGTTCAGACAAAATGAGCTATATCAAATCCCCTTTCTCAGCCTTTCGGCAAATTCATCCGGCAATGGACTCTGTTCAACCCCATTTGCTGCTTTTTCTACATCATAATCAAAACGAATGAAATCTACCTTAATGGGATCATGAGCAGATTCATTTAGAGTAAGCATCACATAACATCCCTGTGGATTTCCATCTTTGGGCTTTCCTGCCGAGCCAATGTTGATTACTTGCTTGTCCCGACTGATAATCCGGTGATAGGGTATATGGGAATGGCCCACACATAAGATGTTTGCACCTGATTCATTCATCAGTTCTGTCACGTAAACAGAATCGGTATTTTCAAGAACATATTCATCTACACTTCTCGGACTTCCATGAACCATTAGCAGGTTTATTATTTGACCATCCAGCTTAAACTCCAGTTTAATGTGTGAAGGGAGAGTTAGAAGGTATGCTCTGTTTTCTGGTTCAATGATATGATAGGCATAATCTTTCCCGGTTCCAGCCAATTCTTCTGTGCTGATTTGAGACAAGGTTTTAACTTTCAGGTCATGATTTCCTACAAGAGTTGCAATACCCCGTTTCCGGATCTCATAAATAATCTCATTTGGCCATATATTATAGCCCACCAGATCACCCAGGCAATAAATTGCATCTGCTTTTTTACTGTCAAGATCTTTCAACAATTCCTCAAATGCCGGAAGGTTGGCATGAATGTCAGAGAACAGGGCAATCCTCATTCAATACTGTCTACAGGTTTGTAATATTTTTTCCGAAGCCAGAATGCAACATTAACCAATGCTATTAGAGCCGGGACTTCTACCAGCGGGCCGATTACTCCTGCAAATGCCTGACCTGAGTTAATTCCGAATACTCCAATTGCTACTGCAATGGCTAACTCAAAGTTATTTCCGGCTGCTGTAAAGGCGATGGACGCATTTTGTGAATAGTCAGCACCTAATGCCTTTGCAAAAAAGAAACTAACCAGGAACATGAGGGCAAAGTAAATGAGCAGTGGTATTGCAATCCTGACCACATCAAAAGGGATTTGTACGATTAATTCACCTTTCAGACTAAACATAACAATAATAGTAAAAAGTAATGCGATCAGGGTGATTGCTGAGATTGAAGGGATGAACTTTTGTTCGTACCAGTCCTCCCCTTTTAAACGAATCAGCCCATAGCGGCTGATTACTCCTGCTGCGAAGGGCAAACCCAGATAGATCCCGACTGATTTCGCAATTTCCCCCATTGTAATATTCACCTTTGAACCCTCAAAGCCAAAGACCGGAAGTAGGAGTGTAATGAATACATAAGCATAAACACTGTATAAAAACACCTGGAAAATACTGTTTAAGGCTACTAAACCGGCAGCATATTCCCGGCTGCCATCCGCAAGTTCATTCCATACGATCACCATCGCAATGCAGCGGGCAAGTCCGATTAAGATTAAACCGACCATGTATTCAGGTTTATCAGCGAGAAAAGTTATTGCAAGAAAAAACATCAGGACCGGACCGATGATCCAGTTCAAAATCAGGGAAGCACTTAGAACCTTTGTATTCCGGAACACTTCTCGCAGGTTCTCATATTTTACTTTCGCAAATGGAGGATACATCATCAGAATCAATCCAATAGCGAGGGGAATATTCGTGGTACCACTCGAATAGGAATTAATAAATCCAGCGCCGGAAGGTATAAAATGGCCTATTGCTACGCCGATTGCCATAGCAAGAAATATCCATAAGGTGAGATAGCGGTCGAGGAAGCCTAGTTTTTTCCGTTGATGTGCAGGAGCACAGTTTGTTGCTGGCATGCTGGTTTCTGGTTATAGATACATTTGCTACTTAACATCCCGATAATTATCGGGTCAATTTGTTTGTTTATTTTTATATTCTCTAATCCCAAGGGTTGCCATCATTTGACTCCTTTAGGGTCAGTAGCAAAAATTCCTAATTTTATATTTCTTGAGCTGTTTCCTGAGCATTTGCTAATTATCTAATTATCAAATTCTCTCAATTACCTAATTTGCTTTTGTATAAACTCCGCTGAATACACCTTTATCATCTCCCTCACCCTCCTGAACTCCTCCATAATCTCTTCTTCTGTTCCTTTGGCTTTCGCCGGATCCGGGAAATTAAAATGAAAACGTTCCACATTTCCGGGGAAGTAAGGGCAGGCCTCATTCGCATTATCACAAACGGTGATCACAAAATCGAAGGGGATATCCAGATACTCATTTACATTGTTCGACGTATGTTTTGAGATATCGATATGATCTTCGGCCATCACTTTAATGGCTCTTGGATTTACCCCATGAGTCTCAATTCCGGCGCTGTAGATCTTTGCATTATCACCCGCATAATGTCTAAGATAACCTTCAGCGATCTGACTTCTGCAGCTATTGCCGGTGCAGAGAACAAGGATATTTTTCATTGGTAGGTATATTCTGTTATTTTCTTAATGATATATTGCAATATTACGATTGATTATGCAAAACTGCAACAAACTTTTGTAAATGGCTTTCGATATCGCCTGTCTGCAAGATCTTAACTATTCTTCAGTTACAATTACGGCTTCGATATTCAAATAATTGGCAATTTTGGCAAGACTCCGGGCATGTTTACCTACCCCCAATGCAAAATGATGGGTAGGTCCTTCAGCCATCCATTTATATAAGAACGATCTGACATCGGGCTTAAAATGACCTCTTGTATTGGTATTTCCTGTTGGAGGAATTGCACCTTTAACCGATTGCCCCTCTGCAATAACGAACTTAAACTTTCCGTCATAAGTGGAACTGATGGAGAGCATAGTAATTGGGCCTTCTTTGATTTTAAATTCTACGCCAGCACCTTTACCAGGTTTACCGTGATATTTTTTCAGACTCCTTAGAATTGGTTTACCATCCGCAATTGAAATATTATGCGGACCATCATGTCCAACAAGTACAAAATCTTCATTGAAATCTACAGGGTGGAACTCAGCAAAGCTACCTCCACAACCCAAGCGATCCATGATTAACATAGCAATCAAGGTTTTCAAATCCGATTCGCCACACATTGGAAAGCCATTGGATGTGAGAATGGAATTTCCAACAATTAAATTGGACATCACCGATCTTAATTCACTATCCGGCGGTCCATCGTAGTAATAAGCCAGACCGTCAATATTTCGTTCAATAACGAATTTTTCTAAGGCAATGCTCACTTTTGCAGCAATACGAAGATCATCATCCTGCAATTTCATGGAAATGGGATCCGAAACAGGGTCGGGCGTATCAAAGAAATCTAAAATCAGTTGCTCTTTTGCCTTAATTTCTTCTTCCGTTACTATGTCATAACAAGACTTGATTTCATTTGCCTCGCACTGCACCACATGGGCTCCAAAGGCCGAAGTAAGCATGGTCGCATCCGTATGCATATCCAACATGGCATTGATTGGATGACCAATATGCCCTAAATGAACATTTTTTAGGTCGTGTAATACTTTAGCAATACGACAGTATTCATCAATCTTTTCATCCACATGACTATCGTCATACAAAGTTCCAATAATCATATCCGGAACTTTCTTGCCCATTCGAACAGCAACACCTGCAAATTCAGGTACCGAACAAATATCATCGTTTACCAATTGCATATAGGTTGAAGCTTTTGAATAATCCAGTGCTTTTCTGGGTTGCATGGCTACCAGGACAATGGGTATGGTCAGCGTCTTTACAATAATCCCAAATGTTCCTGATGTGGCATAAGTCAGCATATTGCAGAAGATTAGGTCCAAATTTGCTGCCTGCATATCCTTTAGCTTTTCATAGGCTTTTTTAGGATTATCGATCATCCCGAAATCAATCAACTCAGCCCCTTTACCGCTTAGCTTTTCTAAGAAAACAGCATGCTTTGCCATCAGCTCATCCAGGAGTCCATCGAACTGTCCCCAATAAACATCATACCCTACTCCAAATACTCCGATACGTTGCGGTTCTTTCTTAATGTTTAAATTCATATAATCTGATTGTGAATTTTTAAAGTTTAGTTATGGCATAAGCTATTTGAAGATAAAAAGATCATACCGTTGGCAAATAGTCCAGCTGCCTGATTTTGGGCATCAGGACAATGAACAGGATAAATGCCAGGGGATACATCAGTCCCGAATAGATCCACATGGGGTCATAGGAATAGTTTCCTATGATTTTACCCATCAGGGGATTTATTAATACTGAGGACAGTGCTCCTGCAGTTCCCGATAGTCCAATAACTGTAGAGGTGATAGATTGACCGAAAGTATCACTGATTGCGGTAATATAATTGGTAATCCATAGGCCATGTGCAAAAAATGCCAGCACCATGATAAAAATCACCCATTCTTCCGAAGGCACATATTTAACAAAGAGAGCAGACAGAGTTAGAATGGCCGCAATTCCCATTACCCCTTTTCGAGCCCAGTCCAGACTTGCCGTCCTTCTAAAAATTTTATCCGAGAGGAACCCTCCTAACATATTGGAGATCCCCAGTGCCAAAAACGGAATCCAGAAAAGTTCTCCAATCTTAACCAAATCAACCCCCCTTGAATCACTCAGGTATTTCGGAATCCAGAACATGTAGAAATAAAAAATAGGGTCTAAAATAAAGCGGATCATTATAAAAATCCATACTTCTCTAATCTTCAATATTTTACCTACAGCACGAAAGGTTTCTTCCCATGATTTATAGTTTTTTTCAGATTTATTGTTCAAGTTTTCCTCATTCTTGGGGATTAAGAACCAAACCAATGCCCATACCAATCCAAAAAGGCCGGTAACTACGAATACACCCCTCCAGCCAATACTAGCTATAAGATAGACACATAGTGGTGGCGCTACCACAGCACCTAAGGCTGCTCCACCAATGGCAATCCCATTAGCAAGGGCCTGCTTTTTCTTGGGCACCCATTCAACCACAGCTTTTATAGCTCCCGGAAATGCTCCCCCTTCACCAAGCCCAAGAAAGAAGCGAAAAATCCCAAAATGGAAAACATTATTCGCCAGACTATGCATTGCGGTAGCCAGCGACCATAAGGCAACAGAAAAACCTAGTCCTTTACGGCTTCCAAAACGATCAATCAAAATGCCTCCCAGGGTAAACATGATGGCATAACTGATCAAAAAACCTGTATTAATCAGACCGTAATCAGTATCCGAGATCGGAAAATCTTCCTTGATCTTGATGATGGAAACAGAGAGTACTTGCCGATCCAAAAAGCTTAGTGCGGTGGCTAAGAATGCCATGAAAACCACAAACCAATAAATCCGAATGCCTTTGAACATGTGCTTAACCACCAGGTTTAATTCAAACCTAAGATAACGGAATTTTGTAATTTCTGATGGTTGCAGACTTGTGAAATCACTGGGAAGGGCGGAAAGAAGATTTCGACTCCGGTATTTTGGGCCTCACCCTGATGACGGAGGTGGTGGTTTGAAGTTAGGGTTGGCCCTCTCAGGGGGGAGAGGGTATAAAGATTGCGCTGCCTTGTTAAAGGCCTCAAAACAAAAAACCCCTCAGATGTTAATCTGAAGGGTTTTTATTCCGTGGGAGATACTGGGTTCGAACCAGTGACCCCCTGCTTGTAAGGCAGGTGCTCTGAACCAGCTGAGCTAATCTCCCGCTTTGGGACTGCAAATATAGGACTAGGGAGGCTTATTACAAAATTAATTTAAAAAAAGGCTTAAATGCTTGTAATACAGCATTATGTATTGATGGTATAAGTTGCTTTTCTTAGTTATGGAATTAAAATTAAAATGGATTTCGATATAAATTAGACTTTTAAAGTCATTTCCCATTCAACAATTTGGGTGCAATGGCAGGAGCTTTTTAATCAAAAGTCTTTTTTATAGAATTGATATTAAGTTTACTATTCAATACTAAAATTTACTTTGCCGTCTTATCAAAATTTACCAGTTGATCGAAAACAAGTCCGCTATTTCCTTCTCCCCCTCCTGCTTCTTTCTGAATAGCTTTCCAGAGATAAACTTCACCATTTAACCAACGACCATAATTGTAGCGAAGTTTAAGCTGCAAGCCTTCACGACATAATTCATGATTATAGATATCATAAACCTGTTCAACTTGGTTGCTTGTGCTTAAGCCTTTTCGAAGTAATGAAGTTTGAGGATAGATTTTTTCTCCGTCCTCCGAAAGCATTTTACCTCTTCTATATACCCATTGTTTTGTTTCAGATTGCAAGGCGGCAAATGGAATCCAATGTACTGGCACCTGGCTTTGAGGTTCATATTTCAAGTCAGTTCCTTGTTCCCTTTTCTTTTCTTTTTGTGATAATCTACCTTCTTTGGGCTTACCAGATGGTGATTGCACAGTTTTTTCAATAGCCCAAACCAGATTAGCCATCTCATCTATTTGGAAAACTACTTCCTCAATGGGCTCACTTTGAATGGGTTGTGATATTACAGCCAGTAAAGGCAAAGAGGGATCTGCTTTTCCCAGATTCCCATCTTTTATCATATCCAATGAAAAATAAGCCCACTTTTCCCAGGTATTCGAAATACCCTGATCAACAGCCTTAATATTCTGTACTTTTCCAAAACTATCAGTAATATTCAATGATCTGATTTGTACCATACTTCCAATAGATGCTTTAATGGGCAACATCATCCAGTCATTTGAATAGATCAATCCAAATTCCAACAAAGCGATGCGTCCCAGATCTAAGGTATCAGCCCCAACGGCAGCAAGATTTGTTCCTCCTTCTTCAAATGCCCAAAAGCGAGATTCAGGCATACCGGCAAAGCGCACGGTAGCCGGTATTAGTTTTTTTACACCAGGACTGTTTTTAGAATATTTCAGAGATTTTATACCACTTAGTAATAATGGGCTACTGCCAGTATTTTGTTGACTTTTGATCTTTAAATGATACCATTCAGGAACAGGTTCATGAAATTCTTCAACAATTATAGACTTAACATTCAGCAAATTTGAACCCGAGTCTGCTTTTTCGGTAACATTCAATTTGTATTGATATTCTAAACTTGAATGATTCCAGTTCCCCGACTTTTCCACCTGATAATAGGTTCTGGTATACCACTGTGTAAATCGTGTAAACAGGGAAGTCAATAAAGTTCGTTGTGATGCCGTAAAAGCATTAAATCGTTTGGAATCCTTATAAAAGACATAACCATCAAATAATCTGTCCTTATAGAATTCCAGCATGCCAAAACTTCCTTCATCCTGTAGGGCAGCCGGATCTTCTTTAAATTGGTATAGTGGATTTGAGGTAAATTTCGGTATCAATCCCTTTAACTGAGCATTGGAAGAGATCATACTAACCCACATTTCCGCCATTTGTATTCGGATATCCAGGCTCTTTTTTCCCGGATCATTTTCATTGATTATGGGTTGTGCTGCGATTAAGGGATTCATTGGGATTTGCTGATTCTGAATGGAAGCACAATCATAATCGAGATCTGAATATACAGGAGTTCCACAATCATCCCCTTCAAATTCACCCATTTGCCATTGCCTGCAAAGCAACCAAAGTGGATCTCTTACCTGGGCCTTTAGTGATTGACTAAGGTCTGTTCCTCTTGGTCTGGCTTCAAGCCTTGCCCATTGTGGTAGGCTAACTCTATTTGCCGGTAGGGCATCCAACTTCAAATCCTTTGAGTCTAACTTATATTTTGAAAAATCAATGGCCATGATTATTTATTTAAATTCTGAAGTAGATTTGTAGAAACTGTAGTATCATATAAAGTATTGTAGAGTACAACAGCTGGGCTAAAGGAAGCCATTGGAGTGTCCTGTAGATGTTCTGGTTCAACAGCTCTGATTTTACTGAGTTCTATAGTTGATAAAACAGAGTCAGCAATATCCTCGAGATCCCATGTTCCTTTGATTACAGGAGGAGTGACCAGGAGCATACTCTGGGGTGCCTCAGCATTGGGCCGGTTATAATGGAATGCCAAACCGAGGGTTTCTTCTTTATTCGGAATCGTTTCTGTCCATTCATCAATGATTAGTCCGCTGAAGGTATCTCCAACATTGGTATTCTGAGTATCTAAACAGGTATATAATAATTTACCTTTCACCGGCCATATTTCCTCTTTCGACATAAACTGAACAGCCATCCAGCGATCCTTACTTTCATAAGGGAATTGCATAGGGATATACCTAAAAGTCTGCTGCGTTTTTACGGCTGAAAGCATAGATATTAAACTATCGAGCTCCGATACATTTTTCCGCACTTTTGCCAGTCCGCCGATCCATTCCCGTACCGGAAACAGCATACCCAGTTTGGTTTTTGCAAAATCCAGCAGGCTTGTATCCATGAAGGCACTTTGAATTTCTGTACGATTTGCGCTGATGGCAGTTTGAGCACTGAATACAAGATCTTCCCCCAATACTGACTTTAATTCACGCTGTAAACTATCAAAATCACTTGCCAAAGGAAATGTTTGAAGGGCTTTTTGGAGTCCTGATATTCGCTTTGAAAGATCCTTGGCTATTTTGGCATTTAAATTGCCAATATCCTTTAATAGCAGTTCAAGTTCTGAACCATCAAGGGTATTCCCAGAAAAACATACATCACTTAATTGTTTAATGAAAGCCTGTAAACTAAATTGCATATCCTGCATAAGGATACCATTGACCTGCATTTCTGCAACTTTTTGAAGCAACAATTCTTCATTGTAAACGGTAGCCTCATCTAGCAATCCCAAAGAAAAGGATTGTAATGCTTTTATTGCGTAGTTAATTTGTTCAATATGGGCTGAAGTTACCTTATTAGTAAAGCTATCTGTTGATGTGCTTTGATAAACGAGATCCTGTTCAGTCATCATTCGGGATCCTAAAATCATTTTTCTGATAGGATTGATGAAAACTGAAATTTCATAGAAGCTAAACTGATCTTTTTTACTTTTATTACGGTATTCTATCTCTATAACTTTTGTTTTGCGGTTCAAAATCACCCAGCTTTCAATAAATGCAGACATCAGTTGTAATATCGTACTTTGCTGTTTGCCTGTCATAAACATCAAATCAATTGCTTCCAATTTTAAATCTTTAATAGAAAGTTGAAAACCCTGGGGTTCTGCTATCGTTTTAACCAGGCAAACGATTTTGGATGATTCCGGAAGGATTGAGCTTAACCAAGTATTCGTTGTCGGTTCAAGTGAAGCACGCAAACTTCCGCTTATATAACTTGGTGGGCTAACTTTTATATGGAGTCCTACTTTATGTTGTAATATAGTTCCACTGTTTTGATTTTGAATTACTTCGGGGCTTGCCGGGTATTTGCCGGATGTTAAAGAATCTAAGGTTGCAGCTCCCCGTTCAAAATTACTTTGAACAAGCTGATACACACCTTCACTAAGCATGAGGTCCTTGAGCGCATCCATGATGTTTTGCAACACGTTGAACACTTTGAAGAAGGCTGTCTTTTCTGTCGTGGAAATTCCGGCTAAATTAGTATAGACAACGTTCCCTCTTTTCTCAAAATCCCTGAATAGTTTAATGCCGTCACAAAGTCTGAACCTATTTTGGAAAGCTGTATCAGCTGCCGTATTCCCAGAACCTGTATCCACGACCAAAGGGTAAAGTGCTCTGAAATCAGCCTGGTATTTTTGGAGGCTATTGTCTGTAAGTAGCCTCTCAAAGCGATATCCAAGTAATTTAGATAAGCTTGTTCCATTTCGAACACCATCTAAAAGCTGTTTAGCCATAAGTATTCGTTCAGATGAAAGATTTATGGTGAATGGATTCTCTGAATTGTCCTTATAAGAGCTTTGGGCATTCTTTAAAATGGCAGCAGTTGCAGCGTGATTTTGAGATGGTGCCAAGATATACCCTTGGCTTTCTGAGGTAATGGCAGGTTTTACATTCTCAACATAGCTATAAGCCCCGGTATAGAGGCCTTTTGACCAGGTACCATCTGGTTTTTGCCGCTGGGTTCTAATTTGATGGGCATACATTCCTTGTATCCAGGCATCAAGCCTGTAACTACAGCAATCGATATGATCAGTTAAGGCTCGCTCAAGTTTTGCCTTACTCAATGGGGCAAGTGATTTAAGATTAGCGATATAATTCTTTAGATCTACAATGGCTTTAACACGGGGAATTTTCTCAATTAGTTTATTTTTTAGAAAGTCAGCGACAGACAGCGTCGCGTTTCCTGTAATTTTTATGTCTGCTTTTAAAAGAAGCGAGTGTTTGGATTTAGAGGATTTATCAATAATTTGATTGTCTTTGTATTCTTTTCTCAGTCCTGCAAGCTGAGAATTATAGGCCTGAGCCTTCAATTGTATAGCAGTTTCTGCATACATGTGCTGACAGGCCTGTTTCAATAAAAGAAATAACAAAGGCCTGGAAGTGAATTTCAAGCTGGTCTCTTTCCGGATCGTATCGTAATCATTTTCAGACAACCATGTGATATAATTGGAACTTAAATATTCTGTTTCAGAAAATACTTCTTGCAGAGCTACGCCATAAGTATCTATAACGGCCTCAATTACAGGGCCATTCAATGCAGTTTGCTTTTCTGAAAATAGCTGGTATAATATTTCTGGTCGAGCAAGATCAGGATTCAAACCTATAGCCTCTAGTTTACTACGGGTACTTTCAGTAGCAAAAATCAGGGATTCAATAAATGCATCATTCATTGTAGGAAGTAAGGTGATGTTGGCTGCGTTTGCCGCATTAATTTTATCACTGATATCCTCCATAAAACGCTGGTAATAGCTAATCGAGGTTGGATGTAAGGCCAATATTTGAAGAAAATCCTCAGAACTTAAACTTCCGGTATTGGAAACTTGTTTCAGGTCAGTGATTTTGTCCTTCCAAGAAGGGTAAACCGACTGAATAATAGAAAAAATTTGCTTTCGCGTGTTATCTGTGCTTTTAAGATTAAACCTGCTGAAAACGGAAGTTGGTAGAATTCCGTAGGGTTGCTTTCCTATCCTGATGGAAGGAATATGCCCTCTTCCCAGTACATAATTTGTGAAGAATTTTTCAGTATCGCTTATTCCATTTTCCTGTACCTCAGGCTCCATCATCTCCTTCAAAAAATAGCCTAGTGTTACAGGAAACAAGGCCTGATTCATTCTTCTTGCTTCTGTTTGGTCTGTATTTCCTGAATTGGAAAGACTTTGGACCATGCTATCTTCGATTCCCAGAAATTGGGATAGCCATGCCCCATCATTTAAATTCAATGATTTAGATTCATCATTTGAAATTGGAGAGCTTTGAGTTCCGGTATTTTCAAGAATTGTTTGTTCTTGTCTGAATACGGAAGACTCTTCGTCACTATTATTTGTGGCAGAGCCTAAAGGAACCAAGCCCATGCCGGATGTAGAATATTGATGATTCTCAAATAAAGATTCCAGCTGCTGTCTGGTTTGGTCTGCATTCAAATTCGTTCTAAGTCCGAGTGTTATTATTTTTGAAAAGCCAGTTTTGGCTTGGTTCTGACTTAAATCAATTTTGATACCCATGCCGCAGGCTATGGCTTGATCAAAGTCATGAAGCCAGGCGGCCGCTACTGCCGACTCAGCCGTCTCATCAAATCCTGTAGGTAGTTTATTGGGTATCGGATTTCCGGTATGTGATGCGGAGAGTTTGCCGTTTTCATCATAAAGGCGAAATATCCAACGATCCGGCAATAATGATGCATTTGGAATTGGCTTTTGCCTGCTCAAACTTATATTGCATTTCGATTGAAGTTCCTTGCCATTTTTAGATGACAGAATTTCTTTAAATCCCGGTATCTTTTGGTATGAATTCAGCCATTTTTTAAGAAAAAGTGACCGGTTTAATCCATGCTTTTGTTCCAGTTCATCGATATTATTGATGAAAAAGTTGCTCAGACTATCTGCCTCTGCCTCGGTTATATAATTATGCTCAACAGAAATATTGCAGCTATCAGGATAAACCCGAATCCAGAGTTGGTTTTTCCCATTACTGCTGACGAAGCGCGTTTCAATCCGAACCGGGAATAATAAGAACGGATAGTTATCAGCCATGGCTGAAACTTTCCTCTTCTGAGCAAAGAATGGGTCTTCGATACTTCCAGTAGCAACTGACAAATCTTTATTTAACTTATCTAGGACTGCTTTCAGGCTCGCATATTGACTTTGTTCGGCTGTAATTTGCCTCGACAATACAACTGCCTGAGCATTAAGTAAATTTTTAGACTTTAAGAGATTAGCCTTGAGGGAACTGTCTGCAGTTTTTTCCGTTTCTGTAAACTGATTCAATCTGGAAGTAAGCGTTTGAGAACGCAGTGTTAATGATTGAATCTTTTCTTCCTGTTCCAGAAGGCTTCGTTCCTGAATATAGATCTGTTTTTGAACTTCGTACTTTAAAGCCATTTTGTTCTTGTTTACTTTAATAATCTGGATGCGTGAATGGATACCATTACCGGCTGCTGGTGAAATATATAGGCCAATTGAGCAGAATCTTTAGGTGGCCAGGATGCCTGAATATCATCCCCTGTTTTTTTCATTAGGATTGACTTTTTAAAATCAACAATTTTCCCGTTTTCTGTTCCAACCTTATCCCAGGATAGATCATTCCAATTTTTTAGGCTCGAAGCATTCTGTTCATCCAGCCCGAAACGTGGTTCCCCGGGTCTTTCCTGCAGTACAAAGAACCATCCTGCATCATCGGTGGTAGCTGTTGGATTTTCTGTACCTAAAAGTGCTTTTTCATTCAGGCTGAATCCAAGCATATAAATATCGGGAGCTACCTTTGCTTCAAAATCAGGAAAAACAGGTTCTGAACCTGAATCTAGCACCCGATCCTTTGTAACACTGCCATCCCATGCAGCTTTTTGAGCATAAACTATGGTATTTGGATATTTCCTGAGCAGGTCACCCCGAAGTGTTAAAACCAATAATCCCTGAGTGGATGAATTTCCGTTATTCCCTAATGTTTTGTTCCATCGATGAATCTCCTCAATATCTTTTTTTTCAGAAAGAGAATCCCAGAAACAGCGAAAATAGGAGCCCTTTTGATCTGTCGGAAAGCCTCTCCATAATAATTCCCTTGAGAATTCATGATTCAGTCCTATCAAATAGGCCTCTATAAAGCGCTGATTTGTTTCCAAGAGTGTTACACTGTTTTGCTTCAGCAGCTGCAGGTTGGGTACAAAGTTTTCTTCCGAGAGTTCAATTAGGGGCGAATACATCGGCAGGTTAAACTCAGGATAGTCCATTACCGGGTAAAATTGTTCGGAATATCCTGACCAGTAATCCTTACTAAGCGGGTACTTTTGGTCAAGCCTTGATTTTAACCGGGGTAGGGCCTCCAGCCCTTTTAGCAGGGTATCAAGAGTTTGGGTCAGCGTAAGTGAGATACTTTTTTCTGCTGTATAGGAATCGCTAAATTCTAATCCTATGTTTTTATTTATTGCTGCATTCTTAAAGATAGAAAAGTCATTTGAAGCAATGCTTTTTACCAGGCTTAACTGTACGGTCTTTGAAGATAAAAGAGATTTGGGTGATTGAATTTTAAAGCTTGGCGGACTTACCTTTAGCGAATCTGTAAAGTCTTTTTTCATGCCCAATGCCAGATTCAATTTTTGTTTTGCAAGGATTTGCTCTGTCGGTTTCAATGCTTTAAACTTCAGCTCGGCGGCCATGGTATTTTGGATACTTTGGTCAATTATTGAAGAAAAGCTGAGGTTTAGATTTTTTACATTGAGGGAATTTATTTGTAGTTTTTCAAGATTCAGATTGGAGATAATTGGGGTAGAAAAAACTTGTTTGCCATTTTTCCCAACTTTTTGAATCCGCCAGGTATTTCTTGAAACCTTTTTAAATAAATTAGAGACCAGTGCATTAGGTATAGGGCTCTGGTTTACTTCGGCAAATAAAGTTTTTCCGTTTGAGCCTTTCACTTTTTTAGTCAATAAATTACCAAATCCAAGTAATTGTTCCTTTTCAAATCGTTTTAGACTCTTTTTAATTATAATGTTATTCAATTCTACAGCGAGCTGAAGCCGGTTGATTTTTTCATTTACCAGTTTAAGTTCATCCAGTTGCTGCCATGCGGCATCCATAAACTCCTCTTGATATTTCTGAATTACTTTTGTTCCCAAAGCAGCCGCAGCACGGTACCTTGGATCCAGATTCAGCTCATGAATCCAGTTGTTCCTTATGGAAGCTGGCAATAGCTTCCCATCACTTTTCTGATACAGAATCTCATCTGTTGCGGCATGCCACTGACCATAAAGTGGCATCGTTATTACCGGCTCTTTATCCTGGTCAAGCTGTATATTCAGCTTTCCGGCGATATTACTTTGCCATGGATGAGGATTTTGAGGAGCCTCCCAGTTTTCATAATCCTTAATACTTTGCTTCACTCCGGGATCCAAAGTATCCAGCGGAGCTCGAAGTGCACCCGGCATTTGCAGTATTTTATATTCACTGCCATCTTGAATGCCTTCAGCTACTATTTCACGGTATCCTGTGCGTACATCTGCCGCCTTTGGCTTCAGTTGTCTTGCTAAATATTCAAAATCTCCGGCATTTCCTGTAGCAAATTTCCAACTGTAATAGAAAGGAAACAAGCTTTGGTCATTATCCCATGAACCTTGGTTTACCGGGGTACTGATCGACTGGTCATACAATCCCAGCCCGGCTAAGCGACCGGTTTCAAAAACAGGAATCAGGAAAGCCTGATAAGATGTTTTAGTTTTTAATCTGCGCGGACAAAGTATTCTGGAGTAGCAGAAATCACCATTATCATCCATTAACGATGTTAAATTGCTGAGCACATTGCCCGTAGGTGCAGTTCCATTGGCGGTAGCTTTTGTAATTAGATCCTGATTGGTATGCACATGTGCCCAGGCATGTAGATTTTCCGAATTGCAAAAAATTTCATTTCGTTTTGCCGACTCACTTAATTGAAAAGAGGGAAGTAAGCCTGAATCCGAATCAGAACTTACCGGAATCAGATTAAATTCCTTTTCTTCCAAAACGACGAGCGCAAGCCAGGGACTGAGCCTTGGGTTAGAAGTACTGGTGCCTATGCTGTTGTTTTGTGCAGCCGGAGAAAAACGCCAGGGTAAATCTTCCTCATAAAATTCAATGGCTGCCAGGTAATTGGGTTCAAAATTCGTTATGCCTTCAGGTGGGTCATTACGGATAATGCTTCTTGAGTCTATACCACTAACATCCCCCGGTCCATACAAATGAATCGTATTTGCAGGAAGTAACTCCGTACCGGCATCCAATTTTAAACTGATTTGCGCTTGAATAGAGGCACGCATCAGTATAGAGGAAGCATTCTTTTTTTCAGATAAATCACTTACTCCCTGGATAGAATTGGCATATCCCTTCCTGATAAATGAGGTAAATGAATAATAATTTTCTCCTGCCATGATTCTTATTTTTCGATGACCGTTAATCTTGATTTTAATGCTTCATTGCCTGAACAAATTTTATTCAGGTATTGGGACGCTTCAGCAAATGAGTTAAATGATGCTTTGGAATCAAGCAATTGATGGTCATTTATATTTACAACTTCAAAAATCAAATCATTTGCAGTAGTCTTTACATTTGTTTTACCCAATTCTGATCTATATTTCTGTGATAATTTAGATTTTGAAGCAGCTGAGCCTCTCAATAATTCTGCGAACTTTGGAGTTTTAAAAGAAGCAAGTCCTTTTTTCTTTTCCTTATCAATCCAGATTTGTTCGTATTCCAGGCTTTTTCGGACCGTTGATCCTGCTTTAAAGGAGTTTGACCCTGAATTCCAGGTCGCTTTCACCCCGCATTTCATTGATTCAAATGAAGGCTTAGTGATCTTTTCCTGATCGCTGAGTTCAAGATATTGTCCTATAGCGAAAGTATCGCTGATATCTGTGAGCACTGATTCTGCCCCGCTTATATTGAGTGAATCAATTTGAACCTCATGAATATCACTGATCTTCTGATTTCCCAGTTTCTCCAGTTTCAATTTGAACGGAACCAATTTTTGCGAAATAATCAAATCACTATTCGGGTATATGATAAAAGGTTCTGAACTTAAATCTGTTGTTTCGGGATTGCTAATGGAAATTAACTGGCTTGTACCTTGAGGTAAAGCGGCACTCCATACTTCTTTTTTGCTGAATTCATCAAGCAGCAGGGGTTTCAATGCAATTTCCGGAAGCTCTTCTTTTTGGCTTTTTCCCCATTCCTTTTCAAACTCTGCTTCAAATTCAAACCCAAAGACTTCAATACTACCTATAGCCTTAACATACCAAGGTGTTGGGCCTTTAAGTCTGGCTTTAATCCGAATGGAAGCATCTCCAAGAGCAGTGTCCAGGGTAAATCCACTATATGCCAGAGCATCGAAGCAGAATGGCGAAAATTGCATCATGGCATCAAAGCCGGCATAGCCATAAACACAAAATCCATCCAATCCGAAGTAACAATCGGCTCGGGCACCAAACTGTACTGTATTTGAAGTTAAGGCAAAATAGGTCATCACCTGAACCTTTGCATTCTCCAAATCCAGAATTTTAATTCCAATGCGTTGGAGTTTAGGCATACTCATTGTAGGCTCATATTCGGGATGGAATCCCCCGGCAGAAAGTATGAAATCAGGTTTATCACCCCAGCGCAGTCTAACAGCCATATCCCCAGTCAAGGTTAATGTCTTGAGGATATTGGAATCAAATAAACTGGCATCGAAAGTAATCAGTTGATTAGAAGTGTCGATCGTGCCCAGGAAATTAACCTGCAATTTTATTACAGCCGCTTCTTCGGTAGGTAGTACGATTTTCAGAACTCCAAGAATTGCAATCTTAGGATCAGGAATTTGGATAATAACACCTAAGGATAGGCTGATTAGAGTAGGAGTTCCCCATCCAATTTTTGCCATTGGGCCAACTAAGAAATAGCCTTCCTTAACCGGAAATATTGCCTGCATATCACTGATAATTGCCGGGGCATTGGCAATTACATCAGTTGGGAACATGATGCCATTAACTGCACCAGTTCGTACTCCATCCCGAAGCGGATCGAGTAATACTTCCCTGTTCAGACCCATTAAACCGCCAACACCATTTAAAGTGAAGCCATAACCCAATTGGAAAGCCGGAGAGAATTCTGCGGTAACGATTATCAGTAATGAAAAACCATCCGAGCCATCCGGCATTTTGGTTTCTATGAGACCAATGGCTGTGAGGGAAAGGAAATTATTGATGCTGAGTTGTAAAGCACCTGCATAAGAACCTTTTTCGGAATCAATGTAGAGGTATCCACCACCGATAATCATTCCGGTGTCTAGCGAGAGGCCGACACCATTTGGTGGTTTGATGCCAAATGAAAGATTGACAGGACCTAAATTTCCATTCCCATTTTCCGGGAAGGCAGTGGTAATTTTTAATCCTATATTTTCAACCACCACTACCAATGGGCCTAAATTGGCCTTTATTGTGGTGGAGAGTTCTAAAGGAATTTCAGAACCTTTTAATTTTATAGCCGCAAGGACATTCGTGATTTCAAACGGACCCAATTGGAGGTGTAATGGAATTAGAATTTCAAGGCCACTACCCCCTTCAAAGAATAAACCATCCAGATTATTGACGCCAACAGAAATCCCAAACTCAGCTTCAATCGAGTTAGATGCTAGGATGTGTTTGAGAAATCCATCACCTTCAGCTGCCGAAATTACTAATTTGCAATCCTCGAGAATTGTTTTAATTAAGATTTCTCTTTCTTTGGGTTCAAGATATAAACCTGCAGCAAATCCAGATTTATTTATTTCTAAACGTGTTCCATCAGGGCTTCCAAATAGAAATGCGGCACTTTCTTTTCGATTGATAGCCGCATCAATTTTTACAGATTTTGTTGAGTCGCCATAAAAGTTTACACCATCTTTTCTAATCTCGAAACCTTTGACCTCTGTCTGGATTTTAGTTTCAAGTGTCCAATCTTCAAACTCCTTGGTAAACTCAATATTTCCAAAAGGAACTGCAAAAAATCCTGATCCTTTGTTTGTTTCAGGAATAAAACCTAAAGTAATCCCTGCTTGAGAAGAAGCTCCGGAACTTTCATGATTTACAGGCAATGACAGCGTCATTAAGCCGCGTAAAATTTCATTTTCTTCATCAGAAAATTCCTTAAATTCTGAATGACTTCCGTAATGAACCCTAAATCCTAAGGAATTTAAGAAAAACATCAGTCCGGGATAGATCTTTTCTGAGAACTTGCTTACCTCTTCTAGATTTGTCAGACCTTTTGATAAGAATTCTTCCTGAAAGGTTTGAATAGGGTCAGATAGATATGAAATTAGCTTTTTAGAGTCAAAAACCGGGATTAAAGAATGGTCAATGATTATACTATTATTTTCAACTAAAGTTGACTGCTCCTCTAAAAAAGATATGATATTTAAAAATCTTAAGAAGGAGTAGTTTATTTCCGAGCGATTTTTAATATAATTAGTGAAAAGACGATTTACAAGTTCCACTGCAATTTTACCATCGGGATCAATACTGGCAGGTACTAATTTTTGTAACTGACTGATTCCAAGTATAATTGTTTCTATTTCTTTTATACAAACTGTGAATTCGGAAAGACTTTTTGGCGGATCATTTTTTAACTCCTCTAATAATGTACAAGAGTCTATAATCAATTGAACTGCCTCTATAAAGTCTGAGCTGTTTGTACTGAACAGTGCTTCTAAATTTAATCCTTGACCTTTAAAATATTCAAATACTTTAATTGGATCGCCTTTTGTTCGAATTAAAGGGGTAAAGAAATATGAAATTTCAGTAATTATGATTTGTTGAATGCTGCTTTTATCTTCTGCCATCGCTCAATTGACTAAAGAATTGCTTCATGAATAGTGTAGGCGCCAATTTTATATAGTTCAGGATCATCGCTGAGCAATTCATAACTTAATGATAATGCAGAATGTTCAATAGTTTCATATATTTCAGGTTTATACCAAAATAAGTGCTTTGCAGTTATTTGACTGCCAATGACTTTAAAGGTTAAATATCCCAGATTGTTGAAACCCACGGCTTTGGTCATTTGGCTATAGGGGGCATAATAATGATGCGCCTGTGCCAATATGCTATAATCATCACTTTTTACAGTGCTTTTTAGTACAATTGCCCCACGTTCATTGGCATTTCTGTTGTCTTTAAGAAAAGTAACTGTATACTTTCTATCAGCCGGTACGGTTATTTTTGTTGATGCACCGTAATTAATATTTTCAATATCTATAAGCGAATTCACATTAAAGTCATGTTCTTCGGTATAACGACCATTTTTAGTTCCATCATCTGCACCTACTTTAATTACCCCTTTAACTCCACTTGTTTCCCAACCAATCATTGAATAAGTATTTAGATCGAGAATCGATGTGCTCTCACCACTGATAGCAGGGACACCCAATATAGGCGATCCTGACAATGTTTTATCTGTGGTTTTTTTTTCGCTGTTTTTCAAGGAACTTGCAGTAAACTGTAGAAAAGTGGAATCAAATTGGTTAGTCATATCTGGATACATTTGATAATTAACCTTTGCTGAATAAGCATAATGAACATCTCCTGATAAGAAAATTACTTTTCGGTACCTTGTTAGTTTTTTAAGGAATTGTGTTAAAGTTTCGGGATCTGCAGACCATGGCTCAAAATCATACTCTGCTACACTTTTTAAACTACCAGTACCCTTTGCAATATTTTGAATTTGTTCGAGTATAGTATGACCAATGACAGGTGCAGGGGCAATCACAATTGTAAATTTATATTTTGGGTCAATTGAACCTTGCAAGATTTGTTTATCCATAGCGGCAGAACTCAATAACCTCGGATAATGATTTTGATTAAATCCACGCATCGTTCTACAGTTTAATACAATAACCTGATAATAGGAGAAATCGAGATAATAATACCAATCAATTCCACCCAGTAAGAACTTTGGTTCTGATTGAGATGAGCCATTTACTATAGTTGGTAAAACTAGTGTTCCTATTTCATCCCAGGTAGGAGCTTTTGCTCCTTTTTCAGAGCTTAATTGAACAAGTTTATTGAGTAATTGTGCTTCTTTAGTGCTTCTGTCTACAAATTTTTCAGGTGTATTTCCCCAGGCCTGGAAGACAGCATAAGCACTAAGGCCATTTTGAATAATTCTACTACCGACTGGATTATCTAATACTTTATCACACCATTCTGAACTCAAAAACCAATCGTCTGTGATTTCATGATCATCAAAAATCATATAGGTAGGAATGTTGGCCAATAATTTTCGAATTTTGGGTAAGAAAGACCGAAAATTATTGAGAACTATAGATTGTGACCTTTGATATTCTTCTATATCATATCTAAAGGTATAAAAGTGGTCTTTATGATAAGTCCAGTTTGTTTTTTCAACATATTTTCTTAAAATTTCAGTGTCAGGTAAATCTGTCCATATTGTGTCACTCCAAACATATAGATACATCATGTAAAATTCTGTTAGGGACATTAAATGAGATTTTGCATAAGAATCAGCAGTCATCTCAGCTGTTTCATTGATTGCTTTGTAACGAGTTAGAGGACCTAAATCATTAGGATTACCTATTTGTGCCATTTGTTCATTAATATCAAACAAAGCGCTTTGATCAGCTTGAATCATATACAGCATCATATCAGAAACATCATCCGCATAGATCTGATCCCCGGTTAAAAATAATTGTTGTGGTCTTTTTAGTGGATCATTGGGATTCTGATTAATTAAATCATGTAGAATGGATAAGGCATCAATATCCAGATTTTCATGTTCAACCGATAGATAATATTGTGGACTTTGTGGTGAACCATCATTTCGCTGTCCTCCATGTATCTTTCTACAAGAACCATGAGTAACAATCAAGTTTTCAGGTTTTGAGGCAGGCAAAAGAAAAGAGGGTAATGTATAAGGTGGATAGCAAATAAGGTCTATCCCACTTGCTCCATATTTTAGTATTCCAGGAGATGAAAAACTTTTACTTCCATCAAACAACATGTCATACAAGTAAATAACATCTGACTTCAATGACAGGTTTTTCACTGTAACCACGGCAATATGCAGATTTTTCCCAATTGCTTTGGTAGAGGTACTTGTACTACCTAAAACAACCAAATCCTTTGTTTTAATGATTAATTGAAGTGAACTTTGAGCAGTCTGAAGAGCAATCCAAACAGATACAGAAGTGGGAGTTGTTTTTCTTACAATTGGCCCGGAAAGAACCAATGGAAGTCCGGATAATCTACTGGAAAGAGGAGTCCAAGCCATAATTTAGGGAGTTCATATTTTAAAAACTTTGTCTTACATTCTTATATCAATTGCCAGCAATTTTTGATTGTTAATTTTACAAACTATCAAATAATAGTAAAAAGCAGCCCTGCACAAAAGCGGATGGCACATAAATACTTAAGGCATTTTCGCTATTTAGCAAAAAGCAAAATTTTCATGCATTGTTTTAACATTTGAGAGCGTTAAAACCAATTTGAAGGCGATTAGCTGGAGATAGGAGTTACCTTAGACCCCTGAATATCATCGTTTTAATAAACCTTTCCTTAAAACTGCATAATGTGTTTTAAATTTCCAAATATGAATGGATAATATTTTTACTTTATTGATATTAAATAAATTAAGAGGAAAAAAATTAGCTTAATTGATAGTTTGGAGCTTTAGTTTAAGTATAGTGACAGGGATTAAAATTTAGCAAAAATGGGCAGGATATCCTGTTAATACCGACCGGTTATTTATTCAAGAATACCTTAATTGTATTGGGGAATCTTCTTTCAAGAGTCACCTTTCTTTTTTGTAAGCCGAAGATATGGCCTTGCCTTTTGAAGTTGAGTGATTTTTGATGGAAATGGAGGGATGGGGTAATGGATATGGAAAGTCGTATCGTAAAAGTTATGATTTGGTTTTGCTTTATGATTACAGTAAAAGCCTTCATAGAAAGAGATAAATCCTCAAAACACCCGTGCATTGCTTACCTTTAATAATGGATCAACAGACCTTCCGGAATATAAATCAGATACTTTCCAGAGACAATAAGTCTTCGACCTATAAGTTTGCATTACTTCGAGGGACAATTGATGTGATCGAAGATAATTCACCATTCATTGTCAGAAAGGGTGATAGGGTACATTTTCCAATAGGCTTATTAGTCGAGAAGTGGCTACTATACTATTATCCATTGATTAGTATACCCCAAATCAATAAGTCTACACAACTTGCATTTGCAGGCCCGATGAAGGAGATAGTAGCTTTTTATGAACTGCGTGGTGGATTTTCAGTGTTTTATAATGATCTGAAAAACAAAGGTATTCCCGTGGAAATTGGGCAATCATTTCAGGATCTTGTTAGGAAACTAGCCAAAACAATAATTGAGATGCCAATGAAATACATCGGTACCTCGGTCTATGGCAGATTCTATGGAATATACGAGTATGAACTTATACGAAGTAATAGATCGATTAAAATTGATTCTGAATACTTAATCAACAACTTTGGTACTTTCTCAATTCCCCTGGAATATTATGAGGCATTTCAGGTGCTGGGCAGTTTCATCAGTGGGCATGATGCGATTTTATTCAAGTGGGCTGAATTTTCTGTACAGGCTTCGGGTCAAACTTTAACGGTAACGCAAGTATTGAACGAAGTGTTGAGGAGTCCGGTGACTGAACGCGACATTCTCGAGTCCAAAAATCTTTACCGCAGTATTTTAAGTAAAGATGGTAAGGTTCATTGTGTATGGAGTGGTGAAAGTCTGAGCCGATATGATATTGATCATATCATACCATTCACGATCTGGAAAAACAATGATCTGTGGAATCTGCTTCCAGTAAGTCCAAAAATCAATAATCAGAAACGCGACAAAATTCCAAACTCAATACTTATTGAGAACCAACGAGAACTGATTACTCATTATTGGGATATAATCTATAAACATAAAACCCAACGTTTCCAGAAAGAACTTCAAATCTCATTGCTTGGATACGAACAATCAAACTTTTGGCACGAACCGGCGATTGAGCAACTAAAAAAGAATTGTGACTATTTGATTGGAACAAGGGGTTTTGAAGGATGGAGTTATTAAGCAATAGAATTTCAAAACCACTCTTTATTAATGCTGAGCTAAAACCTCCACCACTATTTATGACGCTCTAAACGCCCTAGAAACAAACTCCAATACCTTCGGCAATGCAGTTCTCCAATAAGTCCAGTTATGACCACCGTCATTTATCCTGAATTCGTGAGGGATTTCTTTTTTGAGCATGGCACGGAGGGCCAGATAATTTCCTTCCTCCAGGTAATCATCATCTCCACAGTCGATATACCATTTAACGGCCTTTTTCTGATCCTCGGGCATATTGTTGATTAAGGAAATGGCATTGTGTTGTTCGTAATACTTCTCAACAACAGAATCTGCTAATTTCAATTCATCTGCTTTTAGTCTTAATTTGGCGGCTTCGAGGTTCGCCGGACCAACATAAGCGCTGATTGGGTAGGCGGCAGAAAATAGTTCCGGGTGGCGCAGTGCGTACATAAACGTTCCACCGCCACCCATTGAAAGTCCGGAAATGGCACGTGAACGTTTGATGGATTTTACGCGGTATTTTTTCTCAATAAAAGGAATCAGTTCTTGGAAAAAGAAATCTTCATAATTCCAGTCGCCACGGATATCATTAAAATAACCACTTCTGCCACTTGTGGCATCAGGCATCACAATGATCATCGGTGTGGCACTGCCGCTATTGATGGATTGGTCGGCAATTTGCTGAAGATCCCCATAATCAATCCAGTTTGCTTGATCGCCACCCGCACCGTGTAATAAATACAATACCGGGTATGAGCGTTGTGAAGCATCGTAATCTGCCGGCAGATAGATGGAATATTTGCGATCTGATTTTAAGATCTTGGAATTTATAATCTGGTTATCGAATACCTTCCCGCTTTGTGCAGAAAGAAATGCAGGCCATACCAGCAGGATAGCGAGAAGCGTGTTGAGAGTTTTTTTCATGATTGCAATTTGTGTAGGTAATATAATACTTATTGGAATAAATGTACATCCCAAATCTTGTCCCGCAGGTAATGTATGAATTTACTGCTCTTTGGTTTTACACTCCATTCCGGTCTTGAGCCGGAATAAACCAACAACTTTCATTGCGGGCTTGACCCGCCGCCTTCTCTCTCTTCCCCCAAACAATGTCATGGCGGTATGATCTGCCACCTCCTTTTATTTCAAAAAGTTTTGTTCCATCCTCCCCCTTTTATTCCCCCTCAAGCGGGGGATACTGGGTGCCTAGGCATTTCGTCTTGAATAATAAACCCCCAATTAATCTTGATTTTGTGTCTTGGCGTCTGGGCGAGAAAAAGAATAATTGTACTGTTACTCCTGTCCACCAGTAGACAGGTTGATGAGCAACAAGGTTTTAACTTAGAAACAGATTTCTCCACAACTTAAATTAAATGATAGAGAAGATCTTACTACCATTGTGTTCGAAATGACGGAATCGAATCATCCGTCATTTCGAATGAGCGATAAAGATTTTTGTGCTTAGAATTATTCCTAACGCGAAGAGAAATCTGTTGATGCTATGCACAGATCTTAAATAAAAGGACTCTCATCATGAAATCCTCCGCCTGAAACAACAGATTTCTCCACAGCATTTTTTACATACTGTAGAAGACTAGTCTGCTGCTGTGTTCGAAATGACGGAGAAGCTTTAACAACCCAACAAAAAAGCATGATAAATCAATGCGCCATCTATGAAGCATAGGACATTTGTACAAGAGAAGCAGCTAAAATTAAACTGTTTCTTCCTATTTCTTCACCAATTTGGTAATTTCCAGAACACCGTTGGTAATGGAACCGGTTACAGTTACCTCTTCACCGACAAAGTTTTCTGCTTTTTTGGTGTCCTTGATTGCATAAACTTTATCGCCACTTACAAAAACAATTTTAGCGCCTTTCTTTACACAATCTTTGGCACAAGCAGCATGGCCTTTATTATTGCCTTTGGCGCCGCATTTATCATCAGTGATAAATCCAGTCCATTCTCCTTTGTCAAGAGCATTAGCAACCGTAAAGAATAAAACAACAACAAATAGCATGAGGTACTTTTTCATATAGTTGGTTTTTAGGAATATTAAATCTAAATATTTTTCAATAATTTCCAAATATTTCGGTTTACATCTGTTAATCCTTTCTTTAATTACTTAAAGTAAGTTCCCTCCTGCATCGTGATGACATCCTGCTCTGTAAAACGCTCAAATTCTCAACTGTCCATTGTCAATTCTCAACCCGATAGCTATCGGGTCCAAATTTCCCTATCTTTATCCCAAACAAAACAATTATGTCAAAGACAAAACTTACAATCAATAGTAATGGTTCGGTTAAAATAGAAGGCGATTTTGAGATCGTTGACAGAAATGGGGGAGTGTATGGGCTGCAGGGCCGGACAGTTCTATCCATTTGCCGCTGCGGACTTTCAAAGAATAAGCCGTTCTGTGATGGATCGCATAATGGGCATTTCGAGCATGATGCAATCGCTTTTGATCTTCCTCCAAAAAAGGTTTAGAACATATTTTTTCGTTGCGGCACCTTTTTTGTAGATTCAGTTTATTATAAAAGATAAATACTATGAATATGAAAGGAGTTATAGCGGTACTTATGCTGCTAGCATTTGTATCGCAATCTTGCGTCAGTACCAAGAAATATACTGCACTGCAAGCCAGTCAGAGTCAGTTGCAAACTAATTATAACCTGCTTCAGGAAAGTAATCGAGATCTTGAAAGGAAGTATCAGACCAGTCAGAAAGAGCTGTCAGCGGCAATAGTCAGGGTTAAAAGCCTCGAGGAGCAGATTGCCTCCGAAAGGTCGAATGTTGCTTCCTTGCAGGATGCGCTCAATAAATGCTTAACTTCCAGTAATCAGGGGAATGTGAATATTTCCAAACTGGTAGACGAGATCAACAGCTCCAATAAATACATTCAGCAGCTGGTAAATACCAAGAATAAGAATGATTCACTGAATCTGGTTTTAACCAATAATCTGACCCGCTCTTTAAGCAGAGAGGAGATGAAGGATGTTGAAGTTCAGGTGCTAAAGGGCGTAGTTTATATTTCCCTTTCGGACAATATGCTGTACAGATCCGGAAGTTATATGATCTCAGAAAAGGCAGGTGAGATTTTAGGGAAGGTTGCTAAAATTATCAGGGACTATGAGGGGTATGAAGTACTGATTGAAGGTAATACAGACAATGTGCCTATTTCAATGCCAAATATTCGTAATAACTGGGATTTGAGTACTCTGCGAGCCTCCTCAGTGGTACAGGCATTGCAAAATACCTACGGTGTGGATCCTAAACGTCTGACTGCCGGTGGTAGAGGCGAATATAATCCGGTTGCAGGTAATGATACAGAAGCAGGAAAAGCGAAAAATCGTAGAACGCAAATTATCATTACCCCTAAACTTGATCAGTTTATGGAATTGATCGGCAAAGCTCCTGAGGGTAACTAGTTTGTAGTTACTGAAATATTCTTTTTAAGCAAGCCTTACCATCTTTGGTAGGTTTGCTTTTTAAGGTTCTGACAGAATTTAGCCGCATGGTATTGCTTATCAGGCAAATAGATATTCTCATTTTTTAATTATTTACCTTTGTATTAAAATATATTGTAAATGCGCTCCTCAGTTTTAATATTTTTTCTGCTTCTGATCTCTGTGAAATCATTTTCTCAGGCTCCGGTACTGGCTGTCGACAGGGTTGATAAACGTACGAATGAGCATATCAGACAAACTTCAATGTACCTTTTTAAGGATGGAGGTAATGTAACTAAACTGAGTTTCTCAATCAGGGCGCTGGATGATGCTTATTTTTTGCTTCTGAACCTGCCGATTGCTGCAACAGTAAAAAGGGGGACTGAGGTCAGCCTGATTATGGATAACGGACAGCAGGTTAAAGTGATCTCTAATAATGATGTAATCTCTTTGAACGAAGCGGATGTCAGTAAGCGAATGATGGTATTTGATCTTGAACCCGATAAAGAGATCAAAGAACTTTTAAAACAGCCGGTTAAAGCTATTTCAATTCCTACTGCTAATAAAGGTACGGTTGTCGTGAACTTATTAACTAAAGATAAGGGAATGATCAGGTCGGGAGTTATGCTGGCACAGAAGAAATAAGGCGTCTGAAAAATTGTTCTCTCAGTGTTGGATTTCCTTTTTTAAGGGTTTACTCAATGTCTGATTTAGTCCCTGGTCTTCGAGTTCATTAATCAGTTCTGAAATTTCTTTCTTCATAAAAAATCCAACCATTCTCTGGAGCTTTTTTAACAGTCTAATTGCGGCTTTGATTTTTTCCTGATCAGTCATAGGACAAAATTATGCTAAAAAATTTAGCAATGCAAGATTGATTTTTATTTTTTATGACTTTGGGAATACTTCGTTTTGTCATTGAGATACAGCCAGGGCAGCGTTTTATCATTGCAATGACAGGCGTTTCATAATACAGTTTTCGTTGTACCTGTTCGTCCCGTCTGGTGGTATTCTTATCAATGAGAGTGATGTTATCAGTGCAAGGATAGCGTTTTGTCATTGCGAGAGCAGCGAAGCAATCCCTAACTATTATTGAATATGGATAAGATTGCTTCGTCGTTCCTCCTCGCAATGACATGGGAGAATTAAGAATGGGATAAGATTGCTTCGTCGTGCCTCCTTGCAATGACAGGTTGAAATGCTGCTAAGTTGGAAAAATGTATCAACTTATGATAGAGAGTGACACTGTCAAAGAATTAGGATGATTTCAAAATGAACCAATTTTCATATTTTTACCAAACCCTAAAGCATGAAAACCCTCATAATCCTCGCTATCCTTTTCATCATCATCCTCATGCTGGCCAGGCTGAAGAAGTTTCCTTTTTAGTTTATCTGAAACGTCGAAGTAATTTTTCAGGAAGATTAATGTTATTGAATGACAGGGCAAAGTCGCTATGAAGAGAATTAATGTAATTAAATGGATTGTCATCCCGAATCCGCCCTCCACGGTTAGGGAACTTCAGGATTTGGACTAAAATTTCTCTTACAGCAACGAAGATCCATCACCTCGTTCTGGATGACAGTGCAAAGCTACTAGTAAGAAAATTACCCTACCTAAACGCCTGTCATCCCGAATCCGCCCTTCACGGTTAGGGAACTTCAGGATTTGGACTAAAATTTCTCTTACAGCAACGAAGAT
>CAZTRY010000008.1:0-17354 GCA_964616525.1 uncultured Sphingobacterium sp. | reverse complement strand
GCTACTAGTAAGAAAATTACCCTACCTAAACGCCTGTCATCCCGAATCCGCCCTTTGCGGTGAGGGAACTTCATGAGCATGTCTATTTTTTTTTTTATTTATGCGGCGAAGTTCCTTTAATCGTTCTGGATGACAGTGCAAATCGTCTAAAAGAACTAATCTCCAATTTACTCCAATCCCCTACAATCTCATTTTTTTAACTGAGTCTTTTCGAAAATTGTTAATAACATAATAAATTCAATATCAATTAATTAAAACTTATCATTTTCATTATATCTTAGTTGATTAACAATCTCTTGTATCTTTATTCCTTTAATTAACCAATTAATTATGACAGCAGAAGTAAATATCCCCCGTCTCGATCTTGACGATTATATCAAGGGTACACCAGAGCAGAGAAAGCAATTTTCAGATAATATCGGCAAGGCTTTTAATGATACCGGCTTTGTAACCATTGCTAATCATGGCATGACCCAGGAGCTCATCAATTTGCTGTATACTGAAGTAAAGAAATTCTTCAGTATGCCTGATGATCAAAAATTGAAATATGAAATTCCGGAACTTGCCGGTCAGAGGGGCTATACCAGCAAAGGCAGAGAGAAAGCAAAGGATTCAAAAACTCCAGATCTTAAGGAATTCTGGCAAAGCGGACAGGTGGTTACAGACGGAGATTATGTGAAAGATGAATATCCTGATAATGTTCAGGTAGAAGAGCTCCCGGGTTTTAATTCGGTAACCCGTGAGGTATATCAGCGCCTGGAATATGCCGGAAAGCATTTATTGCGGGCTATTGCAGTTTACCTGAACCTTCCTGAAAATTATTTTGATGATAAAGTGCATAATGGTAACTCAATTTTAAGGGCTATACATTATTTCCCAATCGAAAATCCGGATAGCCTTCCTTCTGATGCGGTCCGTGCAGGAGCACATGAAGATATTAACCTGATTACTTTATTGATTGGAGCCAGTGCAGATGGCTTGGAGGTTTTAACCCGTGATGGCCGCTGGTATCCTGTAAAAGCTAATGTGGAAGATATTGTTGTAAACGTAGGGGATATGCTGCAGCGATTGACAAATAATAAACTTAAATCAACTACGCACAGGGTAGTAAATCCTCCACGTGAGCTGATGAAGACTTCAAGGTTTTCAGTCCCTTTTTTCCTGCATCCAAAAGCAGATATGGACCTGACCGCCCTGGCTTCCTGCATCGATGCAGATCATCCGAAAGCGTACACAAACATTACCGCCGGTGAATATTTGGATGAACGCTTGAGGGAGATTGGTTTGAAGATGTAGGAAATTTGAATGGTTCTAAAAGAGGAATTTGCTGAAAGGCGGGTTCCTTTTTTTATTTCCGTCATTTCGAATCCTGCCCTTCAGAAGGTGAGGGAACTTTGTGATGCAGGATCTGAATTTTTCTTCAATTGGCTAAGTTCCCTCCTGCGTCGGGATGACAAGTTTCGGACAACAGACAACAGATAACAGGTAACAGGTAACCGACAACCAACCTACTTCTTCATCTCCCTCTTAATACTCTGCTCCAGCTCTGCCTGGCGGTGAGTTCCGATGATGTACTTCAATCCATCGCGGTCAGTGAGTCTGACGGCATCTTTACCACCTGCATAGAAACGAACTGTTCCTTTCTGGTGCAGGTTATAAACCGGATTATTGATAATATACGAGCTGTATGGCACAGCCTCAACTTTTACGATACTGTTCAGGTCTATCTTAACCATTTTGGTGGTCCAGATGCCATCAAGTACAATACTTTTATTATTTACAGTGGTTTTATAGTGCAGTAAAAACATCATGATTACCGAGCCAATCAGGATACCAAAACCAACAACAAGGAATAATTCTGCATTCTGACCCTGACTACCCGAAAGATAGTAAGCTCCAAAACAAAACAGGGCCAGAACCATACGAATGCTAATGCGACCGTAATCACGACCCAGGTATTGTTTTTCTAAGAAAGCTGCTTGGTTTTCTTCCATGTCAGATCAATTGTTCTAAGATAAAAACTTTTTTTGTGTTGCGACTAACTTTATAGCGCTCATCCACACGCAGGCCGGCCAGCCAAATAATATCGCCATTCTTGTTTTCCAGGATCGCGATGTCTTTTTTATGGTTTAGGCTAATCTTTCTTTCAACAAAAAAATCACTCAGTTTCTTTTTTTGCTTCAGGCCTAGGGGCTGAAAGTGATCACCATTTTTCCAGCTTCTAAGTTTTAGCGGAAAGCTCAACAGCTCATAGTCAAGCTGGGCAATATTTTGATTTTTGTTTAGTTCAAACTGATCAATTGGAACAATTTTACATTCAAATTTCTGCTTGTTCCAGATGCAATGAAAACTGCCTGATTCAATTACAGCATCTTCCGCTTTTTCAGAATTTACCTTGCTGAGGATTATGCGCCCACGGTCTAAAAGCAATTGAAATCCTGCTGAATAAAATACTTTTCCCGGTTTGCCATCCCAGGCATTAGAAAGATCATTGAGCACCGTTTCTGTAAATCCATATGGATGAAACAGACCGTACAGCAGGGTATTTAAAGGGTTTAACTTCTTAAGCTCAGCAATGCTGATCTCAAATTCATCATCAGCTATTTCAATAAAGATGCTTTTCTTTATTTCCTGAACACGAAGATCCAGTAAGAACTCCAGTTCAGCAAAACGTTTCCTGTTTGCCTCAAATGTTTGTTCAAGGGCCGGATTAAGCTGTTTCAGAACAGGAATTACCTCCAATCGAAGTTTATTTCTTGAATATTTTACAGACAGGTTTGAGCTGTCCTCACGATAAGTATAAGCTTCTTTTTGAACCAGCTCATCGATCTCATCACGGCTTAAAAACAAAAGCGGACGAATGAGTTTCCCTTTTTTTGGTAAAATGCCATGCATTCCTGAAATACCGGTCCCACGAATTAAGTTGAGCAACATTGTCTCTATCACATCATTCTGATGGTGGGCGACTGCGATGTATTGGAAGTCAAACTCATTTCTGATTTTTTCCAGCCATTCGTATCGCAGATCCCGCGCAGCCATCTGAACTGAGATATGATTGGCAGATGCATATTCCATCGTATCAAAACGATGGGTATAAAAAGGTACCTCAAGTTCATCAGCAAGCTCCTCTGTAAAGCGCTCATCCAGTAGCGATTCTTCTGCCCGCAGGTTGAAATTGCAATGTGCAATGCCAAAACGAAATCCTGCCGCTTTGAAAAGTCGGGCCATCACCACTGAATCACGGCCGGCACTAACTGCAAGCAAAACAGACTCTTCCTTTAGAAAAAGGGCATGCTGTTTGATGAATGATTGCAGTTGGCTAAGGACTTCCATAAGCTCAAAATTATTTAATTAAAAATCCTTAGCCAAAAAACTATTTTTGTAAGGTGAGGAAAGCCATATTTTCATTTCTATTTTCAATACTAACGGTCCTGGCCTTTGCACAGGGGCGGCAGATTGAAATCAGGTCATCCGAATTGGTAAAAGGCTTCCAGGCATCCGGTTTTGCGCGGATTATCCGTCCGGTTTTTGTTCATGAAGGATCAACCCTGGCTTCAGACAGTGCTGATTTTAACCAGACAGCAAATACCTTTGAAGCCTTCGGGCATGTGGTTATCACTCAGCCTTCCGGAACCGTCATCTATTCAGATCACCTGAACTATGACGGAAATACCAAATTGGCAGTTCTGACCAACAAGGTAAAGTTAATTGATGGGGATGCAACATTAACCACCGATCATCTGACCTATAATATGACCACCAAGATCGGTACCTATACCGGTGGAGGTAAAATTGTAAATGGTAAAAATGTACTGACAAGCAAGAATGGTTATTATTTCGAAACGTCAAGGGATTCTTATTTCAGATACGATGTGGTACTTACATCCCCCGATGCATTGATCAAAACCGATACCCTCAGATATAATTCAACATCAAAAATTGCTTATTTCTATGGTCCCACAAATATTTACGGCAAAGATGATACACTTTATACCGAGAATGGAACCTATAATACCCAAAGTGATCAGGCTCGTTTCGGAAAGAAGAATCTTTATACTCAGGGCAGTAAGTCACTAACCGGTGACAGTCTTTTCTATGATCGGAAAGCTGGTTTTGGAAGGGCTATCGGTAATGTATTCTTTGTCGATACTGCCGAAAAGGCACAGCTTAGAGGTGGAATCGGTGTTTATAAGAAGGCAGATGAAAGTATTCTGGTAACAATAAATCCCTATGTTGTGATCATTTCTGAATCGGATTCTGCAAAAGTTGACTCAATCTGGATGACCGCCGATACCTTGTTCAGTAAGGTGATTTTTACCCGCGACCTTGTTCCGTACAAAAAGGAAGAAATGGTTCCGGATGATCAGCTTGCCGCTAAGGAAGCACCGGCAGTGGTGGCTCAGGAAGTTCCTGACGATCCGGCAAATATGCGGGCGTTAAGGCTTCCTGATAAAGACTCTAATGCACCGGACTCTCTTAAAACACCGGGGAAAATAAAAGTGCCTGAAAAGCTGGTCCCTCCTCCGGATAAGGAAAAACCGGTCCTGAAACCTGATCAAAAGCCGCCGGCTAAATTAAAGCCTGCCGGGGATGCAAAGAAAAAGGATTCATCTGCTGAAAAAGGTAAATCAGATACCCTAAAAACTGCGGTTCTGCCTTCAGATTCAGTTTCAACCGATACTGCGAAAACAAGAATTGTGATTGCTTACCATCGGGCCAAAATATTCAAGTCTGATTTGCAGGCCAGGGCGGATTCAATGTTCTTCAGCTATTCCGACTCTACTGTAAGATGTTATGTAAGCCCAATGATCTGGGCTCAGGGCTCGCAGCTTTCGGGTGATACGGTCTATTTGCAGCTGAAGAATAAGAAAATGGATAACATGCTGCTACAGCATAACAGCTTCATAGTAAATACGGAAGATGCCGACTCAACAAACTTTAATCAGATAAAGGGCAAAGTGATAACCGGCTATTTTAAGGATAATAAGCTGAATAGCATGTTTGTGGATGGAAATGCAGAAAGCGTTTATTATGTAAAAGAAGATTCCTCTTACACCGGACTTAATCATCTGGTTAGTGGCCGATTAAAAATTCTTTTAAACGATAATAAACTAAAGAGTATTACCGCAATTCGAGCCATAGATGCTTCCATTACGCCTATGGCAGACCTGAAAGATGAAGAAAAGGTTTTAAAAGGCTTTATTTGGAAACCAAGAGAGCGTCCTAAATCCAAGGAAGAGATCATTCCGCAGCTGGCAAAATTGGATAAGAAATCGAGTTCTGCTAATAAAACTCCGGTAAAAACTCCAGCAAAAACAACTCAAAAAGCACCTGCAAAAACGCAAAGTAAGGGCAATGATTCTGAAAAGGCTAAAGAGCCTGTCAAAACAAGCACTAAACAGCAGGTACGTAAGCAGCAGAATTAAATTTACATCAGTTTGTTATGTAAATGTCTAATATTAATTATTAACTACATAGATTGACTTATTTTTAATTTAAAGGAGACTTAGGATGCAGCTTCAAGGCTATCTGTCTTTATAGAGAAGCTTAGCAGCTCTATGAAATGCTATGTTTCTATGTGGTTTTTAAAACAGAATGCCTAATAAACTCAAATTTGATTTTTAAGGAAACTAATCAGTTTTTCAACAGCAATTGCCCTATGGCTAATCCTGTTCTTTTCTGCCGGATCCATTTCTGCAAAACTGATCTCATAGCCATCAGGCTGAAAAATGGGATCATAACCAAAACCCTGACTTCCTGATCGCTGAAGACTGATCTTTCCTTCAATACTTCCCTCAAAGAGATACTCTTTGCCCCTCAGAATCAGGGAAATGACGGCCCTGAATCTTGCAGTTCGGTTTTTCTGTCCCTCCAGCCTGTCCAGAACCAATTGCATGTTCTGTTCAAAATCGCGGCTTCCGGAGTAGTGGGCCGAGTTTACTCCCGGCTCTCCATTAAGGGCATCAATCTCAAGTCCCGAATCATCAGCAAAGCAATCACAATGATATCTGTCGAAAATATACCTGCTTTTCTGACCTGCATTTTCTTCAAAAGTATTGCCTGTTTCAGGTATATCATCAAAACAAGCGATATCATTCAGGCTTTTCAAAAGAATTGCTGAGCCTGCTATGGCACGGATTTCACTTACTTTATGCTCATTGGCACTTGCAAAAACCAGTTCCATATTAAAAGTCTTTCATTACATTCCAGAATTCCCTTTTCTTCATTGTATCCTTAATCATTTCATCGATGCTGTAGGTACAAAGAATCTTCGCACTTTCCAGTTTTACAACCTGATTTGAGCTTTGTGATGACAAGGAGATGTGCTGTGGATCAATTCCAAACAATACAATCTTATTGAAACTAAAGAATTCTTTAAGTTCATTGTAATTAACACCCGGATACTGACTGAGGTTGAGCACAGCCAGGTCGCGTAGCTCAAGACCTTTGGCAGACATAATCTTGAGCAGGGTTTCTTTCTGAATACTGCTAATCTCCTTATGATCGGGCTCATTGAAGAGTATCAGAAAATATTTATTGTTTTCGCCCAGATAGCTAAACTCTCTGATTTTTTGAGCTTCCACAGCTTTTGGCGGCAAGATTTCTTCTGTTTGCTGAACAGGAGTTTCCGCGACTGGCTGAGCCTGTTCATCATTTAATTTTAGATTGCCGATTTCCGGTGATTGCTCAGCTTTGGTGGGAATTAACTGCTCATTTTCAGAAAGAATATACAGATCCTCCGTCATTAAAATCTGCAGGGCATTCTTATTCTGTGTAAGCAGGTTTGACATCTTTTATTTTTTTTTCGTTGATTGTTCCTGCAAACTTAGTAAAGCATCTGTTAAAAATAGTTAAAAGCATGTAGCTTCTTTTTCAAAAGCTTAACTTAGAAGCAATCCTGCCGGTATTAATCCCAGACAGGAAATTTAAATTTAAAATTGCAGAATATTCAATACCTGTTCATTTAAATCATTGATTTATGAATAATTACTGATAATTTTGTGGAATGGGGTCTCTGTTAAGAGGCTTCTGTTTTTTATAGGGATAGGTTTAATTAAAGGGGAATATGTTGCGGCCCTGAATCGCAACAAAAGAAGAAATTTAGAAATGAGAAAGACCTTAGGGATATTAACCATACTGTTACTTGTGAGTATTGTGCAGCTAAATGCACAGACTAAGAAAAAATCCCTTGATAAAGTTGCCGCGGTTGTTGGAAGTTCAATTATTTTACAATCAGAAATTGAATTGCAATATTCACAATATCTGGCACAGGGAAATCCTCCAAACCCGGATGTGAAATGCAGCATTTTGCAAGGATTACTTTCACAGAAGATTCTGGGTCAGCAGGCAATTATCGATTCGGTTACCGTAACAGAAGATCAGATTGATGGTGAGATTGAGCGACGTTTACGTGCAATGACTGGCCGTGCCGGCGGACAGGAACGCCTTGAAGAATTTCTGGGCCGTTCATTGATCCAGTACAAGGATGAGATCAGACCGGATATCAAGGAGATGCTGGTTGCTCAGAAAATGCAGGCCAAGATCACAGAAAACGTTGCGGTTACCCCACTGGATGTCAAGCGATACTTTGATGCAATACCAAAGGACAGTTTACCTTTCTTCAATACAGAAGTGGAAATCGCAGAGATTGTCGTATTCCCAAAACTAAATAAAGCTGAGAAGGAATCATTTCATGATAAAGCAGAAGTTTTGCGTCTGAGAATAAAGAATGGAGAAGATTTTGCCACACTTGCCAAATTATATTCCCAGGATCCGGGTTCTGCACGTGAGGGTGGTGATCTTGGATTTATGGACAGAACCAGTCTGGTGAAGGAATTTGCTGCCACAGCATTTAAGCTGAAGGCTGGTGAATTATCCCAGGTTATTGAAACTGAATTTGGATTCCATGTGCTACAGGTAATTGAAAGACGCGGAGAGCAGGTTAATGTGAGACACATACTGATTAAAACTGAACCTACACCAGCCAGTTTGGAAAGGGCAAAGGCGCATATTGACAGTATATACCAATCGGTAGTGGATAAAAAGATTGATTTCGGTGCTGCAGCATCGCTCTATTCTGATAATAATGAAACCAAATACAATGGTGGAATGATGTTAAATGCAGATAATGTTCAAAGCCGTACCACTTTTATTCCAACAGATAAACTTGATCCCCAGGTGTTTCTAACGGTAGATACCATGAAAGTGGGTAGCATCTCAAAACCTGCACTGTTTACCCAGGCCGATGGAAAGTCAGGTTATCGGTTTCTAAGCCTTAAGTCTAAGACCGGTCCGCATCAGGCTAATCTTGAACAGGATTATCCTAAAATCAAGAATGTTGCCTTTGAAGATAAAAACAACCGGACAATCAGCGAATGGTTTGAAAAACGTCGTAAAATAACGTTTATTAAGATTGACGCTGAATTTCAGACCTGTCCCGAACTTTCTGGCTGGACAACCGCAAAAAACTAGACAATGAAAACATATCAGACTGATGTAGAAGCTGTGGATGCCCTGCACCTCTCTTACAAGAGAATCAGGGAAGAGATTTCACAGGTTATTATTGGTCAGGATGATGTGGTAAAATCAGTCCTCATTTCTATTTTTAGCAATGGGCATTGTTTGCTTGTTGGGGTTCCCGGGCTTGCGAAAACCCTGTTGGTGCAGACCGTTGCTCAGGTTCTTGATCTTACGTATAACCGGATTCAGTTTACCCCCGATCTGATGCCTTCAGATATTATCGGATCGGAAATCCTTGGTGAGGATCGTACGTTTAAGTTCATTCGCGGACCTATTTTTTCAAACATTATTCTGGCTGATGAGATCAACAGAACCCCGCCAAAAACTCAGGCGGCCCTGCTTGAAGCTATGCAGGAAAAAGTTGTAACTGTTGGTGGGCAGGCCCATCGCTTACCGCAGCCATTCTTTGTTCTGGCAACTCAAAATCCAATTGAACAGGAAGGAACTTATCCTTTACCGGAGGCGCAATTGGACCGTTTTATGTTCAATGTGTTTTTAACGTATCCATCATTTGAGGAAGAGCTTCAGGTAGTAAGAAATACCACAGCAAACCGGAATGTGGAATTGAAAAAGATATTGAATGCGCAGGAAATCAGTTATTTTCAGCAGTTGATCAGAAATATTCCAATTACAGATAATGTACTTGAATATGCGGTATCGCTTGCAGCAAGAACCCGTCCGGGGACAGCTACGGCTACTGATGATGTCAATAAATTCTTAAGCTGGGGTGCTGGTCCGAGAGCATCTCAATTCCTGGTTCTTGGAGCTAAATGCCATGCCGCGATCAGTGGTAAATATTCTCCGGATAAGGAGGATGTTATGGCTGTTGCCGAGTCAATACTCCGACACCGGATCGTAAAGAACTACAAGGCTGAAGCCGAAGGTATCAGCACCGAAATGATTATTAGTAAGCTTCTTTAATCAATCACTTCAATATTCGAGATAAAGGCAGCTATATGCTCGTCTGAATAGGCGCCGTAAGCATCTATAATGATACCTTTATGGCCCAGCTTGCTCTCAATGGCATAAATTACAGAATTGTCTTCGGGGTCACTCATGCCCTCAAAGCGATAGTATTCGGTAATCTTCAAATCGCTGGCCTGAAATTTCTCACTGATTTTCTCACAGAAAAGACAGGAGTCTTCGTACTTGAAATCATAATTATAACCTCTTTCACGGAGGCCACTTACTGCTTCAAGTAAATTTCGGTAGTTGTGTGGACTTGCACTCATGGTCTGGTTGTTAGTTGTCTGTTGTCAGTTGTTGGTAGTTTACTGCTTCATTTTAGATTTGATAACATGTCAACCCGATTGTTATCGGGTATCAATCTCTCATTCCCAATTCTCTGGTTCCTGGCTCTTAATTCTAACTCCGTAATTCCGTAATTCCGTAATTTGTAATTCCGTAATTCGTAATTTACCCATTTACCAAACTCAACGAAATGCAAGGTATAAATATTGTATTTACATCATTCTCCATTGTCAATTATCAATTCTCAACTGTCAACTATCAATTCCCCGCCTGTGTATAAATCTCCAATATCACATTCCACTTATGTTCTTCCTGTGATTCCCAGATTCTTACATAATGGTATTTGGTGATTACCTTATTCTTTGTGATGTAGGCAATGCCATAAGAGTAAGCAAGGTCACTGCCCAATGCACGATCGGCACGAATGGGCTCAGCTTCAATATTAATCTGATTCTTTCCAAAAAAATTATTGATTCTGGCTTTCCCGATAACAGGTTCTTCTCCCGGGAATAATAAACGGGCATGCTCTGCTAAGAACACATCGTAGGCCAGACTCCGGTCGTTCATCAGGGTATTCGAAAATAGTTTGTCGGTTGTAGTGATGATTTCCTGCCTTTGTTTTAGTCTGGCCGGAGAAATTTGCTCAAAGAATTTAATATTCTTAGGGTCTGTAAAATTCAATTCAGGTTCCCTAAGTGGTTTCTGATGCGAAATACCCAAATCCAGGGCAAGTTTCCAAACACCTTTAAAATCTGTTTTCCATACGGATAGATATTGACCGTAGGAAGGTTCAGCATCAGGGCTACTCAGGAAGGTGTAGGGCCCTGTTGTGAATCCCCAATCACCGCTTTGAGATATTTTAGCATAAACCGGCACCCAGCTGAGCTGACCGGGGCCATCCATGGTTCCCTTCCCATAAAAATCTTTAACTTTTACAGGATCAGGGCGGAAGATCAGCGATTCATCATCTGATACTTTCAAAAACGCCTCTCTTGAGCCATTTTTTTTTGCTAAAGCCGAGAAATAGTTTTCTGCAGCTACGAGCGAATTTACTCTTCCATTGCTTTCCTGGCTGAAACTATTTACTGAAATTAATATCAACAGGCTGAAAAATATGGAAAATTGCTTCATTTGTTTTTTAATGAGTTAACCAGATTGTATAGCATAAAATATGCCATAATATTCATGAAAGGATATGAACCTGATTTTTTAAAGATATTGAACGGAATTTCGATAATTGATGCTTAAAGGGATCAATCAGAGCTTATTCCAGGTAGTGCCTTCCTTGTTATCTTTAAGCTGTATTCCAATGGAGTTTAATCCAATTCGGATCTTGTCAGAAGTTGCATAGTCTTTATTCACTTTTGCTTCAGATCGAAGATTGATAATAAAATCGAGCAGTTTGCCCATATCATCCGATTGATTGCTTTCTTCTTTCAAGCCCAGAACACCAATAACAAAATCGTCCATCAGCTTTTTCAATGCTTCAATGTCTGCTGCGCTAGCCGAAGTTTTGCCATCATAAACACTATTTATGATGTGAACAGCTTCGAATAATTCAGCAATTAATACCGGACTGTTGAAATCATCATTCATGGCAGCATAGCATCGTTCTGTCAGGCTTTTCAGGTCAATATCAGACTTCTGAGATGGATTTAATTTCTCAAGCAAAGTATAAGCATTGATCAGACGCTTAAAACCTTTATCCGAAGCTTCCAGTGCTTCATTTGAGAAATCAAGTGTACTCCGGTAATGTGCCTGAAGCATAAAGAAACGAACCGACATTGGCGAATATCCCCTCGACAACAGTTCATGGCTTCCGGTAAAAAGTTCATGAGGCAAAAAACCATTCCCTTTGGTCTTTGACATCCTTGTTCCATTTACCGTCAGCATATTCGTATGCATCCAGTATTTGGCAGGCTGAACATGATTGCATGCCTGTGACTGTGCAATCTCATTGGTATGATGCGTTGCGGCAAGGTCCATTCCTCCGCCATGTATGTCAAAACTATTCCCCAGATATTTACTGCTCATGGCAGAACATTCGATATGCCATCCCGGGAAACCGGTACCCCATGGTGATGGCCATTGCATAATATGCTCAGGCTTTGCCTTGATCCACAAGGCAAAATCCAGCCGTCCTCGTTTTTCATTCTGCCCGCCCAGTTCTCTCGTGTTTTCTAAAAGGTCGTCTAATTGTCTGTTAGTCAGTATGGTATAATTAAACTCTTTGCAATATTTTTCTACATCAAAATAGACGGTGCCGTTTACCTCATAAGCATAGCCATTTTTCAGGATCTGCTTAACCATTTCAATCTGTTCGATGATGTGTCCGGTGGCAGTTGGTTCAATTCCCGGAGGCAATGCATTAAACAATCTCATGACATCGTGAAAACCCAGGGTGTATTTTTGAACGATCTCCATTGGTTCGAGTTGTTCAAGCCTGGCCTTCTTGGCGAATTTATCATCACCCTCATCCATATCTCCTTCCAGATGTCCTGCGTCGGTTATATTGCGTACATACCTCACTTTATATCCAAGATGCAGAAGATATCTGTAGATCAGATCGAACATCACGAAAGTGCGGCAGTTACCCAAATGAACATCACTGTAAACTGTCGGTCCACAAACATACAGGCCTACAAGTGGCGGATGAAGGGGCTCAAACTTCTCTTTAGTTCTCGAAAGGGTATTGTATATGTACAGGTTACTATCCATGCTGCAAACTTAAAAATTGAAAATCGATTTTTAGGGGATATTGAATGCTTTTATTTTAATTCCAGATCAGTTCTGACAGGGAAATGATCAGATAGTTTCTTATCAATGATCAGATAATTCTTAACACTGAATTCTGGAGAGGTAAAGATATAGTCAATCTGAAAATTTGGGAAGGCTCCATTATAGGTTACACCAAATCCGCTTCCTTTCTCCCGAAAGCTATTATTCATCCCCGAAGAGATAGTTTTTACTGTATAGGAGATTGGTGTATCATTAAAATCTCCGGCAATAATATAAGGTGTTTTGCAGGAGTCGGTATGACTTTTCACCATTTTTACCTGATTCCCGCGCTTAATAAAAGCCCGTTTTAGCCGGCTGCCAATCTTTTTGGAAGATTCCACATCAGTATTGATCTCCTTTTTTACCTTTTGAAGATATTGGTAATCTTCGGGTTGAAAGCTGATCGATTGGAAATGAACATTATAAACCCTGAAGGTTTTATCGCCTTTCTTAAGATCTGCCCAGATGGCTTCATTCCAGTTCATTTTCTTAGCAAACTGGATGTTCCCCTGATCCACTATCGGGAATTTTGAGAATATTGCCATACCTATGGCTTCATAGCCATTATCTGTTGATGGTTTGAAATAATAGTGCTGGGTATTCAGGATCTCCTGAATGTATTTCCGGAAATTATACTCTCCTTTCTTTCTGCTAAAAAATTCCTGAAAGCAGATTACATCAGGCTGCTCATTCCGGATCACATTCAGTATCTGGTCTTTGGTGAACTGATCGTTCTTGTCTCCGAATTGTTTGAAATTATGAACATTATAGGTCATAATACGGATAAAGCTCTCTGAAGATTTAGGAACCATTATCGCAGTATTTTCTCTGAATCCGATGTAATTCAGAACCACACTCCATCCGGCAAGAATGGCAATGCCAGAAATCAGGGCAAATCTTGGCCAGCGGATCAGCCAGTAAATGACGAACAGTACATTGATAATCAATATGGCCGGATAGGCCAGACCGAAAAAGGAACTGATCCAGAAAGAGGCAGGATCAAAATAAGATGCCATATAGCTTATCAGCAATGACATTACTGCAAAAATATTTGCAATTAGTACAAACTTGCTGAAAAGGTGTATGCGAGGCCTTTTTCTGTTGAATTTTGCCATTATTTTTTACTCGCTTTAAATAATGCCTCTTTTTCGGATTTATTCAGACTATCATAGCCTGATTTGGAGATTTTATCAAGGATCTTATCGATAGTTTCCTGATCAGTCTGAACAGTCTCTGATCTGGTACTGCTTTTATTCTGAACAACTTTAAGCCTGGATTTTTTCTTCAGGATCTTACTTAAATCCCTTCCGCCATTTAACTGTTTAATAAAAAAGAAGCCTAAAATGGCGCCTCCAATATGTGCGATGCTGCCACCCGGGTTTCCGCCGCTCATACTAATTATATCAAGCACGAAATAGGCAATAGCCAGATATTTTAGGCGAACCGTTCCAAACAGAAGCAGACGAATGGTATAATCCGGAACAAGTGTTGCAGTGGCTACAACAACCGCCATAACGCTGGCAGATGATCCTAAGAGGATAGAATTTTGTGCCAGTCCGGTAAAAGCAGGCAGGGTATTATAAGCCAGCAGATAGAAAAGGGCCCCAGTAATTCCACCGGCCAGATAAGTGAAGATGAATTGGCGCTTATTCAGAAAATCCATAAAGATCATCCCCATCCAGTATAACCAGAGCAGGTTAAAGAGAATATGCAAAACATCCCGCTGCAGGAACATATAGGTGATGATGGTCCATGGTTTATAAGCAAGGGTTTCAAGGTTTGCCGGCATGGATAATTGCCGGCTGATCCAATCGGAAGTGGAGTTGCTGAAACCAAATAAAAATTCTGCCACCGTAATTAGTCCGATAGTCAGAAATACAAGAATATTTATCCCGATGAACAGATAAAGCGGATTCCCGGATCGGAATGCCTTAAAGTATAATTCGTTCAATAAATTCTTATTCATAGAAATTATCATGGCGTTTCAGGTGCCACATTTTTACTAAGATAAAACCAAAAAGGGCTCCTCCCAAATGTGCAAAGTGTGCCACCGAATCGCCCGAAAATTGTTTAACCCCCAGAAATAACTCCAGTAAAACATAAACCGGGATAATATATTTCGCTTTTACGGGTACAGGAATAAACATAATGAAAAGCTCAGCATTTGGGAAAAGCATGCCAAAAGCGATCAATAAACCAAAAATTGCACCCGAAGCCCCCACCATTGGAGTAAGATAAATACCCAAAATTGTAGAAGCCTGATCCTTAGAAATCAGATCGGGATTGAAAGAAATAGTTCTTTTCAATGAATCGATCATAAATGTACCATTGTTCACCGCACTGCCTGTGATGCTATACACCTCAAAACTTTGAACCAGTAATTGCAGTCCCAGAGCACCTAAACCCGTAATCAGGTAAAAATTCAGGAACCGTTTGGAGCCCATAATGTATTCTATGGAAGACCCAAAGGTATAGAGGGCAAACATGTTAAACAGGATATGGAATAAGGAAGAATAATCGTGCATGAACATGTAGGTGATCACTTGCCATATTCTGAAATCAGGGCTGTCAAAGTAATGAACTCCCAACACCTGGGTCATCATTGGGCCACCAAACATGAGGGTAGCGATATAAAAAATGATGTTGATGATCAGCAGATTCTTAACTACCGGTGGAATATGTGCAAATGGGGAAAGTCTTTCATTCATAGCCTGATATGCTGGTATTATTTTTCAAATCTTAGTAATAGTTCTTCAAGGGTAAAAGTGCTGATAACGGGCTTCCCGCTCAGCGAGGTATTCGGCATTTCGCAGGCAAATAATTCGTCAATCAGCAGGTTCATCTCATCAACAGATAGGGCAAGTCCTGCTTTTATAGAGGTATTGCGTGCCAGGGCACGGGCCAGACTGTCGCGTTTGTTTAATTTTAAGGCACTTTGGTTATTTTTAAATCCTTCGATGAGGTGTTCCAGCATTTCAACTTCGCTGATATTCGTTCCAATATCTGCGGGAATACCATCAATAATAAAGGTGTTTTTCCCAAATGTACGAATCTGGAAGCCCAGGGCATGGATATCCGGTAAAAGCTCCTTCACAAGCTCAAAATCACTGGTGTTTAAGGTAACAGTCTGGGGGAATAGGCTTTGCTGTGAAGCTCCCTGACGGTTCTCGAGATGCTGAAGGAATCGCTCATATAAAACCCGCTCATGTGCGGCCTGCTGATCGATCAGCATAAATCCCGACTTGATTTGTGAAATGATAAAGCGGTTATGTAACTGAAAGATCTGTTTCCCGAGTACTTTGAGAACCTGATTGTCAATTTCAACATGACGGTTCCCTTCCAGCTCCATTCCACTTTGTCTGGACTGCCCGGGCTGTACTATTTCATACAATGAACCCCAATTCTTGCTTACACTGCTTCTTTCTTCTCCGGTATTTCGCAGAAATGGAATTTCCCGTTCTGTTTTTCCCTGACTAAATGGATTGAAATTAGGGTTGAATGCAATTGCCGGTGGTACAATATCTTCATGGGCCTTATGTGTGATCATTTGGCTAAAACCGGTTTCCTGGTTAAAATCCAGGGTCGGACTGATATTATATTTACCCAGTGAGCGCTTTACTGCAGATCGGATAATCGCATAAATTGCTTTCTCATCCTGATATTTAATTTCTGTTTTTGTGGGATGAACATTGATATCGATCTTGGAGGGGTCGATGTCGATAAACAGGACATACAATGGAAAACTATCTGAACTTAAAACCTCTTCAAAGGCATTCATCACCGCATGATTCAGGTATGGATCTTTGATGAAACGATTATTCACAAAAAAGAACTGCTCCCCCCTGGTTTTTTTGGCGAACTCCGGTTTCCCGATATAACCTTTTAGCCCGATAATCGAAGTGTTTTCTTCAACCGGGACCAGTTTCTGATTATAGGCATTCCCAAAAAGATGGATAACCCGCTGTTTCAGACTTCCCTTTGGCAAATGAAAAACCTCATTTCCATCATGATGAAGAGTGAAAAATACTTCGGGATTCGCCAAGGCAACCCGTTGAAATTCATCATTTATATGACGCATCTCTACCGAATTACCTTTTAGAAAATTTCTTCTGGCTGGCGTATTATAAAATAAATTCTTTACACTGATGCTGGTTCCCGGGGGACATGCAGTGGGCTCCTGACTGATGATTTCTGATCCTTCAATGCGAAGGCAGGTTCCGAGTTCATCTTCATGGCGCTGGGTTTTTAACTCAACCTGAGCAATGGCTGCTATTGAAGCCATGGCCTCACCTCTGAAACCCATGGTTCTGATGGCAAAAAGATCCTCCGCTTTTCTGATTTTGGACGTTGCATGGCGCTCAAAACACATACGTGCATCAGTCATGCTCATACCGCATCCATTATCAATAACCTGGATCAGTGATTTTCCGGCATCCCTGATCAGAACCTGGATCTTATCTGCACCTGAATCGATTGCATTTTCAATCAGTTCCTTTAAAGCAGAGGCCGGTCTTTGCACCACCTCTCCCGCTGCAATCTGGTTGGCAACAGAATCAGGTAAAAGCTGTATTATATCAGACAAAGTAATTTAGTTAATTGAATTCACGAGAATTTTATACCGTACTCTCAACGTAATTTAATTGAAAAACGCATTGGTAAAATAGCAGAAATCTTTCAGGCTTCCGAATATTTTATGTTTTCCGAAATCAAAGATAAGGTGTTTTAATCTTAAGGGAGGTATATTAAGAATAATGGGAGAGTAGAATGATAATTATGCCTGTTTATTAAACAGGCATAATTATCAG
>CAZTRY010000007.1:12699-63783 GCA_964616525.1 uncultured Sphingobacterium sp. | reverse complement strand
TATGTAGCTTGAGATTGTTGCCTATTACGAATTATAAATTACGAATTACGGGTTAACGGTTATCTGTGTTCAGATGCCAGTGTCCCATTTTCTAATTCCTATTTCCAATTCCAAACAGGTACCTGTGGGATTACAACTCCTAACTGTTAAATTTCTACGCTACGCTCAGTATAACATTAAGCTTCACCTGATAACAATCGGGTTTTAATTAAACCACAATTCCCAGGCACCTTGCTCCCTCCCTTTGTGAGGGGAGCAGGGGGCAGATTTTCAGTTATTGTCCTCTCCCCGCCGTCCTAATATCCTTCGCGCCCCCCTCCTAAGGGGGACAATATCCTGCTTCAATGTCAACTTAATCGCTATTTCCCTCCTCCGTTGGAATGACAATGTGCTTCAGTTTACTAATTCTATCCCAAACACAAATCCTCAATTGTACCGGGATGATATCTCAATACTCAATACTCACTACTCAATACTCCTTGAGTATCCCATTCCCCATTCGGGAAAAAATATCCCAAACAATTTCCTCATTTTCCTCAAAAATGTCCCTTTTTAGCCATCCCGTCACTTGGTCTGTTATTTGTCTATACCCTTCCAAACATTGATAAAAATTTAAACAGACACGAACAAAATCATGAAAAGAGTAATTTTAACATTCGCATTAATCGCAGTATCCTTATTAAGTACTAAAACATTTGCACAGACAGCAAACCTGAACATCACTATTTCTGATGTCTTATCATTCAGTGTAACTCAGCCGGCATCCCTGGATGTAAACTTCGATACCGAAGCCAAGTATACCAATGGTATCACTGCATTGGCAACAGACCATGTGAGTGTAACCAGTTCAAGAGGTTATGTGGTTAAGGCAATTGCAGGAACAGTAACCGGATCAGCAGCAATCGCACCGGGTTCAGTAAAGATTACTTCAGCAGTTGGAGCTACCAATAATGGTAATACAACCGGAATCACTTATGGTTCAGCAGTAACATTACCGGTAACAGGCGGAACTGCAGCAACAGTGATTACAGCAGCGAACACCTCATGGAGTGGTTCAAACTCTACAAATAAATTCAATATTTCTTACCTGATTGGTGCAGGTGGTGCCTATGCAGGTAAAGCAACAGGTTTAAATGTGGTACCGGTGGTTTATACAGTAACACAACAGTAATAGGAATACAAATTCAAGTCAATGAGCCTGATTTATAGCTCATTGACTTGCTTAAAAAATCACGAAATAAATCCAGATCAAAGTGAAAAAGGTAATTGTTTTGTTTTTATTCCTTTTCATTGCAAAGGCCCATTCAGCGGTGTTTGCTCAAACCCCGGGTTTAACAATCAAATTACTGGATGCTTTATCATTTACCATAAGTCAGCCAGAAAATCTTAATCTGGAATATATTAATGGTGGCAAAATGAAAGATAAGTTTGTTGCCAGGATTCCGGATCACATTACAGTAATTAGCTCAAGGGGTTATGTAGTCAAAGCTGTCTCAGGAGCTGCCAATGGGAAGGAACCTAAAGTAAGTCTTACATCCCATATCAGTAAAACCAATAAGGGAAATACCTACGGACTTGTTTTTGGAAGGAGTGTTCAGTTACATCAGGCAAATGGGAGTGCTACAACAGTTATATCTGCAACCAATACTTCCTGGAATGGAATAAATCCAGAAAATAAATTTGACATCGATTATTCTGTTGAATCAGTTAATTTTAAGGGTATGGACGGAACTCCACCAACAATACCCGTAATTTTTACCGTACTACAACCCTAAATATTTGTCAGTGAACTTGCTTTTGGTACTATTATAACCAAAGATTATTAGTTAATTCTCACAAAACCAAACAATACCCTTGCTTCATTTTTCTAACCTTAGGTAGCTTAAAATACCTTTTTATGAAGATAATATCGTTTATCATTCTATTGCCCTTCAAAGTTCTGTTTTGCCAATCGGTATTCGCCCAAAGTGCCAGTTTGAATATAACCTTATCTCCAACGGTTATATCTGTCATCATTAGTGAAGCTCCGGCAATTCAGGCAAGCCGAAACGGTTATGCAAAGTATGATGAAGGAATCAATGCCTTTGTTAAGGATCACATTAATGTTGTTAGTTCCGGGGCTTATATTGTAAGAGTGGCTATTGGAGATGTGATTGGTGATTCTAAACTGAATAGAAATTCAATCAAGATAAGCCCTCAACTTGGTTCAGGTAACCTGGGTAATTTGGATGGATTAATTGTTAATTCGGCCCTCCCCGCTAATTTTACAAGAAATAAGCAGGTTACCATAATTGAAGCGGATCATGCTTCTTGGAATGGTAAGGATGCAATGAATACTTTTAATGTATCTTATTTAATTGGCGCAGATGGTGCATTTGCAGGAAGAATCCCCGGCACATATATCATTCCTGTTATTTATACCGTTATTCTAAAATAGAAGGTTCCATTTTCGGAATCAAAACCAACCTCATTTTTATCTGATCAATTATTTGCCATCCGTATTTGCGGAATTGCCAGGATGAATCATTGAGATTATATCTGGAACCCGCATCGGTGTATTATTTCAATCTTATCCATAGTTTTAATTGCTAAATGAAGCAGGATTAAATTCCACTAATCACTGCTCAGCACTCAATACTCCTTGAGTATCGAATTCCCCATTTGGGAAAAAATATCCCATTAAATATCCCTTCATTATCTAAAAAAGGCCCTTTTTGTACTTATTGGCGCATTGGTCTATAATTTGTCTATACACAAACAACATCAATAAAATATAAGACATAAAAATTAAAATCATGAAAAAAGTAATTATAGCCTTCGCAATTTTAGCAGTATCAGTATTAAGTACCAAGTCATTTGCACAGACTGCAAATCTGAACATTACCTTATCAGATGTATTATCATTCAGTGTAACTCAACCGGCGTCATTAGATGTAAATTTCGACACTGAAGCAAAGTATACCAATGGTATCACTGCTTTAGCCACTGACCATGTGAGTGTAACCAGTTCAAAGGGATATGTGGTTAAAGCGATTGCAGGTACAGTAACAGGAGCAGCGGCCTTAGCTCCCGGATCAATTAAGATTACATCTTCAATTGGTGCTACAAATAATGGGAATACTACCGGTATTACCTACGGTTCTGCAGTGACACTTCCGGCATCAGGTACAAGTCCGGCAACAGTTATTACAGCAACTAACAGTTCCTGGAACGGGTCGAACCCCACCAATAAATTCAATATTTCTTATCTCATTGGTGCAGGTGGTGCCTATGCAGGTAAAGCTACAGGTTTAAATGTGATTCCTGTAACTTATACAGTAACTCAGCCGTAAGATAAGAGCAGTTTTATCATTATATTGAGGCCTTTTAAAGGCCTTTTTTATATACTACTTATGAAAAGAAATGTTATCTATATCCTTTGTATTGCCATTCTTGGTTTTAGTCAGGATCTTCTGGCACAGGCAGGTATGACGGTCAGTCCGGGTAAATTATATTACAAGCTTACCCCTGGAGGTACCGCTACTCAGAAAATTGTCGTGAGTAATCCTAACAACAAGGATCTGGAGATCGGAGTTTCCCTAAACGACTGGGATTACGACTCTCTGGGCAATAACCAGACTTATGATGCTGGTACACTTAAAACCTCAGCTGCGGAGTGGATAAGGGTAATGCCGGGCTCATATTTTACGCTCAGGCCAGGAGAAAAACGTGAACTGGATGTGGTTTTCACTGTACCCGCAAATGCAAATACAGAAATTCCGGTTCATACAGCCATGATGTTTTTGACTCAGCTGAACCCGGGTGATGGAAGGGCGGCAGATGGAACTTCGATTAAAGTAAGTGTCAGAATGGGGATAAAGATCTATCATTCATTTTCCCAATCTGATGCCAGAGATATTGAAGTTCTGAATTTTACTGATGTTCTGCCGGATAAAGATGATAAGACTTCAAGTGGATACCTTGAGCTAAAACTTCATAATACAGGTAAACAATGGCTTGAAGGTAAAGTGAAGTGGGAAATTTTGAATACCCAGACCGGAGAAAAAAAGAAGCTGGAAGATCAGGAGATATTTTCTTTACCCGGTGATCAGCGACTGGTGAGACAGGCCCTGCCATTGAACCTGGCAAAGGGTAAGTATACAGCGACCGTTATCATCAATTATGGGGATAAGGATGAGTTGAAACTTGTGGAACTCGAATTCCAGAGATAATTAAAAAATCAGATGAAAAATATTTTAGGAGTTAGTTTTAGGAATGTGACACTGCATCTGGCCTTATTGCTGGGGAGTTTTTTATTCCTTACAGCTAAGGGAAACGCACAGACGATTGCCGAAGTGTTGGGTACTCCAGTTACATTTAATACAAAAGCTGAGATCTCGACAACTAAAACCAGTAATAGTTACCTTACTTTACAGTATAGTATTAATACGACGAGCCAATCGGGTTGGACTGTCCGTATTCAGGCGAACAGTGATTTTAGTAATGGTACTGCAACCATTGCGGCTTCATTCGTATCATTGACTTATGCTTCAGCGATAGGTGGTCCTTCAGGAACAAGTAGCAGGGGGTATCAAACCTTGAGCACTACTACCGCAAAGTCTATGATTAATTCGACAAGAAATATTACCAGTTCGCATAACTTTTTTCAGCAAAGATTTAATATGAGGGTTGCAGGCGGTAATCATCTGAACGTTGGTTCAGGTACTTACACCACTACCCTCACGGTAACTTTGTATGATAGGGATGGAAATGTGATGGCGACTGATAGTAATATTGCAGTGTCATTTGTTGTTAATTACAGTAGCACCTGCCAGGGAGCAACCCTGAATACCTATTCAAGTACCCAGGGGACATTTAATACTTATGCAGAGCAGATGGCGGGAGCAACAGTAACTGATGCTCTGAGTGTACAGTATTCTCCGAATGGGGCTACCTGTGATCAATGGAGTTTAAATGTTAGAGCTGCAGGTAATTTCACAAATGGAAGTCAGTCGGTAGCCCCTCAGTTTTTTTCATTACGTTTCAATCGGGTTAGTACAGGAACTCCAACTGCTACTCAGATTGGGGTAGATAATACTCCGGTTGTTTTAAACAATACAGATGTTATACTAATAAATGGTTCAAATGCCCCTTTTGGAGCTAATATATTTACTGAACATAAGTTTGATATGCTTATTCAGGGAGGGAACCATTTACTGGTACCCAATGGTACCTATACAGGTACATTGATATTTTCATTATATAATTCGAATAATGTACTGGTTTCAACCAGTACTGTTGCGGTTTCATTCCTGATAAACTCGGTTTACAGCAGTTTGACACTTGAGCTTCAAAACTCAGCAAATGAAATTGACCTTGTGTTTAATACCTTGGAGAGTTATTTAAATGGGGTATCAGTTACAAAACCAAGAGGGATGAGAGTTGTGGGATATATGCCTTATCAGGTAATGATTAAAACCAGTGGGTTAAACCTTATTGGAGCAGATAGTAATACCATTCCGGTAGCCGCAGTCAATGTTCAGACCACAAAGTACACATCCACTTCGGGAGGTATATCTACTTTTACCCGGGAGCTTTCAACCGTCGATCAGATTATTGTAACCAATCCAATGGTGGATAACACCCAGCAGGTAACTGAATATGACCTAAGGTATTATACAACACCGAATGATAGCAGGCTGGCAGGTAAAACCGGCACCTTTAATACAACTGTTTTATTTGTAATTATTCCGCAATAACCTTCTTAAATAAGAAATCGAATAATTTTTTCAGAATCTTTAAGGTGAAAAAGAGAACATCAGATATTTTATGCAATGCATTTTGCCTAAAAGGACTGCTTTCCGGTTTTAGAATAAAGCCGGTGCAATCCTCTGTTTCTCTGTTTTTTATGATGTGTTTATCATTTGCCATTTTTAGTTCTGCAGAATTAAAAGCACAGCAAAATGATTCATTAATTGTTTTAGTACCCTCTAAACCGCTTATCAGTGCTTCCAATGAAGAACTGGTCGATCTTACTTTAAAACTGGTGAATAAAAGATCTGTACCACTTGTGGGTGCAATCAGTATTAACCCTGAGAAAAGTATCAACCTGATCAGCAAGAGTAAAATAACAGTGTCAATCAAGCCTGGGGATAGTTTATTTGTTCCCGTCAAAGTATTTATCACCAAAAAAACTGTTTCCGGTCAGAAGCATGTAATCAGGTTTGTACTTTCTGATGAAAGTAATAATCTGATAATGGCGACAGAAACAATTGTACAGGTTTCTGTTAAGAGAAATGTGAATATGTTTTCACTGGTTTCAAGTATCCTGATAGATGCATCGACTGATTCCATCAGAATTCCAGTCAGAATTTCCAACCCGGGAAATACTGCCCAGCGAATAACACTAATAAATCGCTTCCCCCCTGTATTTCAGAATCAGGCATTTCATGCCACTCAGGAGTTTATAATTCAGCCATCATCTGATACTTTAATCACAATCTCTAAACCTGTTACCAGAAAAATGTTTCAGTCCGAAGGGTTTGATGTAACCTTTACCGGGCTATATTCTAACGGCGATGTATTTGGAATGGCTTATGTCAGAATCCAGAGTGGTCGCAGTGACCGTGCGTACCATGACCCCAATTTAAATGATTCCTATAATGCCAATAGCATTTCGTTCAGTTCACAAGGTATGTTCTCAAGCAATGAATCTTATCTTTTGAACGGACAGGGTAACCTAGAACTTAAATCCGGTAATTTGGGTTATAGTCTCGATTATACAGATTGGAAGAACACTTACTCAGCACCTATGATGAGGAATACCTGGCTAAGTTATGAAACCGGAAACATGGGGATCACTGCGGGAAACATTAACAAGAACATGGATATAAACCTCAGCGGAAGGGGAGCAAATCTATTTTTGAATGATACCACAAACAATGATTCTTATGATGTAGGTTTTTTAGATGGAAATTCTAATTTGATTGGAAGGGATTCATATAATTTCTTGCCTTCGGGCAGTGCAGGATGGGCCGGATATACCCACAGAAATGAAAACTCGGAATTTGCAACCAACGTGATCTATGAAGTAAGTCCGCTTCAAAATTCAAATAGCGCCATATTAGGAAATACTTACACTTTATCTAAATTTAAGGGACTACGCATTGTAGCTAACCTGAGTGGAGGACATACCCAACAACGGGATAGTATCAGTTTGGTGAAACCAAGTTTTGCCTCCGGATTGAATATCAGCGGAACAATTAAAAAAATAGTAATCAATAGTTCAAATTATTACAGTTCAGGATATTATCCTGGAATGAGGAGAGGTGCTTTGTCGTTTAATGAACGGATTACCTATATGAGAGAGCGGTCTAACATATGGGTAGGATTTGACTATAATCATTATGCACCTAAAACTTTCTCAACGTTCAGGTTGTTTATGCCAAAGTTTAGTACACTGAGGGCAGAAATGGGAATTTCGGGAACGATATTTAAAAAAATGATAGCTTCTGTTTCGCCGCTGTATTTTCAGGAGTCTAATAATGCATTCCGCTTACCGGGTTCAACCAAAGAAGTACATACTTTGAACTATTGGAATATTAATTCCTCTTTTAATTATCCAATATCAAATAATCAAAACCTTTCATTTAATGCAGAAAGTGGCTATTACAACACTTCCTTTAACGAAAAGCTACGCTTTCATTTCCGTTCTAATCTCAATTATAAAAGAGGGATCTTTAATCTAAGTTCTACAATACAATTCGGTACGTTTTATGTTGGTGAGGCTGTTAACAATTTTCTTAGAAGTCAGGATTCTCCAAGAATATTTAGTGTTATTCCCACTGTCCGAAAGAACTATTACAGGAACAAGCTAAGGATGGAAGCTGGACTGGCATTGATGAATAATTCATCGTATGGTAGCAGCAGCTTCCTGACCGGAAGGGCGGAGTATGATATTTTGCCCAAATCCAGTATATATACATCGGTTAATCATAACCGATTCAGTAATTATCAGTTCAGTCTGCTTGAGGTAGGTATTACTCAAAAACTATCCTTACCTAAGGCCGGTGCTGTGAACAGTGATTTGGAGGTAGTGGTGTACAAGGATATGAATCAGAATAATATTTTTGATCAGGGTGATTCCAGAGCAGAAGGCCATCTGCTTTATATTAATGATGTTGCTTTTATTACAGATGCAGGCGGCTCTGTGGTCTACAAGAAGTTGCCTTATGAAAGCTACCGTATCAGTATGTCGAATACAAAAGGCTGGTATGCCCCTGATCAGTACATCGTTCTAAACAAAAAGAAACAAAGGCTTGAAATTCCGTTGAAAAGGACAGGAACTTTAAAGGGAAATGTAGTTTATAGCTTCGATCAGTTCAGTTATGAGATCAATCGGAACTTACAGGGAATAACTGTAATTGCAAGGGATGAAAATAATGTAAGGTATGTTACCAAGACCAATCTGGAAGGTCAGCTCATCTTTTATCTGCCGATTGGCAAATACACCTTTTCAGTGGATAGTACAAATCTGCCTCCGGAAGTAGAAGTTGATAAGAACATTCCGGAGATCGTACTCGATTCTGAAAGTCCGGCAAATCTTACTATTAAGCTGATTATCAAGCCAAGAAAAATAGAGACTAAGAAATTCGTTTCGCCCAATAAATTGCCTAACAGGTAAAAATATTTCTTGGCTTTTGTAACCTTTTCATATATTTATCGTAAAGAAATATATGAAAGTCTTTTTGAGCCTTTTACTTTTCGTCTTTATTACCACTGAAATTAAGGCTCAGGTGGCAAGTTCTTCCTTGTATATCACGCTTTCAGATGTACAGTCTGTAAAAATTATTGAGCTTCCATCACATTCAAAAGCGCAATTCTCTGAGAAAAAATCAGGGAAGGGGAATCTGTTAATACTAAATCCTTCTGCTTCACAAGTCCGGAAATTTGAGTCCCAATTTGAAAGTGCAGAAAATGAATCTGAACGAAACAATAAAGGTATTCAAATCGAAATTCCTGCTTCAGGTGTTACAGGTTCAGTGACGAATATGCCAATGGCAAAACTTAATCAGCAATCCAACAGAAACGTTCCTCTTGTAGTTTACCAGATAGATCCACGATAGCTGGATTTCAATCCTTAATATTTCTATTTTTTATCTACCTTATCCTTAACTTTTAACAGGATAGGATGTGTTCGATTTTCTTCAGATACAGGCTGATTTATGCTCTCTTTTTGCTATTGCTGTGTTCCGGCGATAGTTTTTCGATAGTTATTAAACCCAAATTTCAGGTAATTGCGTTTTATACAGGAAAAAATGATCAGGCTCATATTAGTTATGTATCGGAAGCCCTGAAGTGGTTTCCTAAAACGGCAAAAGAGAATGGTTTTGGGTTTACAGCTACAAACGATTGGGATAACCTGAATACTGAATTTCTTGCAGGGTACCAGGTTGTTCTTTTTTTGGATACCCGGCCAGAGAAACCGGAGCAAAGGGAAGCTTTTCGAAGATACATGGAGGCCGGAGGCGCCTGGATGGGATTTCATTTTTCAGCATTTGCACTAAGCCCATCGGCTTACCCTCAAAATTGGGATTGGTATCATGAAGATTTTTTAGGATCAGGACAGTACAAGAGTAATACCTGGAGACCAACATCCGCCACATTGAGGTTCGAGGATTCTAAACACCCGATTGCAAAGAAATTGCCTGATACTTTTCTGTCGGCTCCAAACGAATGGTACAGATGGAAAAATGATCTTAAAAAGAACCCCCAAATAAAAATCCTGGTATCAATTGACCCAAAGAGCTTCCCGCTCGGTACCGGTCCAAAACAGCATGAAATCTGGCACGAGGGTTATTATCCTGTTGTATGGACTAATACCAGATACAAAATGTTATATGTTAATATGGGGCATAATGATATTGATTATGAGCATAAAATTGACCGGACTAATCGTACACTTTCATTTACTTTCGATAATACAGCTCAGAATAAAATGATTACCAATGCTCTGCTATGGTTGGGGAGTAAATAGTATTTTTGAATCTGAATTTCCTGATTATTTTGAAAATATATTTAACTATTGCATTTCTTTTGTTTGTAACTCCTGCATTTTCTCAGGACCAATTCAGAATTCAGAACGGGGTTGAAATTGATGATTCTAAGCTGCAGCCCTTTATGCGCCTGCTCCATACTAAGAATGATTTTGTTCTGGCATTTCGCACATTTTTCCCCATGGAGTCAGCATCAGAATCTAAATATTTTGTTTTAACCGGGAGAGGTAAACAGCTAAAGGCATATTCGTATTCAAAAAATATGCTGCATGAACTGAATCTATCAGGCAATTCACTCAATCAAATCTGGAGAACATTTGAGCAGAATGACTTATTGAAACTCAGGAATGAAATTGATATTCCAAATTTTTGTGCCAAGAAGTATGAGATATTTGAATCGTACACCTATGAATTCACACTTGTTGCCGGTGGCCGGATGAAGGTGCTTTCTTATTATAGTCCTGAATACTATATTGAAGCTTGCTACGGTATGTCCGAAAGACAAAATATTATTAATGCAGTAGCAATAATTAACCAAATGGCTCCTGAATATTAATCAGGAGGCATTCAGCTGCTGAATCTTTTTCCGTTCTCCAACAATCCAAACAATATCACCCCACTCAAAGACCATTTGAGAATTCGGGTTCAAAATCCTTTCCTGATTTCTTTCTATACCAATGATGAGCCCATTCGTTCTTTCACGGATGCCCGAGTTTCGAACAGTATGTCCTTTCAGCTTGTTATGCTCATCGACTACGATTTTTTGAACAACAATATCTTCAACATCATATTCACCGGTGTCAGTGGCGTCAGTGGCATCAAAAACAGGTTTAAACTGCTGCATTTGTTCATCGCTTGCAATTATTCCGACATGATCGAAAGGAAGGAGTTTATTAAATCGGGAGGGGGCATAAATCAATTTATCACCACGTTTGATATAGGCAATGTTGACCCCATATTTCTCCCTCCATTCAAGCTCTTCAAGGGTCTTTCCTATAAAATCGGCATTCTGGACAACTTCCATATCAATCATATGGACTGCCCATGGAGCTAGTTCAGATTCAGGTTTGAAGTGTTTTTCGAGAATTTTTTCAGATTGTGTGCTTTCTCTTTCAGCAATTTCCCGAGCATTCAAATTACTTAAAAATCTTGTTTCAAGCCGGTGGTAAAACTTTTGAATTCTGTTGGAAAATAGCTTTAATACAATAGTTGTCAAAGTCAGTGCAATTAATATAGCTATAATCGTTGGAAATAAACGACTAACCCAAAATCCAATAAGTAGGAGCCCTGAAATTACTCTGGAGAACTCAAGTACCAGCAATGGCCCTTTGCTGTATTGAATATCCAGCCATAATTCTTTATAGTACGTATTATCAGGTCTTTTTGCCATCAATGCCCATAAGAATGGGGCTGAAACTCCAATTGAAATTACAAGAACTATAACTCCTGAAATTACCGGATCTGTTACAGTTTCTCTAATAAAGGGTAATAAAATGTTTAAAGAAAGCAGCATTAATGCCAGCAGAACTATGCCATTTGTTACCGCAATCTTCAAATATGATTTAAAAACCTTTTCCCAATTGCTTTCAGCCTGGATGTTTTGGGTACTTGAAGAATATTTTGATAAATTTTTTATCCATCGTTCGGGCAAAATGCGGGCAATAAGTTCATATATTTTCTCAGAGTACTTGATTCTATATGGTGTTGTGAAAGTTGTAATTACTGAAGCCCCAACCGCAACAGGGAAAAGGAAATCACTAGTTACACCTAAAGCAAGTCCTAATGAAGCGACTATAAAGGCAAATTCACCTATTTGGGCCAGACTCATTCCAACTTGAATAGATTGTTTTAATGGTTGTCCTGAAAGGATAGCACCTAGCGTAGAGCTAAAGAACCGCCCGAATAGAATCAATAAGGTTACCCATAGAATAGCCCATCGGTTTTCCATAATTGCAGCCGGGTCAATCAGCATCCCTACAGATACAAAGAAAACAGACCCGAATAAATCTTTTACAGGTTTAACCACATGCTCAATTTTTTCTGCCTTTGTTGTTTCTGCCAGAATGGAGCCCATTATGAATGCACCCAGCTCTGCTGAGAATCCTGCTTGTCTGGCAACAATTACCATCCCTAAGCAAAGTCCTATGGCAAGAATTAGCAAGGTTTCATCATCTAAAAGTGATTTAACTTTTTTGAGAAATGTTGGAATTAAAAAAATCCCTGCAATGAACCATAAAAGCAGAAAGAACAATAGTTTAGCAACTATAAATAGCATTTCAGTCCCCTCAAACTGATTGGTTATTGCGATTGTTGACAGTAATACCATTAAGAGGATCACTACAATATCTTCTACTATAAGAATTCCGAATACAACCTGGGCAAACTGCTTCGTTTTGACACCAAGTTCATCAAATGCCTTAATGATAATCGTAGTTGAGGAGCTTGCTAGCATCCCGCCAAGAAAAAGACTGTCCATAATTGACCATCCCATCAATTGCCCTACTAAATACCCGGATGCAGTTATAAAAAATATACCTATCAAACCTGTAATTGAAGCATCACCACCAACGCGAACAAGCTTTTTAAAACTGAACTCTAATCCCAGGCTAAACAACAGGAATATGACACCAATTTCTGCAAGTGTCTTAATATTTTCTGTATCGGCAACGGTTGGTGTAATCGAAAAGTGAGGGCCGACTAAGAATCCGGCAATAATATATCCTAATACAAGCGGTTGTTTTATTCTTCTGAATAGAATAGTAGTAACAGCAGCAACTATTAATATTAATGCTAAATCTTCAATAAGTTTTGGCAAATGACCCATATAATTCTCCTCCTTTTCTTTGCTTTTTTGAGTTCATGGAAAAATATAATAAAAAATTCAAAAAATGGGAGATGCTGCAGCCTTTTGGGTCAGTAAAGTGTCAGCATTTTCATCATGATATGGTGCTATGCTCTTAATCAGGATTCTTTTTGTCAAAAACAGTTTTGTTGGAATCATGTATCTTTGTGTTCTAATACTCTCTCAGAGAATTAGAACAATTTTGCTTTTTTAACACAATAAGAATGAAGAAATGATAGATGGAATAAATTTTATAACCGATGAAAGCGGAAATAATAAGGCTATCATTCTGGATCTGGTCCGGTTCAAAAAGGATGGGGTGAAAGATAAAACAGTATTGGAAGCCCTGGGAAATTTGCAGCAACTCATTGATGATGCTGCAATTGAAAAGAAATCAGCAAATACCTGGGATCAGGCAAAGGAAAAGTTAAAGAACTTTAATCCCTGAAATTTTCTTGAATTATATTAAAATCCTGTAAATTCAGTTTTACAGATTTTCAAAATTAGATTTATTGACGATGGTATTAATTTCCTAATTTAGCCGGGTCTTTTAGATAACCTATGAGTAGTACAACATTCGATTTTGAAAAACCTATTGTTGATTTGCAGTTGCAGATTGAAAAGGTTAAACAGGTAGCTGAGAAAACCAAGGTAGACATGTCTGCTACACTTGCAGAGCTCGAACTAAAGATTGATGCAGCCAGGCATCAGATCTACTCAAATCTTAGCGGATGGCAAAACGTGCAGATATCAAGGCATCCTGAAAGGCCTTACACTTTGTCTTATGTAGAGATGATCTGTGATGATTTTATTGAGATGCATGGTGACCGGACGGTTAAAGATGACAAGGCCATTGTTGGAGGATTTGCCAGTATCGGTGGTCAAACGGTAATGGTCATTGGACATCAGAAAGGTGTGAACACCAAGATGCGTCAATATCGTAATTTTGGAATGGCCAATCCCGAAGGCTATCGCAAAGCGCTCAGACTGATGAAACTGGCTGAGAAGTTCAATAAACCGGTGATTACATTTATTGACACACCTGGAGCATATCCGGGGTTAGAGGCAGAAGAACGTGGTCAAGGTGAAGCAATTGCCCGCAACCTGCTTGAAATGTCGGTTTTGAGGGTTCCTATCCTTTGCTTTATAGTAGGGGAGGGAGCTTCAGGAGGAGCATTGGGTATTGGTATTGGCGATCGGGTTTATATGCTTGAGCATACCTGGTACTCGGTAATCTCGCCTGAATCATGTTCATCCATTTTATGGAGAAGCTGGGATTTTAAAGAGAAAGCAGCCGACTGTCTGAAACTGACAGCCGACAATATGTATAAGAATAAACTGATCGATGGCATTATTAAGGAGCCTCTGGGAGGTGCCCATCATAATCCTGAAGAAATGGCAAAGACCATTCAGGACAGGATCACTAAAGACCTGAATCTCTTGCTGAATCGGGATATCGACGAGGTAATCAATGAGCGCATCGAAAAGTTCTGTGCTATGGGCGTAGTGATTGAGTCCTGATAAGTAAACCAATAAGTACTATCTTTTCCATTCAAAGATCGAAGGACTTAGTCCCCGCTGATATTTACCAAATCCAAACATGGTTGGGCTGTATTCGCCAACCAACTGAGCATTGTTTTGTTCAGGAATTTGGTTCTCCATATTAGTGCCCCAGTAACAGGCATTAATAACCAATCTTCGAAGGTCTTCACTAGTCAAATCTACAGAAGAACCCATTGTTGTAGTAAATATCCTGGCCTTTTTACCACTTCCTGAGCTATAGCTCCTGATCCAGGCAACTGGCATGATGGACTTTTCATAGCTCAAAGGTGAAGCAGGGCTCATTCCCAAAGTGGTTTGTCCGAAAATCAAAACCTGAGCATCATTTGGAAGGCCCAGAATGCCATATACATCAGTTGGTGTCCAGATATCTTTGACACCCCGCAAAATTGGATGATCTTTCACAAGTCCATTGATCAGTGCCCGGGTACCTTCCTTGGCATGTATTCCATGATGGTTGATCCAGGTTTCACCCAGAACCTGCTTCCCATAACCACCTTCCCAACCTTTTACCTTGCTGTTATAGCTATATTTTGCATAGGGGTTTTGCTTATTGCGCGAGTAGCTGAATGCATGTGTTGAGGTCCGCAAGGCTACAATTGGTTTCCCGGCATTGGTAAAATCTATAATATGTTTCATTTGTTGATCGGGCAATTCCCTGAAACGTAATAACATAACCATCAGATCGGCTGTCTTCAGGTTTTCCAGTCCGGGGATATTTGTCTGATTATCAGGATCAATATTATTGGTTTTTGGATCAATCGCAAAGAGCACTGTGCACTTAAATCCGTGACGCTCTGCCATAATTTTTGCCATCATTGGTAAGCCTTCTTCCGAACGGTATTCTTCATCACCACTTATAAATACAATGTGTTTACCTTTTCCGGGACCTTCATTTCCTTGATATACAACCCATTGCGGATTGTTCTGGGCAAATGAAATGCTGGTATGAATTAAAGTGATCAGAATGATCCAAATCATTCTGCTGGTTTGATTGTTCATTTTATATGTGTTCTCTATGGGTTTATTTCTCTATGGGTTTATTTCTCTAAGGGATGTTGATTTAGCAATTCTTCGGGTGAGTAAAATCCTGTTTTATCTTTGATTGCGGCTCGTGTCATTTTTACCTTTTCAGGAGAGATTGCCGATGCCTTGTTTCCAAAGGAATTCCGAACATAGGTCAATACTGCGGCAACTTCCTCATCATTCAGCATTCCTGCAAAGGGTGTCATTGGTACCTGTCCCGGATATTTTTTATCAAGTACCTCTATAGGGCCATAAAGCCCTTTAAGCACCAGTTTGATTAATCTTTCTTCATTCCCGGTTACCCATTTTGTACCTGCGAGTGGTGGGAATCCAGAGTTGCCAAGCCCTTTTCCATCACTCTGGTGACAGGTATTACAAAAGCCATCGCGAGCATAAATTGCTTTTCCTTTAACAAAAAGGTCGCGTTCAGTTCCTTTAAGGTCGGTTAATACAGGCTCTTCCTTTTTAACTACGCGTTCATATCCATTAAGGTGGGCAATTGCTGTTTCGTATGCCGGAACCATCCATTCATCAAGGGCTTTTTTGCCAGACTCCATAACAATTGGTAAGCCTTTGTCTTTTTCCAGCCAGGAAGCGCTTACAATTGCTTCAAGCCGTACACGTCCATGCACATCAGCTGCAGCCTGCATCAGCAGGTTTGTTTGATCAGCAACCTGATGACCGGTATATCTCAAAACGCGCACAGCTGCCGCACGAGCCCGGAAGTCCTTTGCCTGAAGTAACTGGCGAAGGAGTTTTTGATCAACTTTATCCAGACCCCAGCTTACCCATAATGCTTCTAATAAATGGTGCTCATATTTAGGATCTTTTTTATCAAGTTTGGCAGTCCAGCTTGTTATTTGGGCAAGAACCTGGTTAACCGGACGACCTCTAAGCTCCCTGCGGGTACGGTAGCGGGTACGGTATTCAGGTAATTTAAGATTGTTAAGCAGTTGTTCAATGCTTGCTCCATCTATTTTGGCAGGTTTTACCAATGGTCTGGAAGGATATGTGATTCGGTAAATACGCCCGTGAGAATGATCACGCAATGGATCGCGTACATTATGCTGCATATGACCTATCAGGACATTATGCCAGTCAACAATATATAAGGAACCATCCGGTGCAAATTCCATATCAACCGGACGGAAGTTTCTGTCCTCTGATACCAACAGATCCTGGCGGTGTTTTGTAGCATAACCTGTACCCTTTTCCTGCATGATGTGTTCTTTGGTTCCAAGAAATCCAATGGTATTATTGATGAGCATATCACCCTGAACCTCATCCGGAAAATGGCGGCTTGAAATAAATTCAAGTCCGGAAGTAGGCCTTACCCTATGCTTATCCTCAATCAGATTGGTTGATTTGTGTGTAGCGACACCATATCTTGGTTTGATGGAACCGGGCATCATCCAAAGTACATCAGGACCTGAGGTTTCTGCAAAGAAGTTTTGACCCCATTCATCAAAGGCTATACCCCAGGGATTCGGTATAGAAAGCTGAGCAGTCCGCTCAAGGTGATGCCTTGCAGGATTATATCTGTAAAAACCACCATTGGTAGCGCGTACCGGTCCGTAGGATGTTTCCACATTCGTATGTAAAAAGACCCCTTCTCCCATATAAATTGCGCCCGAAGGATCAGTAGTATAGGCATGATGTGCATGGTGTGTATCATGGTCATCAAAGCCACTTAACAGGATTTCTTTCGAATCGGCTTTACTGTCGCCATTCGTGTCTTTGTATAGTACCAGATTAGTACCCTGAGAAACATAAACACCTTCAGGAGCGATTTCAAAGCCTACGGGTAAATGTATGCCATCTAAAAAGGTAGTTTGTTTATCGGCCTTGCCATCCCCATTGGTATCTTCAAGAATGATGATCTTATCATTAGGTTTTTTATCACCCGGCTGCCAGTGGGGATAAGTTGGCATAGTTGCGACCCATAAGCGCCCTTTATTATCAAAGGATAATTGTACCGGATTCTCAATGTCCTTAAATTCTACCTCTGAGGCAAAAAGGTTGATTTTGTATCCCGGAGGCAATTTGAATTTAGCCAAAGCTTCTTCCCCATATAGGTATTTAAGGCTGCCATTTTTATCAGGATTATAATTCGTTACAATTTTTGGAAGGGCTGTAGTATTCTTATCAGCAGCATCAAGATCCATCTTTTCTCCCTTTAAGGCAAGCCAGATAGCCTGATCTCTGATGGCCGTCATTTCTCTGATCTTTTTTAATTCCGAAGGATAATTATCCTGCCCAAAGGGATTATACCTTCTGCCAAAAACATGTACTCCATTAGGGATTTTGTAATCGTTGTGCCACATCCAGTTTTTTTCAAGAACTGCCGCATGAACCAATTTTCTATTAGCTTCAGCAGCAGGTTTAATCCTGGTTTTACCGAAAATTCCATCCGCCAGGAGCGGTGCAAATTTAGCATAAGCTGCTTCGGTAAGCTGAGATCCATCAATCGTCAGGGGTTTTTCATTGGCCTCGTACCATTGCTTACTCGGTGTAAAGACATCTAAAAAGTGCACCTTATTTTTTGCGGCAATTTCTTTCATTGCCATAGAATAAAGTTCCAGGTTTTTGTTTTCAGTTTTACCATTTGGAAGGTCCAGCTGAGATGAAAGGTCTTCAAAAGCAATAGGTGAAACAAGCGCTAGTTGCGGAGATGAGGTTCCGTTATACTTTTGTTTTAAGGTATGAATGATAAAAGCTTCAAGCTCGTTTTTATAGTTTTCAAGGCCCGCCGGTCCCTGAAAGGATTCATTATATCCAAAGAAGGCAATAATGATATCGGCTTTATGATTGCTTATCCAGGTATCCGGACTATCAAAAAAGCCTTCGCTATTTGAGTTTCTCGCAAGTTCAGTCTGAAATTTTTCTGCACCGGGGAATGCCCATGGTAATGCACGACCTGAATGAGCTCTGAAACCCGGAGTATCTCCACCATCACACATGTTCCTGATATACAGCAGGCTATCCGGATAACGAAGCTGCATCTCCGTTTCAAAATACCCATAGTTCATCATTCTTGAGCCAAGGTTATTCCCAATTAAAATGATGTGATCACCCTTTTTAATTTTTAAGGCAGTTGGATCGGATTGTCCAAACTTAAACGCACTTAAGGCAATCAGTACAAGAGCAACTGTGTTAAGCAATAATTTTAAATTCTTTTTCTTACTCATTGTCATATTATCAGTGATTATTTTGCCAAAAGGGGGTTTGCGTTAAAAAAATTCACAATTTCAGAGGTACCTTCTTACCCGTTTTAACTGCTAAATAGATTGCATCAATAATTTTCAGGTCTTTCAGACCTTCCTCGCCATCAACAGGTACAAGAGATGTGTCTCCGTTCAAAATGATACCTGCCATTTTTTCCATTTGGACGGTTTGGTGAGTAGCATGCGGATGATTTAATTCGCCTTTATTCGTGCGGCCTTTGATGGGTCCATACCCGGTTGAGGGTTGCATCTCGGCAAATCCTTTTTCAGCAGTTAAGAAAAAGCGATCCAGATTGCTTATATTATAGCTTGATAAACAGGATGCCACCGCTCCACCCGGAAAGCCCAATTGAAACTGGATGCTTTCATCCACACCTTCTTTAAATTTTTCAGGGTTAGTCTTTGTTTCCTGTGCAGTAACCCACACAGGCTCTTCACCTACCAAATAACGTGCGCCATTGATTGCATAAATGCCGATGTCCATTAAAGAGCCCCCGCCGGCTAATTGCTTATTTAACCGCCACTGAGTGGGATCACCAATTTTAAAGCCGCATAAACCCTGAAAAAACATAATTTTCCCTAATTCCCCCTCTTTCCGCATCCGGATTACTTCTAGGGTTTTAGGTTCAAAGTGCATTCTGTATCCTACAAGCAATTTGACATTTGCTTTCCTGCAGGCATCAATCATTTCCTGCCCTTCTTTGGCATTCAAGGCCATTGGCTTTTCGCAAATAACATGTTTGCCGGCTTTGGCAACACGTATTACCTGATCATGATGCAGGGAATTTGGCGTAATTACGTAAACTGCATCTATGTCCGGATTATCTTTAATAAGATCGAAATTCTCATAGTTATAGCAGTTTTTCTCGGGGATATTATACTTGCTCTGCCAGTTTTTTATTTTTGATGGGGTTCCACTGATTAGCCCGACTAACTTAGCCATCTTACAGTCTTGCATAGCTTCAGCCACACGGGTACCGTAACCACCCAGGCCCATTATTGCAACCCGAAGAACGGGGCCATCGTAAGGCTGACTGTAGAAACCCTCAATGCTCGCAAAACTATGTTGGGGTATAGATAAAGCAAGTATTGAAGCACTTAATGTTTGCAAAAAATCACGTCTTGAATCCATAACTTGAGGTTTAAACTATAAATTTCAACTCCGGTACTATTTAACTAAACAAGATCTTAAAAATTTCAATCCCTTGATGGCAATATCTTCCTGCGAAGGTTCAAATTGTCTCCAAATAGATGCGGCCTTCGCGATCATTTCAATATCTGGAATAAAAGATTCGATTACTACTTCTCCGTCATATTTTACCTGATGTAATGCAGAACTAATTTTTTCCCAATTGATCTGATCACCCCCGGGTGTTCCGCGGTCTGATCCGCAGGCGTGGAAATGTCCCAGTTTACTTCCAGCATTTAATATCGCCTGATAAGGATCTTTTTCTTCGATATTCATATGATAGGTGTCCAACTGAAGCATCAAAGCCTTGCTGTTCACCTGATTAACCATTTTCAAGCCTTGCTCACAGGTATTGATGAAATCGGTTTCATACCTGTTCAGTGGCTCAATAGCCATCTTCAGTCCTAATTTTTCGGCATAATCTGCCAGCATTTTTAGATGAGCAGCAACAGTATCCCATTGTTTTGCATAATCTTCTTTGCTAACTAATTCAGCGCGTCCTACTGCCGAATAAAGAGGTCCGATCAGGATGCCGCAACCTAATACAGGCATCATATCAAGAATGCTTTTAATATAGTTGATTGCTGTCTGCTGATCTTCGGCTGTTCCTCTGAGATCACGACCCGGGCCCATAGCAGCACAAATTGAACCACATTTCAACCCATTTTTATCCAGCGCCTTCCTGATCACATGCGGATCAATATGTGATGGATCCTCAATTGCAATTTCCACAGAATCGAAACCCCATGCTTTAAATTTTGGAAATAAATCGACGCTCTTATTGGTAAATGGAGAGGTGAATAGAAAAGTATTGATGCCAAATTTCATTTTAGGTATTTATTAACAAATTGATATTCAATGAATAAAAGATTAATTTAATATGAATTATTAGATATTTTAAATATTTATCCTTTTTTCTTTAAGGTAGTCATGTATTGAATAATATCAGCCAGTTCTTGTTTAGACATTGTTGTATGCAGTCCCTCAGGCATCAATGATTCGGCTAAAATTCTCATTGACTTAATATTATTTGTGTTTATTTTCTGATTAACTCCCCCCGGAAATTTAAGTTCAATTTCTTTCTGGGTTTTACTTGAAATTATACCCATCAAGTTTGAGCCATCATTCATTTCAATTTGCCAGGATTCATATCCAAAACTAATCCCAGCTGAAGGATTCATGATTGCGTCAAACAATCCCTCTTTGGGTAGTTTAGAGCCTATTTCAGTTAGTTTCGGACCAACATCAAAACCTTCTTGATCCACCTGATGACAAATATTGCAGGATTTTTTAAAGACTGCCGAGCCGTTTTTTGTATTGCCGGTTAAAGCAAGTATTTCATTCAAGGAAACAGATTGCAATGCTTTACTGTCTTTTCTAGTTTCGGGTAAAAAAGTTAAAGATTCATCATAAACGGCCTTTCTTCTGCTTTCTTTTAGTCCTGCTACAAAAAAGGGAATGAGTTCTAATGGTACTTTTTTTGAACGCATAAGTTCCAAGGCCCTATCTTCTCCAAGGCGACTTTTTCCGATCATTACAGCGGCCTTTTCACGAACTTTTGCTTTCTCTGTACTCATTAGACTAATGTTCTCTAAAATCCCAACGGATTCTGTATTTCCTATACCACCGATTGCTACAAGGATGGCATTAATTCGATCCGAATCATTACTGATGAGTACCTTATTGATGAGGGATGTACCTTTTAACTCAATTAATAATCTTGCAGCATCAACACCAACAGGTTCATTTGCTTTAATAATAGCCAAATCTAAAAGGTTTAGATTTTCACTTTGAACTTTGTATTGCCTAACTAATTCAAGGTATTCAGCTTCTTTCGGAATAGATTGAATGACCGATAATAGATTTTTTTTAGCGATTGGCGATTGAAGGACTTCTTTGCTATCTAAATGATGGAGTACCAATCTGCTAAATTCAAGACTCCCGACAGAATTATCTTCAAGCATTTTCAATAGAATTTTTGATTTTTCCGGTCCGTTGTGAAAGTCAAAAGCACGAAAATACCTTAATCTCGACTTGAGGGCATATTGATTATCAGAAGCTAATTTTGCAAGAAATGGGAGGGCCATCTCGGTACGGGCACGCCAAATAATATCTTTCCCTTCAGGATTGAGCATTGGATTATTGTTTTTCTGCAAGTAAGCTTCAAAAAAGCTATCCCATTGCTTATCTGCACCGATTCCCAAGGCCTCTAGATACCATCTGTCTTTGCCGTCATACTGATCTGCAAGTGTAGCCCATAGATCTGCCGCTTCAGATGATTTATTATGTCTAAGTGCAATAAAACATTCCCTTCTAACTTGTGGATCCTGATCTTTGGCTAATTTTTTGACCAAGGGAATAATATCCAATTTTAATTGTCTAGCAGCCCTTAGTCCAGTTATTCGTATCTCTGGATTTAGATCTTTAAGTGCTTCATTGATGTATTTTTCCCCTTTTTGCATTTTTACCAGTACCCAAAAGGCTCTGGCACGCATCTTTGGATTTTCGGCCTTTCGCCATAACTTTTCAAGTCCGGGAATTGCCTTTTTGCCCATTTTGTGTAAGGATATCCATGCATGCCTTCTAACCGCAAGATTTGGGTTTTGTAGTGCTTTGATCGCTCCTGTAGGAGTATCATAATTCTCCTTTTGAATTTTATATTGAGAAACATCAGGAGCAATTCTATAAATACGGCCCCTCTGTAAATCTCCAACCCGATGTCCACCAACTCCCGGATCATACCAGTCTGCAATAATCAATGAACCATCCGGGGCAATGCAAACATCTGATGGACGGAACCATTGGTCTTTTTCTCCTTTCAAAATGTTAACAATCCCTGCAGAATACCCTGCTCCATTTTTCTTAACAGGGTAAGATCGAACTACATTTGGTCCCGGATCTGAATGAATTATTTGATTTTGAAAGACTTCAGGGAGCAATGAGCCTTCATAAAGCAAAATGCCTGTAGGTGATCCAGCTCCCGTTTGTAATAGATTTGGAACCACGCCAGGATCGTTTAGATGCCAATGGCGTAGCGGAATAGAATCTTCCAGATTAGTTCTTTTTGCCTGCCAGCTTGCACCGGTCATTTCATCCTTGTAGCCATAATTACCAAACTCCATCACAAAGTTAATTCGTACACCTCGGTTGCCATCATCATCATTATCGCTTTGCCAGATTGTACCATAACTATCTACAGCAAGTTCAAAGTTATTTCTGAAGTTATGCCCCAGGCATTCTACATTTGAGCCGTCAGGGTCTGAACGGAATACCATTCCTTCACGGTATTTTCCAGGTCCAATTTCATCCCCATCCTGATCTAATACAACCTTGTTGTTTTTATCTTTAAGAGTTTGCCCTGAATTCCCAAAATTGAAGTATAATTTGCCATCTGGACCGAAAGTAAAAGAGTGCATACCGTGGTCATGTTGCTCACCTCCGATTCCCTGGAAAAGTATTTCTTTCCGGTCTGCTTTATCATCACCATTGTCATCATAAAAAATCCATACATAAGGACTTTGTGATATGATTACTCTATTTCCCAATACTGCGATACCTAAAGGAGCATTTAGTTCAGGACCCTGGTAAAAAACTTTACTTGTTTCAAGATGACCATCCCCATCCTTATCTTCCAGAATTAAGATTCGATCACCTTCAGTTCTTGGTTTGTTATTGTTAATTTGAAACCGATAGTTGTAAGCTTCAGTTACCCAAACTCTTCCTGTTTCATCAACATCAATATTAGTTGGATTTATTAATGTTGGCTCTGTTGCCATAGTCTGAATTTGCAGGCCGGGGCTGATAACAAGGCCTTTTAAAGCATTGGAAGCGAAGCGTTTCTGGATTTCAGTAAGTGTAGTATCGTTAAGAATATTTACCTGTTGTGAACTGGCGGAACTACAAGCCTTCAAAAGCATGATGCTTGTTATCACTAACAAACCCAGTACTAATGATAACAATTTTCTTTCCATGCTTTGGCTTATATTTTCCTAAAGAATTATTGCCTGATCATAATCTTGCGGTACTCCACTTTCATTGGCGGACCTACGTGAACCTGCATGCCTAACATTCCTTTTGATTTTCCGTTAACCGTGTCGTTATCAGTAACAGCACTCATTAATACCCCATTAATGTAGTGTCTAAGACGATTGCCTTTTGCAACCAATCGGCAGGTATTCCAGTCTTCGCTTTTTATTTTTTGCAATAAAGCATCTGGTTCTCCCAATGAACCCTTCACGGTTAAATCTGTCCAGGCATTATTTTTTATTTTTGACTGTACGGTGCCGGCAGCGTTTTCAGCATTTTGAGCTTTTATGATAGTTTCCTGCCCTCTGTAAGCCAGGGTAGTTCTTCCTCGTTCTTCATAATTCTGTCCGGTATAGCGGTTAGCTCCATCAATATCCAACTGATAGCCCTTTAAAGCAAAGGGGATATCCTTCAGTTCTTCACTCCGGTAGTTTATTCCGCTATTGCCTGCTTGAGTTATTTTGAATTCTAGAGTAAGTTCAAAATCAGCAGGCATTCCTCCACGCCAGATCAGAAAAGAATTGCGTTTAAGCAGGGTTGCCGGAGTAATTTCTCCAACGATACTGCCATTTTCAACCCGCCAGTAGGCTGGATCACCTTCCCAACCATTGAGGGTTTTACCATCAAAAATCTGAACGAAGCCTTTCTGTTTGATCTCATCAGATTCAGCCATTTTATAACCGGCAAGGATTAGGAATAAGGGGAGGAATCCCAACATTAAGTATCCCTGAATTGAAATTTTCTTTTTGGACATGATCAATAGCTGTAAAATGGACTAATATTCAATGATTTTGGCATCTTATTTCAAATTGACTAAATGGTTTTCCAGCTTCTGGTATTGGCAGAATCGATTACCGCTTCACAAACTTTTTGGGTTTCGAGTGCTTCTTTAAAAGTTGGTGAGCATGGTTTGCCGGTTTCGAGGCATTTCAGGAAGTCGGCTACCTGATGCACAAATGAATGTTCGTAACCAATCGAAAGTCCGGGAACCCACCATTTATCCATATAGGGCTGGTCACCATCAGTTACATGAATGGAACGCCAACCACGAACAATGGAATCATCAGCATGATCGAAATATTCCAGACGGTTCAGGTCGTGCAGGTCCCAGCGGATAGAGGCATGTTCACCATTTATTTCGAAGGTGTACAAAGCTTTATGTCCGCGGGCATATCTTGTAGATTCAAATAGTCCTAAGGATCCGTTATTGAAATGGCAATGGAAAATACAGGCATCATCAATACCTACTTTTTCCTTTTTACCTGTCAGTTGATGCATCCGTTCTTTCACGAAAGTTTCGGTAAGTGCAGAAACATCTTTAATGCCTCCGTTTAACCAGATGGCGGTATCAATACAATGTGCAAGAAGATCGCCTGTAACACCAGAACCTGCGGCATCAATATCCAGACGCCATAAGCCTTCACCACCTTGCGGAAGATCAGCATTGATGGTCCAGTCTTGCAGGAAATTAGCCCTGTAATGAAATATTTTACCAAGTTTACCCGAATCGATAATTTGTTTGGCCAGAGTAACTGCAGGAACACGACGATAATTATACCATACGGTATTAGCTACGCCTGATTTTTCAATAGCCTCTACCATGGCTACCCCTTCTGCTAAAGTCCGTGATAGCGGTTTTTCACACAAAATCATTTTCCCGGCAGCAGCAGCAGCGATAGCAATCTCTGCATGCATATTATTAGGGGCACAAATGTCAATAGCATCAATATCCTTGCGGGCAATCAGTGCTTTCCAGTCTGTTTCAAAGGATTCATATCCCCATTGTTCAGCAAAGGCCTGTACCTTGTCTTTACTGCGGGAACAAACTGCTTTTAAAACCGGGCGGTACTCTAACTCAGGAAAAAAATCTCCAAGACGTTTGTAGCCATTCGAATGGGTCCGGCCCATAAATCCACATCCAATTAACCCAATTCTTAATTCTTTTTTAGTTGCCATTATTCTATTCTGAAAATTTCAATTAATCAATCAATTGCTTATGACCAGCTGTTTAAGCTGCGAACTTTAATCATCGCTGCCAAAATATCATTCCATGTTTTTTGCTGCTCTAAAACCGCATTTGGAAACATGCAACCATCCCAGCAGATATGTTTAAAGGCTTTTGTTAACTCTCCGTTTTCATTGCGAAGCCAATGCCCTGCATCAATGGCAATATCTAATTTACCGTTAGGATCTGTAGCCTGGCAATGTCTGCCCGTTTTATCATGCGAGCCGGATCCGTAGGCTGTTCCATCATTCTGAGCAACGTGAAAATCTATAGTCCATGGACGCAATGCTGCAGTTAGCTTTTTTAGTCCCTCGGTTAGTGTCTCACGATCATTCCACTGATAATCGGCTGGCAAAATGCGATCTTCAGGAGAATTATAGCCCAGAAGATATAAGAACGTATGAGACATGTCTGCCTGAAATCCAATATTTGAACGATCCACTGCTTCAAGTGTATTCAGCATTGCTTTCCAGCTATGCATACCACCCCAGCAAATTTCACCTTCAGCAGCTAGTTTTTCACCATAATCGGCTGCCACATCGCAGGCTTCCCTGAAGGTTTGAGCAATGAGTTTGGTGTTATTTACAGGATCTTTTGCCCAGTCTTGAACACTGCTGGCTGAGTCAATGCGAACTACACCATAAGGGCGTACGCCCATTTCTTTCAATTTTTGACCATAGATACAAGATTTACGCACCTGTTCCACAAAATTTGCACGGTCTTCTTTAGTTCCCATTGCAGGACCACCCCAAATTGGAGCAACCAGACTGCCGATTACTAAATTATGTTTACTTACCTGATCAGCTAGTCTTTTGATGCCATCCAGATCATCTAAATTGATTGAAGGGTCAAAAAGACCAACATCAACTCCATCAAACTTAACTCCGTCGACTTCTGCTGCCGCTGTCATTTCCAGCATTTTCTCTAATGAGATTGGCGGTTCTGAATCAGGGCCTTTTCCCACAATGCCAGGCCAGGTGGCATTATGAAGTTTTGGATAAATATTCTCAGACATATTCAATAAATATTAAAAATTACAAAATTAGATCCGGATTTTCCGGTCCGAAATGTTTAAGTATAACAATTGGATCTGTTTTGGAAGGGTTGCTGATACGGACGCCTTCCTTCGCAGCTGTTTCAGTCACAAAAAATTCATCATTGGTAAGCTGACCATATCTGATAAGAGCAGGGGTTTCGATATCCCATACCCCAAATTTGCCATGCCCCTGCATTACTATCATTCCATAACAGGCACTGTCTCTTATGGTAACAGTTTGTCCGGGTAGAACAGTTAGTTCTTTTGCACTAAATGCAGCAGATCTGTAACAAACCCAGTTTTCAATATATCCTTCTGCTTCCATTTCAGCCAGAGGCTTAACAGGTTTTGGAAGCATAAATCGGGTCTCTAAAATATTTGGATTTACATTCAGATCCCAGTCAATCACTTCCATCAACTGATCATAATCACCGATCCTGTCTTTAGGTGTTCCGTTCCAAAGTAATTCTTCAGGTATAATTGCTTCATTAACAAGGGATTGGTACATTGCGAAAACGTCGGAAGCTTTTTGCGGTTCATAGGTGCACATACTTCCTGGTGCATGAAGCATGCCCGGTGGCACATCCCAACCTGTGCCCGGCTCCAGTTTAAAGGCTTGTGAATAGGTAGTCAATTTATTATCTCCCTTTGTGAAATTTACCAGGCATTCCCGAATTTGGGCTTTAGTAGTACCCGGAGCAATCCCAAAAAAGGTATAAGGGAAATCTCCGCCATGATTGTTTAGTTGAGGTGGAAAATAATAGGCCTCCGGTTTACCCTTCTGTCCAATTTTGGCGGCGTGTTCATCATTGTGATGAATATGGTGGGGCAGGGGGCCCATATTGTCGAAGAACTTAGAATACATAGGCCAGCTTTGGTGTTCATCCCAAAGGCGGTCCCCAATAATTTCACCTTTCAGTTCATCGATTGCATCTTTTAGTAAAAATTGCTCATCCTTTCCCCCTTCAGTATAAACAATGGCACTTAGACCTTCATTTTTTCCGGTAAGTGGTCCATTTTGTGCCGGAGTAGTAGATGATAACCATCTTTCATCTATACCACCACGTTGCCCGCCGAGCACGTAATAATCATCCGGATGCAATTTGATCCTTCTTCCCGGTACACAAAATGAACGGGGTACCCAGGTTGGGGCTAATCTGAGAATTCCTTTTCCTTGTTCTAATGCTTTCTTTGCTAAACTCATATTCTTATTAAAATGTAATTCAAACTTAAATGCTTAAGCCTTTTTATTTAAAATTTGTATTTCCAATTCATATTTTCTTGTTTCTCCGGGCGGCAGTAAGATTAATTCATTTTGTCTCCTGGCACGACTTTGTCCGATAGGTGGATTTGTTCCGGGTTCAAGCCCTACAACATATTCTCCTTTTCCATAATGCAACCAATTGGTTAAGCAGGGCAATTGATTTTTTCTAAACTTTATGTTGAGAGAAAGTCCGATTTTCTCGTTATCAATCCCGCAATTGCAATAGCCTGAATCATCAGCTTCAATATCTATAAATGCAGCTTCTTCTCCGGAGCCCTGATGATCATCCAGGGGTGCAGGGCAGGTGCGAAAATCATTCCCTTTATTGAAAAGTTTATCGGGATTCCCATCACGTGATCTCCATACACCATTCCAGATTATTTTGCTGCCTTCATCTATTAAAGGCCATCCCAAATTACAGTGGTATAGCAGCATATGCGGGGCATCGGTATTACCCCGGTTAATTACCTCATCCTGAATCCGGATTATGGGTTTCCCTAGAGTGGCAGAAATGGTGCGTCTTAATTCCATTCTGTTACCAAGTGCCTGTGATTCCCTGATTGTTCCGCTAATACTCATTTCCATATTCCCGGATGGGAGATCAGGTTGAATGACCGAAACAATTTCTGCGGGAATATTGCTTATTTGCCCGTGAAGACCACGTTCGCCATATTCGTCCATTTCGGGGCCGCCAACATGGCTGAGCCCGCAGGTAACCACCATTCCACCTCCAAAAGTTTTAAGCCATTCGATGCCTTTATCAGACAAAGCCTCAGCTTTACTCAGCCCCGAATGGCTCAGCCAGGCCAGGCTATGCTCATTGTAAAATGCATCGGCAATATCCATAGCGCGGTCGATGACAACCTTAAAACGCAGGCCTGACCCCGTATTAATCCAGGCAATGCGCGTTCCACGCCCTGCTCCATTATCAATGACAGAGGTTTCAATACCCCCTAATTGTTGGGTATTTGATATTTTATTATGCCAGATAGGTTTGTCCAAAATGATAAAATCCTCTAATGCTTTTATTTCTTTAATAATTTCGGCTTATAGATCTGATGATCTTTATTTGAACCTGAAATAAGGTAAGCCATCAGGTCTTTTAATTCTTCTTTATTTAAGCCATTTACCATACCCGGATACATAGATGATACATCAGAAATCCTGGTTCTCACCACATCACTTTTGATTACCTCACGTAATGTTTGTGGGGCAAAAGGATTTTGAGAAATATAATATTTTTCAGAATCCTCATTTTTCAGTCGCCCGGTTACTGAACCACCATTCTTTAAGTAAAAGGAAGTATAGGCATATTGGTCAGAAATTACTTTATTCGGTTCAAGTATGGATTCCAGAATATCGCGGGGAGAGAAGCGTGTTCCCAGCTGACTTAATGCCGGACCAACTGCACCACCCTCACCTTTCATACTGTGGCATGAAATACAGCGGGTTGCGCTAAACAACATTTCACCCTGCTCAAAGTTTCTGTCGGTCGAATCTTTCTGAAAAACCTCCAGGGCTTCATCTATCTTCCAGTTTCTACCCGGACCTTTAGGACTGCCTACACTGGCCAGTTTCATACCATTATTGGTCAGTAATTCATTCCCCGAAATCTTATTATAGTGCTCAAATTGATCTTGTGGCAGATTAGCTAATGCCATTTTACGCGCCCTGTCAATAAAGCCGATAAAGCTATTACCACCTTTATATCCAAAAGCACTGTAATACCATTTGAAATATTTTTCCCTTAGTTCAGTTGTCCAGCCAAATTTTGCTTCACTTAAAGCTGTTATATAATAGATCTGCTGGGCTGGAGGGGTTTTGGCAAGCATTCCTGCAATGTCAAGGCCGTATTGAGGATTACGCAGGATTAAGTCGGAAGATTGCATGAAAGATTTTTGGTCATCAACGTCCTTAACAACTCCATCAAGTAAGGCCAGGGTTTTTTGAACGACTAAAGGGTCATCCAGAGCTACTAAAACCTTGCTGAATGAGCGATTCAGTTCATTGCTTTTCGCAGGATAGAATTGATTCAAATACCGGCTTAATTTATCTTTTTCAGCATCAATAGGTTTGCCCATTCTGGAAATTATCAGTTCATAGGCCCTTAAAACATCTATTTGTTGAGATTCAGGTAAGAGATTGTAGTTGATGTTCATCAATGCATTGATCATTCTGATCTGTAAACCTCTGTTACCTGTTCTGGCCATAGCAATCATGGCTTGAGTAAGTATCTGAGGGTCTTTTTCTAAGAATGCTTTTTCCTGCCATTGGAAAAGTGGCTGATGTTCCATGGCAATACGGGCAGCATATCGGATATAACGATCCTTGTTTTTCAAATTTGGCCAGGCAAGAGTTATTGCTTTTGCATTTGGGCCTGTATGAAAGGCTTCCAGTTGTCGCCTTAAATTTCTTGCCTGGAGTATATCTGCAGGAGTTTTAGTAATTAAAGGATCATTGGGTAAATTATTTTCGCCATAATAAACCCTGTATAGATCTGAATCCAATTTACGACCACCTGTTAAAAAATACATGGCACCGTCAGGTCCGATAATTCCATCTGTTAAAGGCAGGGGTGCACCCGAAATAAATTCTTCTGCCGACGCTTTATAAGAGGATCCGCTAGGCGTCAGTTGAACGGCATAAATGATTCCGAAGCTCCAGTCGAAGGCAAACAGACCTCTGCGGTATTTTTCAGGAAATCGGGCATTATTCCCACTGAACAGACTGGTTGGAGAGCCTTGTCCGATATTTAATATTGCCGGCAGGTTATCCGGATAAGCAGGTGACCATTTACTGTTTCCTGTACGCCATCCAAATTCGCTGCCACTTGTTGAATGGCTGATGCGGGTAGGCCGGTACCAGGGCATACCAAAATCCCATTCCATATCTGCATCATAAACAAACATGTCTCCAACTTCATTAAAAGCAAGATCGAATGCATTCCGGTAACCTGCGCTGATTAGTTCCCAGTTAGTTCCCTCAGGATTAATTTTCACTACAAATCCTCCCGGTGCATTACGATCATTTGCATGTCCGTTGGGATCTTTTATTAAAGGGAATAAATTATCTTCTTTCCAGGTCTCTGGTAAACGATAAGCCTCCATTTTTGGAACATCAACGTGATTTCCGGCAATGAGATGAATTGATTTTTTATCAGGTGAGATGACCATACTATGTGGTCCATGTTCGCCTCCAGGAGTAACCAGATCCTTAAGTAATGATATTTGGTCATATTGATCATCATTGTCTGTGTCTTTAAGGCGGTATAGTCCGCTGCTTTTCGCCATAGAGGTATCACTTTTATGATTAACCATCACGTAAAGACTATTGAATGCATACAACAAGCCCTGGGCATAGCCCATTTTTATTTTTTCTTTTGAAGTGTCACCTGCGATTTTTATCTCTAGTTTCTCTACAATTACTTTTGATTTAACCGCATCGGTACCTATTGGCGGAATTGTTAAGCGGTATAAATAACCGTACTGATCGCAGGCAATCATTCTTCCTTTATGATCGAAAGTCATGGCAACCCAGGAACCATTTTTACTCTCCGAAGGGCTGTACAAATGTTCTGCCTTAAAATTGGGTAATAACTTAAGCTTTTCAACTTTCGGATCCAGTTCCCTGACTCTGTTTTTTTTAGTTTCTTCTACGTTATCAATAAAAGAGATTCCTAAAAAAAAGACGATGGACAGTAATCCTGCCAGTTTTAAGTAAGTGTTACGTTTCATAATTGTATGTACTGCTAATTTTAAAGTATTTTAAATATAAAATTGATTTTTGGGATGGAGGTGAATTTTTTTTATCAGATTTTCTCATTAAAAAATACATATAATCCATCTTTTCCTGCAACAACTATATCTTTCCTGCCGGTTTTATGCAGATCAGCAATACTGAAAAAAATACCGGTGCCTTTGCCTTCACCAAAAGGACCGTAACTGATTACATGCTTTGTAAATGATTCTCCATTCCATTTAAAATAATAGAGACCAGGAGAGTCATTGCCGCCGGGATCTTTACCATTATGTGCACGATATCTTTTGCCGGTCACCAGTTCCATTTGTCCGTCATTATCAATATCCTCCCACTCCATGGTATGAAATTGTGAATGATATGCATCTATTGGATGCTTGATAAATTTAACTGATTTTTCATCTCTTTTTTGTTCATACCAATATAAACCATAGGAATGACCATGGCCTGCAATAAGATCATTTAATCCATCCTTGTTAACATCTGCAACTACGACGGGAATGCTTGCATCTTTCAGATTAAAATCAGGATGAAACTTCCATGCTTGATGGTTTCTATCAGCTGGAGCTTCAATCCAGCCTTCTGAAACAATAAAATCACCTCTTCCATCTCCATTAATATCTCCAAATCCCAGTCCATGACCATGCTTTTCGATCAACACTGTTTTTGTAAACTCCCCGAGAGCTTTATTGTTTTTATCCCGTTTTAGGGTGTAATAAATCAGTTGGCTACCGGGAGTATTGGGTACAATTTCATCAAAGCTATCGCCATCAATATCCCAGGCCCTAATAGTCTCAATATTACCGGTTTGTGCAATGTCCAATAATGCCCATTCTTTTTCATTACCAGGATTTTTACGCCAGCGAAGGGTTTTACTAAACCAACCCCCGGTGATAAAATCTATTTTTTCGTCCCCGTCAACATCCATAGGTATGGTTGCAAAATCATCATAGTACTCACTAACCCTTTCAACCTGGCCTATAAAATGACGATTGAGGAATGCCGGACCTTCGTACCAGTAACTTCCCGAAACGATATCCGGATTTTGGTCACCATTCACATCAAAAACACCTACAGATTCGGCACTTTCTGAGGCTATCAGCTGTTTTCTGAATTTTAGTTCAGAGCTTGTATGAAAAGACAAGAGAGGCAGAAGGCATAAGCCAATAAAAACTTTTGAATAATAAAAAAATCCTGCGGAAGCCATCAAAATGAAATTATTCGTTTTTATTTAAATATAGAATTAATCAGCTAAAGAAAGTCTTTGTCTGATACCCACGACAAATTAAATATTAAAAAATTAAGGTCTGTCCTGAGCTGTCATGCCTTTAATTTGAAAAACTGGGTTCTGGTTTTCGCAACGAAAAATTAATATTTAGGAAGACATTGTCCACCTGCTTTTCCCAGGTTAGCCCAATATATCCGGATTGACTCAATTATCTTTCCATATTCAAACTGGGTGAATAAAATCCACAAAGATTAAAATCCTTTATTACGACTAATTCAATTGCAGGTCTAAGCCGGTTTTTTCACGCAAACAGCTCCATCTCTGCCTTGCCTAAACCATCAGGGGTGGTATAGAATGGTCTTTTCTCAACAATGTAACTGGCATCTTCCGCAATACCAAGTGCATGGTAAATTGTTTGGTGAATTTCTTCAATTCGAATTGGTTTATCAATGGTTTTACAGGGACGTTCATCAGAAGTTTTACCATATACATTTCCTTTTTTAATTCCCCCTCCAAACATTAATATGGAACATCCATCGGTAAAGTGCCTGTGCATACCGTAATTTTTGATATCATGAATAATGTCCGGTTGTTCCACCTGTTCCTTCACTTTAAGATCCGGCCGGCCTTCAACCATCATATCCCTGCTGAACTCACTTGCTAAAATGATCAGTGTCCGGTCCAGATGTCCTGATTTCTCAAGATCTTTTACTAATTGCGCAACCGGGCCATCAATTTGCTTTTTCATGTCAATAAGGCGGGTATGTCCGTTATCGTGGGTATCCCAGCTTTTAAAGGGCTCATATTCTGTAGTTACACTGATGAAGCGGGCACCCTGCTCTGTCAGCCGGCGTGCCATTAAACAACCTAAACCAAATTTACCTGTATTATAGATATCATAACTTTCTTTTGGTTCTTTACTCAGGTCAAAGGCAGCAGACTCTGGAGATTTTAATAGCATATAGGCTTGTTCCATTGATCTACGCAATGATTCCTTTTGATAATCACTGCCAAATTCGCCCATTGCACCTTTACTGATAAGATCATTATACAACTGATTCCGGGTTTCAAATCTCGTGGAAGACATTCCTATCGGTGGTCTGACACTCTCAAGCCCTGCTGATGGATCAGGAATCAGGAAAGGCCCGTATTCACTTCCAAGAAATCCGGCGGTATGGAAAGCTTTTAATTCTTCACCTTCGCCTAAGGTAAAGCGCTGACCTATATCGATAAATGCCGGGATTACCGGATTAACTGTTCCCAGTTCTTTTGCAATCCATGAACCGATATGTGGTGCTGAAACTGATTGAGGAGGTTTATAGCAGGTATGCCAGTGGTACTGGTGCCTGGAATGTAAGATATGCCCCATATCGCCTGCAACATAAGATCGGATAACAGTACCTCTATCCATCACTTGACCAATTGACTCCAGTCCCTCTGAAAATGAAACCCCATCCAGGATTGTAGGTACAGGCTTAAAGGTACTCAGTACATCATTTGCGTTCATCCCTTTGCTGAAAGGGGTGTATCGTTTAGGATCAAAGGTATCTGTATGAGCCATTCCCCCCGCCATCCAAAGTAAAATCACTGTATCGGCTTTGGCATTTCTTCTATTATTGCAGGAAGATAACAGACTTGACAGGGGGGCACCTGCAGCAAATGCAGCCAAAGTTGCTGCACTGCTTTTCTTTATAAACTCCCTTCTATTCCATTGATTATTCATGCTCAATAATTACTAATAGATAATTTGAAATTCGGGAAGCAGCATCATTGCCCAGAACAGATCCTGAATAGAATCGGCCTGAGGTTTATCTCCCAATAGTTTTATTGCGACTTTATATTCATCCGGGCGGACTTCACGTCCCAAAGCCTGTTTGTAAATTTCTTTGATAATTAAATCTCCGCTTTTATATTTCTGTTTCCAGTTTTCAGCACCCTTTTTGAGCATTGAGTTAAAGCGTTCGCCATTAGTTAATTCCAGTGCCTGTAAAAGATTTGCCTGTGATTCCCTGCTTGTAGAAACTGTTTCCCTGTTTGGCCGGCCTAATGCAGTAAGAAAGGGGTTATTAACTACCAGTGAGGCACGCGGGAATAATTGGATACTCTGATCGTTCAGCATTTTTGCGGCCGGTCGGTACCTTACCATAGAATCAGGGAAAATAGGACCAAATAAAGCAGATCCTGCATCTGCAAACTGTTCAGCAGACATTCTTTTTCTGAGCCTTCCTGAAAATTTGTATTCCTGCGAAACAATTTCATTCGGATCCTTAAACCCTGCTGAAGGTAATTGATAGGTTTTGGAAGTAGTGATAAGATAAATCAGATCTTTAATATTTGAATTATTCTGCTGAAAATTGAATGCCATCCAATCCAGCATATCCTGGCTCCAGGGAATGTTATCCATCATGTCCAAAGGCTCAATAAAACCCCGTCCCATAATCTGGGCCCACATTCTGTTTACAAGCGTGCGGTACAAGCGGCCATTTTGAGGTTTGACCATGTTTTCTGCAAGCTGTGCTCTTTTGACTGAGGCTTTTGCCTTATTATCAATGCTGCCCAGTTCTTTCCAAAGCATTCTTGCATCGGTGAATTTTCCTGTTGGTTTATCGCAACGATTAATTTCAAGAGTGGTATCAGCAAAAATATTGGCAAAGGCATAAGCATCTTCCAGCTTCCAGTCGCTAATAAAGCTGTTATGGCAGGAGGCACATTTCAGGTTAAGGCCCAAAAATACCTGCGATACATTCTGTGCTGCCTGCATTTCTGTCCGCTGACTTGAATTCACAACCCCACGCCATTTTATACCTTCAATAAATCCTTTTGAATTTTCGCCCGGACTTAACAACTCTCTGACAAACTGGTCGTAAGGTTTATTTGATTTGATCGATTGATATAGCCAGTCGGTTATAGCATAACGGCCATTTGTAATATACCCTGTTCCGGTATAATCATTTCTTAATGCATCATTCCAGAATGTAAGCCAGTGCATTGCATAATCATCTTCACGATCCAATAATTTTTTACTCCAGATTGCCCGTTTATCTGGTCTCGGATCATTATTGAATTCATTGATTTCCTGCTGATTCGGAAGTAAACCTATAATGTCCATGAACAGTCGTCTTAAAAATATTCTGTCATCAACTACTTTGGGCCATGCCACTTTATTCTTTGCAAAATATTGATTGGTCCATCGGTCGATGGGGTTAGAATAAATCCCTTCTGCCGGAGGTAATACCGGGTTTCTTGGTGCAAGGGCTGCAACTGTAAAAACTTCATCTTTATCGGATCCATCAGGCCAAGGTGCACCTTTTTTTATCCAGAAATTTATTACGGCAATATCATTTGCTGAAAGCTTTTTGCCTTTGGAAGGCATTACATCTTCATGGTCTGCAGACAGGGTGATACGTCTGAACAGTTCACTTTCAGTGGTGTTACCGGATTTGATAATTTCCCCGTTTTCCCCGCCTTTAAAAACAAAGTCTTTACGGTCGAGTCTCAATTCCCCCTTAACTTTTTCTTCTCCATGGCACTTATAGCAATTATGCGCAAATATTGCCCTTACCTTTAGATTAAGCTCCTTTTCCTGGGCTTTGCTCAGGGTATCCTTATCATTGGTGCCGGAGTTAATATCAAAACTAATATTTTCGACATTTTCATAATCCCTGCTCCAGGGTAGGGTACTCGAGAGGTAATCATCACCATGTGTCAATGAAGCTCCCAGATGCCCGGCAAGTATCAGGATCAGCGTAGTAATAAATAAGGAAAAGCGATAGGTTTTGATATGCCGGGTTTGGTTTTTCACTGAAACCTTCTGATGCAGAAACCAAACAATAATTCCTGAAAAAGCAGTGCCGATACCCAGCCATTGGTGTAAAACCAGGTTGTCGCCATATTCAGCATTGCCTGATAATAAGATTCCAAAAATGGCTGAAATCAGTGAGGAGATAATACCGGTAATCAGGAGAATTTGAATACCGGGGCGCAGTGGAGAATTGAATTTTTTAAGTGTACTAAGCTCAAGTATGGCAGTAAGCAGTATTAGTGCCAGTGGAAAATGAACTGCCAATGGATGAAGCCTTCCAAAGAATCTTAAAAACCAGAAATTTTCCGGTACGAAAGAAAGTATTGAATTGGAAGGTGCGAAATCATTATAAATCAGATGAAGCAGAAAGACTGAAAGGAGGATAATGAATAGGGTAGTCAGCTTATTATTGTCGAAAAAATTATTGTTGGCATTACCTTTCATTGGCTCCTGAAAATAGATTGTAATTTAAATCTAATATTTATTCAACAGTTTATATAGTAAATCGCTTGATCAAATTGAGGCAAGCCAAAAGTGGAGTACATTGAATGTGATTTTAAGTTAATAAATTATAATATTAATTAATAAAATTAATTAATAGTTTATTTCAAATAAGAATCGACATCTCCTTTTGTCAGTAATTTAAATGGGATCATTATTTCCTTTTCAACTTTTTGCCCCTGAGCAATCTTTACCGCAGTTTCAACTGCTCCGGCCCCCTGTTTGCGGGCATCCTGAAACACAGTGGCGTCTAAATCGCCTTTTTTGACTGCCTGTAAGGCATCTGCAATTGCATCTATACTTACTACAACTACTTTGTCTTTCATGCCTGCATCCTGTAAGGCCTTTATTGCGCCCAATCCCATTTCATCGTTATGTGCAAATACTGCATTGATCTTTGTACCATACGATTGGATCCAGTTTTGCATTAAATCCATGCTTTTGGATCTGTCCCATTCGGCACTTTGCTGAGCAATCATTTTGATTGCCGGGAATTGACGTAAAATTTCTTTTGCACCCTCCTCTCTCTGAATTTGAGCAGCCTGTCCGTTCAAACCCTGAATCATTACGATATTGCCATTACCGCCTAACTTTTCTGCGATAAATTTCATTGCGATTCTGCCTGATTCAACATCATTTGAGCCAACAAATGCTGTCGGACTAACTTTGGTGGCTGAGTTCACATTCACAATCGGGATATTGGCAGCCAATGCCTTAGTCACTGCCGGCGAGCTGGCTTCATACTCACAGGGGTTCAGAATGATGACATCTACCTTTTGTGCAATAAAGCTTTCTACCTGCTCAATTTGCTTTAGAGGTGAACGCTCTGCATCTACAATAATTAATTTAGCGCCTAATTCCTCTGCTTTTTTTTGCATTTCATCGCTGATATTTACAATGAACTCATTTTGCATACTAAGCATGGAGATACCAATGACGATTTTATCTGTATCCTTATTTTTATTGCTTTCAGACTGACTGCATCCCATAGTGAAAAAAATCAGGCTGATAAGTATCAAATGCGTGTATTTCATTTTCTAAATTTTTATGAATTCGATTTCTGATTCAGGCTATCTAAAACCACTGCCCCAATAATAATAATCCCCATAACAACCTGTTGGTAATAAGATGTTACGTTTAATAAATCTAAGCTATTATTTATTACACCAATAAGTAAAACGCCTACCAGCGTTCCGGCAATACTTCCTTTGCCTCCTGTTGTACTGGTTCCTCCAATGACTACCGCTGCAATTGCATCCAATTCAAAGCCTGCTCCTGCATTTGGTTGCCCGGTAGTTATTCTGGAGGTCAGTAATATTCCTGCTAAACCGGCTAATAATCCCGAAATGGAATATACAGCCATTTTAACCTGTGTTACATTTATTCCGGATGCCCGGGATGCCTGCTCATTACCTCCGACTGCATAAATATAGCGTCCTAAGATTGTTTTATTGAGGATGATTGTACAAAGGATGAACATGATAATCAAAATCAGGATCAGGACAGGGATGCCAATAATTTTACCACTGCCTATAAAAACAAAGGTATCTGAAAGGTTGGATACCGGGCGACCGTTACTTAAAATCAGGGCCAATCCCCGGCCAATGGTCATGGTGCCCAATGTAACAATGAAAGGGGCGATTTTACTTTTAGTTATAATAAATCCGTTGAAGGCACCTAAGAGCAGTCCCGCAAAAAGGCCAGCTAAAACAGGGACAAAAACCGGATAAGTATCGGGGTGTGCAAGCATGGCAGCGCTCACACCTGCCACCGCAACTATTGACCCCAAAGAAAGATCAATCCCCCCGGTTATGATTACAAAAGTTACCCCAAAGGCTAAAAGCGCATTAATGGATACCTGGGTGATAATTATTGTCCAGTTTGAAAGCGTTAAAAACTGGGGGGAAATAAATGATATGATGAGGCAAATGATGCTGAATACAATGAAAATACTGTATTGCCTGAGGTTTTTAATGTACTGCATATTGCATGATTTTTTCCTGACTTGCTTCCTTTTGTGTTAAAATGGTTTTTTGCTTTCCTTTTGATAAAACCAGAATCCGGTTACTCATTCCCAAAATTTCAGGTAATTCAGAAGAGATCATAATTACGGCTATACCGCTATCAGTCAACTGCCTGATTAGTTGATAGATTTCGTGCTTTGATCCAATATCAATCCCTCTGGTAGGTTCATCCAGAATAATCAACAAGGGAGATGCCATTAACACTCTTGCAATTACCACCTTCTGCTGATTACCGCCGCTGAGATTCATAACTTTCTGATCGAGGCTTGAAGCTTTGATATTTAGTTGCTGCGCTATTTTACTGCAGGCTTTTTCTTCCTGATCTTCATCAATGAACCATGCTTTAGTATAGTTCAATATACTTGAAAGGCTAATATTCTTTTTAACTGATAATTCCGGAATAAAACCCAGCGCTTTTCTGTCTTCACTGACATATCCTATTCCTGCTCTGATAGCGTCTTTCGGAGTTTTGATTTGAAGTTTCTCACCTTTTAAAATTATTTCACCGCTTTCGAAGTTATCTAAACCAAAAATTGCTCTGGCGATTTCGGTTCTGCCAGAACCCATTAATCCGGCTATTCCAAGCACTTCGCCAGCATGCACCTCAAAATTAATATCAGAAAATTTTCCCTCTTTATGCAGGTTTTTAACTGACAGTATTACTTCAGTATGAGCCAATGATTTTGCAGAAAGGAGTTCTTTTATTTCACGGCCCACCATCAATGAAATCAAACTATTTTTATCAAGCTCTGCTGCAGGTTTTGTTATAATAAATTCACCATCCCTCAATACGGTAATCCGGTCTGCAATCTGGTAAATCTCCTCCATTTTATGAGAAATATAGATGATAGCTACTCCTTTTCTTTTCAAATCCCGGATGATATTGAAAAGGATTTCAACCTCTTTTTCTGATAGTGCAGAGCTGGGTTCATCCATTATAATGATCCGGGCATTATTGGAAACAGCTTTGGCTATCTCAATTAGCTGCAGCTCGGCAATACTCAGGTGTTTTACTTTTGTCCGAACTTTTATGTTCAGCCCCATTGACTGCAATATGTTCCAGGCCTTTTCATTTATTGCCTGTTCATCCAGTAAATATCCCCGCTCGATTTCCCTGCCAAGAAACATGTTCTGGGCGACAGACAACTCAGGAACCATTAAGATTTCCTGATGAATCATTGAAATGCCTTTTTGCAGGATGGAATGAATATCCATATTATCAATTTGCTCAGATTCGAGAAAAATTGAGCCTGAATCTGCTTTTAAGAGACCAGTCAAAATTTTCATGAATGTTGATTTCCCGGCCCCGTTTTCACCCATAAGGGCATGCACTTCACCTTTTTTAAGGTTAAAATGGATATTATCAAGGGCCTTCACACCCAAAAATGATTTGGAAAGGCTATTTACCCTGAGAATATGTTCATCAGCCGGAGGCATATTTATTCAATTTCAATTTTGTCTGGATGAATGTACAGATATGCAATTAACAAAAAAAAATCCCCGCTAATTTTAACGGGGATTTTTTTTAGAGCTTATTTCTATCGATCGGAAGTCATGAATTTTGATTCAATTACCTTCATACGATCCTGTAACTTTTTAAGAACTGTGGCTTGTCCATTTTTCTCTGCAAGTTTAACCAGCTCACTCATCACATAGACACCCAATTGTATTTCGCGGGAATTAAGATTCTCTTTGGTTTTTGCAATAGCAGCCATGTAATTCAACTGATCTTCGATGTATTCAGCTGTATTCAGGGTCAGCTCATTTGCCTTTGCCGGTTCTTTCAGTTTATAGAGCAGATCCGCCATATAGAATTTACGGATGGTAAAGTTCAGAGAATGATTTTTATCCGGAACAACCTCCATGCACTTCAATAATAACTTCCTTGCCTCCTCATTCCGGCCCTCTTTATAAAGATTTTCAGCCAGAATATTGAAATGATTGATCATTGTATAGCTCATTCGCAATGATTCGGGGTCTAAATAGCTCGCATTTTTCATGTTTCCCCATTTAAACTTGGTCATCAGGTTTGTATACATCTGATCTGAATTGGTTAATTCAGGTTTTTCAGCGGCAGAGTCAACCTGTGCTTTTTTCAGAGGTAATAAACGGTAAGCAAAGCCTTCATTGTAAAGAAAATCTCCCAGGCCAATATAATTATCATCCGGCACTGTGATTGCAAAATAAATAGGGCGTTTCCAATTATTATGAGCCAGAACATCGATCATGGCAAGCTCGGTCTTTGTGACATAATTCTTATTGTACTTCCATTCCATAGATGGGATAATCAGATCTCTTTTGCTTTCCGGCAAGGTTTTACTCGCTATAATTTGGTCAGGATTGATACTGATTTTAAAGTTTTTTGTAGGAAGGAAATTTTCTTTTGAACCATCCTGATAACTTGCCTTATCAGCATCATTATCGGAAGTCATAATGTCAAATATGTCCTTTAACTCCACTGAACCAGAAGTATTATAATCCTGATAACCCATTACATCTCGGACTCCTTGAACAAACTTTTCATCAGGCATAGTGATTGGCAATGCTTCAGCCTGATTAACTTTCTTCTTCATTTGGCGGATATACCAGTCGGTACCCAGTAAACTCAAATTAACTACTCTGACATCCGGACGGATGTTTTCAACCTCCTGCACATACCAGAGCGGGTAAGTATCATTATCACCATAGGTGAATAATATGGCATTAGGGGCACATGATTCCAGGTAATTGGCTGCCATATCACGGGCTGTGAACTTAGAAGAGCGGTCATGGTCATTCCAGCCTTCTTTGGCCATTAAAATAGGTGCTGCCAGTAATCCAATTATTGTTGCAAGTAATGCAGCTGTAGGTGCCTTAAATCTAGGTTTGAAAAAATCAGCGATTCCAGCTACTCCGAGACCAATCCAGATGGCAAAGGCATAGAATGAACCGGTATAGGCATAATCCCGTTCACGGGGCTGGAGTGGATTCTGATTAAGGTAGAGAACAATTGCAATACCTGTGAAAAAGAATAGTAAACCTACAATTCCGGCATCTTTCTGATTCCGTTTAAAATGCCATAATGCTCCGATTATTCCCAGGATGAATGGGAGGAAGTAGAATCTGTTATAGGCGTTATTTTCAATCTGGCTTTTTGGAAGTTCATATTGACCTCCCAGCAGCATATTGTCAATGAATTTTACTCCTGATAACCAATTTCCACGGGTATAATCGCCATGACCCTGCTCGTCATTCTGCCTGCCAACAAAGTTCCATGCGAAATACCGGGTATACATGAAGCTGGTTTGATAACTAATCAGGAAGCCAAGGTTATTGAAAAAATTAGGTGATTGATCCTCTGACATTCCCATCCAGTCGCGGTAAAATCCAACATGCTGAGGATCATCGCTATACATCCTTGGAAGAATGGTGTTCCGGTCGTAAATACGCTCATATTTCTGACCTGCATTTTCATATTTCTCTTTGCCCTTACGATAAATGATGTCACCATGTTTACTGTCAATCGGCTTAGAATCAAAATACTGTCCGTAAAGCAATGGGCGATCGCCATATTGTTCCCTGTTAACATAGCTCAGCAAGGAAAATGCATTGGAAGCATCGCTATTATTCAGGGTAGGATCTGCTTTCGCCCTGATAACGATCAAGGCAAAGGAACCATATCCAAAAATGATGAAAACAACCGATACTAGGGCTAAGTTTAATACCCGTCTCTTATCACGGATTTTCAGGATATACTCAAGTCCGGCGAGGAGTATTGCTGCAACTAAGAGACCTGAAATTCCACCACCAAGGGTCATTAGTAAAACAAAGGCACCGACGGCAATCATCAGGTTTAGTTTATTGCCATTGATGCTGTAGAGTATTCCTGTGTAAAGGCTTATAATAATCAGAAGGCCGAAAAATGCAACACCGGAGCCAAATCCAAGACCTAGGGTATTTACAAAGAAGAGGTCTGAATAAGCTGCGAATTTGATGGTATATTGTACAATTCCGTATTGAATAAATGCCAGAATAAACATCCCTAACACAAGAGCCAGTAAAGTGCCTGAAGAAGTAGGTGTTTTAGTTCTTCTGAAATAATATACAAGTGCAATAGCAGGGATTGCCAGAAGGTTTAACAAGTGCACACCGATTGAAAGTCCCATGATATAGGCGATAAAGATCAGCCACCGGTCTGAATCCGGTTCATCAGCATGCTGATCCCATTTTAAGATTGCCCAGAATACAACGGCAGTACACAATGAAGAGAGAGCATATACTTCGGCTTCAACGGCCGAAAACCAAAACGAATCGGAAAAGGTATAGGCCAGTGCACCAACCAAACCGGAACCCATGATACTGATCATTCCCCAGTTTGATAATTCTTTGCCTTTTTCCTGAATGACTTTCTTCGCCAGAGCCGTGATTGTCCAGAACAGGAATAGGATTGTAGCTGCACTAGCCAGTGCAGAGCACATATTTATCCAGAAAGCTACTCTGCTGGTATCATTTCCGGCAATCAGCGAGAATACCTTTCCCAGCATCAGGAATAAGGGTGCACCCGGCTGATGAACTACCTGAAGTTTGTAGGCAGATGCAATAAATTCACCAGAGTCCCAGAAACTTGTAGTAGGTTCAAGAGTAAGGGTATAGACAACCAGAGCAATTATAAAACTTAGCCAGCCTAATAAATTATTGATTTTATTATAGTTCATAATTCAATATCGAAATAATGCTGCCGAAATTAATGAATTTATTAATATAAGAGGTAGGATGAGGGCAGGGTTTAACAGAAATTAACAATAGGAGGCGGAAGGTCTGAAGTATGAGGTCAGAAGTATGAGGTCGGAAATCTGATGTATGAGGTCTGAGGTAAGAAGTATGAAGTCTGAGGTCAGATGCATGAGTTATTTAGTGTTCAATAGGTTAAGATTTCCAGTTAACATATAGCTTATGAAGTTTTGCTCCAATTTCGTCTGCTTTAGCATTATAGATGTTAAATTGTTCCAGAGTTATATAATGGCAGTATTTAGCGAAATTTAACCACACTTTGCTTTCTTCTAAAGATCCGGCTGAGTAGATCAGATATTTTTTGAATTCTGCATAATATTTTCTCTGCCCAAAACCTTCTGCAATAGTTGCGCCTATTGATCTTGTAGCACGAATTATTTGGCTGGTTAAGGAATATTTTTCAGATGAAGGAAAATCTCTTGTCAGTATAAAAATACTCATTGAAAATTGATAGGAAAGCTGATAGACATCGAGATCGGAAAATGATTTGATCATAAAAAAATACTTGCCCGAAATTCAGTATTCTCTTATAAAATTGAGAATATCTTCAACTTTACCTGGTAAACGCTAATCCGCCCTCATACCTCGGACTTCAGACTCCGGATCTCAGACATCAGACCTCGGATCTCGGACCTCATACCTCAGCCATCATACATTCTATTACTATAAACAAAAATGAATTTTCATTTGCACTTTATACTTTATCCCCCTATATTTGCACACCATTTCAAAAGGAGCTTCTTTTTGATTTTTGTTTGCCCGATAGTATAATGGTAGTACGACTGTTTTTGGTGCAGTTTGTCTAGGTTCGAATCCTGGTCGGGCAACCAATTAATTTCGAGTTTCGGAATTGCACATTTCAGGTTCGCATAGCGAACTTTATAGTATAGACATTGTGTTTTTATTAGTTTAAATCTGAAATAATAATTTCGAAATCCGAAACAAAAATGCCCGTAACATTTAACACCATCAAATTGTTTGCCGGCTCAGGTACTACCGATCTGGCTAAGAAAATAGCTATAAGCTATGGCAAAGAATTGGGAGACATGACTCTGTCGAGATTTAGCGATGGTGAATTTCAGCCCCACTATAATGAGTCAGTTCGTGGTTGTGATGTGTTTCTGATTCAATCAACTAACCAGCCTAACGATAATCTCGTGGAGCTTTTATTGATGATTGATGCTGCAAAGAGGGCTTCAGCTCATTATATTACAGTTGTTGTACCTTATTTTGGCTTAGCCAGACAGGATAGGAAAGACAAGCCCAGGGTTGCAATTGGTGCAAAATTAATAGCCAATCTGCTCACAGCGGCTGGGGCACATCGTATTATGACCATGGATTTGCATGCCGCCCAGATACAGGGTTTCTTCGATATACCTGTTGACCATCTGGATGCTTCAGTCATATTTGTACCTCATATAAAAAGTCTGAATCTGCCTCATCTGACTATTGCATCACCGGATATGGGAGGTTCTTACCGGGCAAGGACATTCGCCAAGTACTTTAATGCAGAAGTAGTGATTTGTGACAAACAAAGAAAAAGAGCTAATGAGATCGAATCAATGTCAATCATCGGGGATGTTACAGGAAGGGATGTGGTTCTGATTGATGATATATGTGATACCGCCAGAACACTTGCAAAGGCAGCAGAGCTGATCATGGAAAAAGGTGCCAGTAGCGTCAGAGCTGTATGTACTCATCCTGTATTGTCAGGAGATGCCTACCGGACTATTGAGAACTCAGCACTTAATGAGCTGATTGTTACTGACACAATTGCATCAACTAAATCAAGCCCTAAAATAAAGGTGCTTTCAACAGCAGATCTTTTCAGTCGTGCGATTGCCAATGTGAATGAACACGCCTCGATAAGTGAACTATTTAAAATAGATTAAAGAATAAAGAGTAGAAGCCAGGACCCGATAGCTATCGGGTCAAGACTGAAAATATTAGATTGTTGGATTATCTGACAACTATTAATAAACAATAACAAATAATAATTATGAAATCAATTGCTATTAGCGGTTCTCCAAGAGAGAACGTAGGGAAAAGAGACGCTAAAGAGCTGCGTTACGAAGGTAAGGTACCTGCAGTTCTTTATGGTGGAAAAAACCAAATCCACTTTTCTGTGTCTGCATCTGATTTGAAAAGTCTGGTTTATACACCGGAAGTTTCTTTCGTTGCTTTGGATATTGCAGGTGTTAAAGCACAGGCTATTATCCAGGATGTACATTTTCATCCATTAACTGATTTGCCATTACATGTTGACTTTTTGGAGTTAGATGAAAAGAAACCTGTAGTGATGCTGATCCCGGTAAAATTGACCGGAACTTCACCTGGTGTTAAAATCGGTGGTAAGTTAGTTCAGAAATTGCGTAAGCTTCGTGTAAAAGCATTGCCTAAGGATATGCCTCAGTACGTTGAAGTAAGTATTTCTAAATTGGAGGTTGGAAAATCTGTAGGTGTTGGTTCCTTGAAATTTGATAATTTCATCATTACAAACAATCCTGAAGATACTATTGTTTCTGTAACTATGTCACGTGCCCTTAAGCAGGCAGAGAATGAAGCTAAGAAATAATTAGTCTTTCTTTTAATAATATCATAAGCAGTGCAGGTAAATCCGGCACTGCTTTTTTTTTGCAAGCATATACTTTTTTAAAAGCTTTGAAGCATATTTGTAGTCCGCATGAAATATTTGATCATAGGTTTAGGGAATATAGGTCCGGAGTATGCAGATACCAGGCATAACATTGGATTTATGGTTGCCGATGAACTGGCTAAACAATCGCACTCATCTTTCTTTAATATGAGGCTGGCCTATTATACTGAGTTTGCTTACAAAAGCCGTAAGATCTTTGTCATCAAACCTACAACCTATATGAACCTGAGTGGTAAAGCAGTTAATTACTGGATGCAGGAATTGCGTATCCCTGCGGAAAATATTTTGGTTGTTGTGGATGACCTTGCTTTGCCTTTCGGTACTATTCGTTTAAAGCCCAAAGGCAGTGCTGCCGGTCATAATGGTTTGAAAAGTATTGAAGGTGTTTTGGGAGGGACTGACTATGCAAGGCTTCGGTTTGGAATAGGGGATAATTTCCCAAAAGGCAGGCAGGTTGATTATGTATTGAGCGGTTTCGATCCGGAAGAGCAGAAAGAACTTCCTGCATTAATCGATCGTTCGGTAGAGTTTATACATAGTTTCGTTAGCGTAGGTTCAGAATTGACTATGACCCGTTTAAATAAATAAATGTGGTTTTATGGAATAATATCATTACCCGAATAATTTAAAATCTGTTTAAATGAAAATTTACGGAATACCCAATTGCAATACAGTAAAGAAGACACTCGACTGGTTCAGGCTTCATGGAATTGATGTTGAGTTTCATGATTATAAAAAACTTGGGGTTGACAGGCTTAAGCTTGAGGAGTGGGCAGGCCGTTTGGGATGGGAAGCGCTATTAAATAAGCGTGGAACAACCTGGAAAATGCTTTCACCCGAAATTCAAAATAGCATTAGCTCTAAAGAATCAGCATTCAAACTGATGCAGGAAAAGGTCAGTGTGATCAAACGTCCGCTTATTGAAACAGATTATGATTCGGTTCTTCTGGGATTTAATGAGGAACAACTGGCAGACTTGTTAATAGAAATAAAAAGGAAAAATAAATGAATAAATTGAGATTTTTTACAAGTGTAATTATCTTATTGTGTCTTGTAAATCAGGTGTTTGCGCAGCAAAGCGGGGTAGGTGGGAGTTATAATTACCACGATACCTTCGGCCCGATGTTTTATACGAAGAATGGTGATGATTTCAGGTCTGCCGGAGGGCAGCCAGGTCCCAGATATTGGCAAAACAGGGCTGATTATAAATTGGCGGTCAGATTAAATGAACAAAGTAACGAGATCACCGGCACTGTAATATTAACCTATACTAATAACAGTCCGGATAAGCTCCCTTTTATCTGGATGCAGCTTGACCAGAACCTATTTAAAGAGGATTCCCGCGGGCACGCAATTATTCCGCCGGGTGGTAGCAGGAGTGGAGCCCGTGGACAGAAGTTCGATGCTGGTTATAAAATCAAATCTGTTAAGATTCTTTCTGTTGAGAAAGGAAAAACTATTGAGAGCAATGCCGAACATCTTATTGAAGATACAAGAATGCAGGTTTATCTGCCTAATGAGCTTTCTTCGGGAGGCGGGCAGCTTCGACTAAAGATCGAATATTCTTTTATTTCTCCTGAATATGGCTCAGATCGTATGGGTATTCTGAATACAATGAATGGAAAGATATTCTCTGTTGCACAGTGGTATCCGCGAATGTGTGTATATGATAATGTTTCGGGATGGAATACAATACCATACATAGGCCCAAGTGAGTTTTATCTAGAGTATGGAGACTATGATATCAGTATTACTGTTCCCGCAAGTCATATTGTAGTGGGTTCAGGTGAGCTGGTAAACCCTCAGGATGTGTATACCCCTGAGCAGCAGCAAAGATGGAAAGCTGCTGCACAGAGTGATAAAACTGTGATTATCAGATCTGCCGCCGAAGTAACAAATCCGGATTCCCGTCCGAAAGGAAAACAGGAACTTACCTGGAATTTTAAGTTAAAGAATGCACGTGATGCGGCATGGGCTTCGTCTGCTGCCTTTATTATAGATGCTGCCCGTATGAATCTTCCAAGTGGAAAGAAATCCATGGCAATCTCTGCCTATCCTGTTGAAAGTGATGGCAAAGAAGCATGGGGACGTTCTACAGAATATACAAAGGCATCCAATGAATTCAATTCTAAGAAATGGTTCGAATTTCCTTATCCTGCAGCCACAAATGTTGCGTCAATAGCTGGCGGTATGGAATATCCCGGTATTGTATTCTGCAGCGCTAAATCTAAATCAGGTGAGCTTTGGGGAGTTACAGACCATGAATTTGGTCATACCTGGTTTCCGATGATTGTAGGATCCAATGAGCGGCTGTATGCCTGGATGGATGAAGGATTCAATACTTTCATTAATTCACTTGCTTCCGCTGACTTTAACAACGGAGAATACCGACCGGGTAAAATGGATATGCATGCAGTTGGAAAAGTATTAACCAATTCAGGTTATGAACCGGTTATGAGCAGCCCGGATAATATGAAAGAAAATAGTATTGGTTTGCTTGCCTATTATAAGCCAGCCATTGCACTGGGTATTTTACGCGAACAAATATTGGGTGCAGAACGTTTTGACAGGGCTTTTAAAACATATATTGAACGTTGGGCTTACAAACACCCTACTCCTGATGATTTCTTTCGGACCATGGAAAATGTTTCGGGTGAAAATCTAAACTGGTTCTGGAGAGCCTGGATTCTGAATAACTGGAAGCTGGATCAGGGAGTTGTGGACCTGAAGTATGTAAATAATGATTTTAAACAGGGAGCTTTGATAACTATTGAAAATCTGGAGAAAATGGCTATGCCGGTAATCCTGGATATCAAAACAAAAAGCGGAAAAGTGAACCGTTTAAAACTTCCTGTCGAAGTTTGGGAAAGAAACGCGCGTTTTACGTTTAATTACCCTTCAACAGAAGAGATTATTTCGATTGTTTCTGATCCGGAAAAGGTTTTTCCTGATTCTAATCCTGCAAACAATGTCTGGCCCGCAGCAAATTAAAGTATAAATATTTATCCTGCCCCCGATTATTATTGGGGGCAGGATATTGTTAAAATATATTGATAAGCCTTCTGGCTGTACGCTGAACTTTCCTTGATTTTTTTCTGCTTTCAGAGTCTTTTTTTACTGACCGGTAAACACGTCCCGCTTTGCGAACAATCTTTTTTAATTTTTTCCTGGTCAATTTTGCGCTTTTGGAATTGTTTCCTTTGCTGAGCAATAATTGAATCAATTCTTTGGTATTTCTTGTACTTACTTTTTCTGCCTTTGCCTCAGGTATTAACACACTGAAAAGCATTATAAAGATGATGGAGAACAGGAGCTTTTTCATAGTTTGATGCTTTAATGAATATTGTTTGCCCGGCTTCAGGTAAGATCCCCGAGTCCTTTAAGTATATGACGTCAGGCCACAACATATCGTTGCATGGGAAATGACATATTTTGTCTTAAAGCCTGGATATACCATAACATCAGGGAATGTTTAGATTAATTGTTCAGCTTTGGTAAAGGCGAGGTGATTGAGTACTGCTCTTATTTCTCCATAAGATACCTCATCGCCTAGTGCAATTTTAGTATCCATAGTACTAGATTCAGGGTTTTGAACTAAATATGCCATAATTTTTGCAACTTTTATTTTCGTGACAATTTCAAAAACCGAAATTTCGCCACTTAGAATGTAATGGGCAAGATGACCTTCAATTGTGCCGGTAGTGAAAGCCCGCTCCCTGGCAATTTCACTGATTGTTTTTCCTTGTTTGAACAAATCGAAACTCAGCTTTTTAGTATCCGTCTTTAATTTTTTCTCTTTTATCGGCAATTGCAATACTTCACGTTCGATACCATGTTCTTTACAATAGGAGTTAATAATTTCCAGTAAATCAGTACCGTATTGCTTAACTCTTGTTTTTCCTAAGCCTTTGATATTTTCTAATTCTGTCGGATTGGAGGGAAGGAAGCGGAGTATTTCCAGAATAGATTTTTGTGCCAGTACGAGATATAGAGGTACTCCCCATTCTCTTGCCAATTCATCTCTCCAGGCTCTGATTTCCTGATATAGTTCTGGGTGCAGGATGTTTTCTGATGAATGGGGACTGCTTATCGAAAGATTTTTTGCAGGCTTATAATCTATTTCAGCATTGGATTTGGTCTG
>CAZTRY010000007.1:6367-12599 GCA_964616525.1 uncultured Sphingobacterium sp. | reverse complement strand
TCTTCACTTAACTTCTTCAGATGGTAATAATGAGTTTTCAGACTGTTGAAATCAAACAGCTCAACTATCAGGGATTGCTGAAATGCAATTCTGGAAGCAATCAGCTGTTTTTCACCGGGTTCATTATCTTTAGCATTACGGGTATATTCAGAAATTGTTCCGTCAGTTTTAACGCTATTGAATGATATTGGAGAGCGGAGCACCATGCCTTCAAAGCTTTTGCATCGGCTAAGGGCTACATAGACTTGTCCGTGGGCAAAGGCCAGATTTGCATCAATTATCGCTTTTTCAAAGGTTAATCCCTGGCTTTTATGTATCGTAATAGCCCATGCAAGCTTGAGTGGAAACTGAGTGAAAGTCCCGATGATTTTTTCCTTTAGTTCCTTGCTTTGCGTATCCAACTCATATTTGATATTGGTCCATTCAAGTGGGTTAACCACAATTTCCGACAGATCACCAGGGCATTTAACCAGGATATGGTCATCAGATATCGAGGTAACAATGCCTATTTTACCATTAAAGAACAGGCGCTCGCGTGAAGGGTCATTTTTTACGAACATTACCTGAGCGCCTTTTTTTAACTCGAGTTCGGCCACAGTGGGATAGGAGTATTCCGGAAAGTCGTCCTGAATTAACGCGTTGAATCGGTGGGATGGGCTGTCCAGGTCCTTCAATTTACCTTCATTAATCTCCTGTGCAGATTTGTTATGGGTGGTCAGGGTTATATAACCTTCATTATCATCAGGATTGAAATCAGGGATATATCGCTGGTTTAATTTTTTCAAAACACTTTCATCGATCTGATTTTGTCTTACCCTGTTTAAAAGATCAATAAAAATGGAGTCTACCTGTCGGTAAATATGTTTTAATTCGATACTAACCGGCTGGGTAGACAACAGGGCTTTGCTGCTGAAAAAGAACAGGTTTGGATAATGGTTTTTCAGGATTACCCAGTCTTCATCTTTTACAACCGGTGAAAGCTGGTGAAGATCTCCGATCATTAATAGCTGAATGCCTCCGAATGGTTTTTTAGAATCCTTAAATCGTTTCAATACTTCATCAATATGGTCGAGTGTATCGGCACGAACCATGCTAATCTCATCGATAACCAACAGGTCAAGGCTTTTGATCAGGTTAATTTTCTCTTTACTAAAACGTTTGTGTTCGGGTTTGGCTGTTCTCCCGGGAATATATGGTCCGAAGGGTAACTGAAAAAAGGAATTAATGGTAACCCCGCCTGCATTGATTGCAGCAACACCTGTTGGTGCTACAACGGCCATACGTTTTAATGAGGTGCTTTTTAGTTGATGAAGAAATGTCGTTTTACCTGTACCCGCCTTTCCGGTAAGAAAAATATTTTTGTCGGTATATTGTACAAAATTAAAAGCGAGTTCCAGTTGAGAATTCTGTTGCATTGAAGGAATTAAAACATCTGTGGGATTCATGGCAAGGTAAAAATTTTAATCCTATAATAGAATTAATGCCCTGTCTTACCCAATTTAGCGAATATATTAAACGGAAAGCAGGTTTATTCGATTTCTTAGGACAGGGGGATATCGTTTAATTTATACTCTGGATAAAATTCTCCCTATGAGAAAGTTATTTGCCTAAACATTTGAAAATTCAAAGCCCGGAATTTCGAAATAGTAAATTGACCACCATTCATATTCGAGTGTAAAATACAATTTGAACGGACCTTCAAAAGGTATAGATTCATGATTTTCGGTCAATGCTGTATAACTTATTTGTCCTTCTGCATAGCCTATTCCTATATCCTCCTTAATCTCAAAATTAATATCTGTGATATTATATTTTCCATTCTTGAATTGAGGATAAGAATCAAAAACTTTGGTAAATCTGTCTATAGCTTGATCCTTCTTCCATATACTTCTATCGGGTAATATCAATAGATCAGCAAGACTAAAGGAGAGGTGCTCTTTCTCCTGACTGAGCCAGGAGTTGATGAATTTGCTTGATTTAAACTCGATATCCAGTTTATGATTGGGATGGAATTCTTCATAGATAAAATGCATGATCATTCCGGGTAATTGCATATTCATTACTTTCTCTTCAAATAGTTCTTCGGTAATAAATTTATATTTAGTCCGGCATTCATAAAATCCTAAAAAGTCTAGAGCGATCTGTTTTTCGTTTATCAGATCCATAAGTTTTTCAAATGCAGTTTCAAGAGAAATATCATCCAGTTTAGATTCAGGTACAAAATCAGGTTTCCCAATTAGTTCGAATATCCTGATCTCTTCAGCTTCAGCTAGTCCGGCCTCAAAGGCGAGCATATTCTTCAGGAATATATTTTCAATTGATGCCGGAGTATTTGCGGAGATATGAGCTTCGACACCCAGTTCAGCTTTCAATTTCAATTGCAGAAGTTCATTTTCCATGCGTTTATTTTCGTTCGGATCATAACTCAGGGGCAGATTGGTATCAGATATCTTTTTCATAGTGCAGGTTTAAGGTTTAAGAATAAATAATTATTGAAGCCAGTATGAAATTATAGGATTTATTGCGCTGCTGCCTGGTACTGGTAGCAGAGATTGTGTAAACGGTAAATACTAATTTCCTGCGCTTGGTGTTTTCAGCACCCGCTGGAGAACAAAAAAGTACCGTTAACTAAGATTTTCAGGAATTAGAATGGGATTTAATAAAATTCTAAACCGGATTGCAGCGGCAGATTTTGGCCTGCAAAAATTTAATTGCATGCAATTAATAGGATAGGCCAAAACTATAGTCCTTCCTGAGGTCAGGATCAACTCCATGCCGGACTACCCCAACCTACGAAGGGCAGCACTTGCTTTTCAAAATATTCAATGCATATGTTGTACTCACATTGATGAGATCCCTCCTGCGTCGGGATGACATCCTCTTTAATTCAGACTCCAGACTTCATACATCAGACTTCGTACCTCAGACTCCGGTCATCTTAACTTATATTCAATCCTAAATAAATTCTCACTCAACCCATTGAAAATCAAAATAAACTTCCTACTTTTGCAATCCCTAAATGAAAGCTGAAAAAAGCTAAGTTGCGGGGATTAAATTATATAAACACTAAAAGGAAAAAATGCCTACTATCCAACAATTAGTTAGAAAAGGTAGAGTAGCTCTGGTCGACAAGAGTAAGTCGCCAGCGTTGGACAGCTGTCCACAGCGAAGAGGAGTGTGCACACGTGTGTATACCACTACCCCTAAAAAACCAAACTCAGCAATGCGTAAAGTTGCCCGTGTGCGCTTAACCAATGGAAAAGAAGTGAATGCTTACATTCCGGGAGAAGGACACAACTTACAGGAGCACTCTATTGTATTAATTCGTGGAGGTCGTGTGAAAGATTTACCAGGAGTACGTTACCACATTATCCGTGGTGCTTTAGATACTTCGGGTGTAGCTGGTCGTAACCAACGTCGTTCTAAATACGGAACTAAGAAACCAAAACCAGGTCAGGTAGCAGCAGCTCCAACTAAGGGTAAAAAGAAATAATTAAACGGAGGAAAGCAACATGAGAAAGTCAAAACCAAAAAAGAGAATCTTACTGCCTGATCCAAAGTTTAACGACGTAATGGTAACCAGGTTTGTAAATAATATGATGTATGACGGTAAAAAATCTATCGCATACTCAATTTTCTACGATGCAGTTGAATTAGTAGAGAAAAAAACAAGCGAAAATGGATTAGAATCCTGGAAAAAAGCTTTGAACAATGTAATGCCAGCTGTGGAGGTTAAATCCCGTCGTGTTGGTGGTGCAAACTTCCAGGTACCTACCGAGGTTCGTCCTGAGCGTAAAATCGCTTTGGGAATGAAATGGCTGATCAATTATTCACGTAAGCGTGGTGAAAAGACCATGACTGAAAAATTAGCCGGAGAAATCATTTCAGCCTCTAAGGGTGAAGGTGCTGCAGTTAAGAAGAAGGAAGATACCCACAAAATGGCAGAAGCCAACAAAGCATTCTCTCATTTTAGATTCTAATCAGGAAATAATACAATGTCAAGAGACTTAAAATATACTAGAAATATTGGTATCGCTGCCCACATTGATGCGGGTAAAACAACTACTACAGAGCGTATTCTATATTATTCAGGGGTAAGCCATAAAATTGGTGAGGTACACGATGGTGCTGCAACGATGGACTGGATGGCTCAGGAGCAGGAGCGTGGTATTACCATTACTTCAGCAGCTACCACTGTTAACTGGAAATACAGAGGTGATACTTATCATATCAACGTTATTGATACTCCGGGGCACGTGGATTTTACCGTAGAGGTAAACCGTTCATTGCGTGTTTTGGATGGATTGGTATTCCTTTTTTCGGCGGTTGATGGTGTTGAGCCACAATCAGAGACTAACTGGCGTTTAGCAAATAACTATAGTGTTCCCCGTATCGGATTCGTTAATAAGATGGACCGTTCAGGTGCGGATTTCTTAAAAGTTGTTAAGCAGGTTAAGGATATGCTTGGAAGCAATGCTGTTCCTTTACAGTTACCAATTGGTTCTGAAGATACATTTAAAGGAGTTGTTGATCTGATCAACTTCCGCGGAATTGTTTGGAATGAGCACGATAAAGGCATGACCTTTACAGAGGTTCCTATTCCTGATGATATGGTTGCAGAAGCTACTGAGTGGAGAGAGAAATTATTAGAGTCTGTTGCTGAATACGACGAGTCTTTGATGGAGAAATTCTTTGATGCACCAGAAACAATCACTGAACGTGAGGTCTTAGATGCGCTGCGTAAAGCGGTTCTGGATGCTAAGATTGTACCGATGGTATGTGGTTCTTCATTCAAAAACAAGGGTGTTCAAACCATGCTTGATTATGTGATGGAATTATTGCCATCTCCATTGGATGTTGAAGGTATTATAGGTACTAACCCTGAAACGGGTGAAGAAGTGAGCCGCCAGCCAAGTGAAAAGGAACCATTTGCTGCCCTTGCATTTAAAATTGCGACTGACCCATTTGTTGGTCGTTTATGCTTCATTCGTGTATATTCTGGTAATCTGGAAGCAGGTTCTTATGTACACAATGTGCGTTCAGATAATAAGGAGCGTATTTCACGTATTTTCCAGATGCACGCTAACAAGCAAAATCCTATTCCGAATGTTGGAGCCGGAGATATCGCTGCGGTAGTTGGATTTAAGGACATCAAAACAGGAGATACACTTTGTGATGAGAAGCATCCTATTGTTTTAGAATCGATGAATTTCCCTGAACCGGTAATTGGTTTGGCAATCGAGCCTAAAACTCAGGCTGATGTGGATAAATTAGGTATGGCTTTAGGTAAATTATCTGAAGAAGATCCAACCTTCCGCGTACAAACAGATGAAGAGACCGGTCAGACGGTAATTTCAGGTATGGGTGAGCTTCACCTCGATATCATCATGGATCGTTTGAAACGTGAGTTTAAAGTTGAAGTAAACCAGGGAGCTCCGCAAGTTGCTTATAAAGAGGCAATTACAGGGACTACTCAACACCGTGAAACTTATAAGAAGCAGACAGGTGGACGTGGTAAATTTGCGGACATTCAGGTTATAATTTCTCCATCTGAAGAAGGTAAGAGCGGACTTGAGTTCGTAAATGAAATTTCAGGTGGTTCAATTCCACGTGAATTTATACCTTCTGTTCAGAAAGGATTTGAGGCCGCAATGGCGAATGGTGTTCTTGCAGGTTATCAGCTTCAGGGTATGAAAGTTCGTTTGATTGACGGATCATTCCACGCAGTCGATTCAGATGCGCTGTCTTTCGAGATTTGTGCTAAATCTGCTTTCCGTGAAGCATTGCCTAAATGTAAGCCAGTATTGATGGAGCCTATCATGAAAATCGAAATCCTGACTCCTGAAGAGAATATGGGGGATGTGATTGGGGATATGAACCGTCGTCGTGGTCAGCTTTTGGGCATGGATACACGTGCCGGTGCTCAGGTGATCAAGGCAACTGTACCTCTTTCAGAAATGTTTGGTTATGTAACTCAGTTACGTACCATTACTTCTGGCCGTGCAACTTCAACCATGGAGTTCGACCATTATGCTGAAGCTCCAAGGAACGTTCAGGAAGAGGTTGTAGCGAAGGTGAAGGGTAAGAAAGCCAATGCGTAAGTTGTACGTTATACGTAATACGTTACTAGACGCTCGGCAAGAACGTACAACGTATTACGTATAACGTACAACTATTAAAAATTGAAATTAAATACACACTCCCTTGTAACTAATAGCTCTTATCTGGGACT
>CAZTRY010000007.1:0-6357 GCA_964616525.1 uncultured Sphingobacterium sp. | reverse complement strand
GAAGCCCCAAGAAACGTTCAGGAAGAGGTTGTAGCGAAGGTGAAGGGTAAGAAAGCAAACGCTTAGTAGATTAAAGAACAAAGAGCAAAGATCAAGGACATGCAGTCTTTAATCTTTGTTCCTTGTTCCTTGTTCAATATTTAATCCGGTTTCCGTTACTAATAGCTCTAACGTTAACCATAAACAAACAATAATGAGCCAAAGAATCAGAATTAAATTGAAATCATACGATTATAATCTCGTAGACAAATCTGCTGAGAAAATCGTAAAAACCGTTAAACCTACGGGTGCGGTGGTAAGCGGACCGATACCCTTGCCAACAGAGAAAAGAATATTTACAGTTTTGCGTTCACCGCACGTAAATAAGAAAGGTAGAGAGCAATTTCAGTTATGTGCCTACAAGCGTTTACTTGATATTTACAGCTCTAACTCAAAAACTGTTGATGCTTTAATGAAGCTTGAATTACCAAGCGGGGTTGAAGTAGAAATCAAGGTATAAATTTCATAAAATCATTGTAAAAAGCTATTCGTAAGGATAGCTTTTTTTGTTTTATTTCTCTTCTGTTTTTTCGGATTTTACTTTCATAAATTCCTCCTTTCAGGTATGGATTCGGGTCTTAAAACCGTCCTGATTTTCTGCTTCTTTGAGCCTGCATTTTACCTGGAATTTTAGTCTGAAAGTATCCTGTTTTCCATTTTATTTTAAGTTTATTTTTGAAAAAGAATGTTGCCTCAGGTGATATATAATCCTCATTTTTGTAGAAAATATTTCTCAAAATGGGAATTATATTACCCATTGTTTTTTATTTCTCTTTATTTTCATTATAAAAATTATCGTTTTAATTAAATAAATGTCGTTTTTGCCAATTTAAAGCACGATATTAGACGTAAATAGTCTTCAAGTGGTCTTTAGAGCCAAAAAATCTACCGGTGGTATGATTATGGCTTTATATACCCGATGGGTTGAATTACAAGCCATTTTGAAGTAATTATTTAGAGCATAGTGCATTTAAACAGAACATACCAATTATATATTTTATTTGCATTTTTTTTACTGTGCCCTTTTTTACTGAGGGCTCAGGAGATTGTGCAAATGACTGTTCACTCGGGAGAATCTTTCTATGTTCATCCTGAGGCGAATGTTTCTGTTTTTTCTGATTTAAATAACTCAGGTTCAATTGGATCTTATAACCAGTCTGTTATTAATTTTCTTGGTGAGCGATGGAATAATATGAGCGGAAGCAGGATATTGGATGAAAGTGTAGGGGGCCTTAGTGGTTTTGGTGGCATAATCAGGTTTTCAGGAACTGCATTTCCTCAAAGTATCAATACTTTGACTTCAGTTCAGTCAAATACAGGCTTTCCAAATATAACCCTTGCAAATTCTCTGAATTTAATCCTTCAGGGCAATGATCTGCTTGTAAGGAAAAGCTTTTATTTCGAGAAAGGGAAGGTAATTCTGAACAGCAGAAATACAATCATGCAGAATGGGGCGAACATCTCCGGCTTTGATAATAATAAATATTTTGTAACAGGCACGGCAAGTAGTGGCGGTTCTTTAATCAGGAAAACCAGTGGTTCACAAAATGCCCAAATCATTTTCCCACTTGGATCAAGTGTTGGCAGTTACACACCTGCTTCAATTACTTACACCGGAATCGCTCAGGATTTAAAATTAAGGGTATTTGATAATGTTTATGACAAGGCTACATTCGGAAACCCGGATAATGTAAATTTCGTAACTAAAACATGGAATTTATCGTTAAGTAGTCTTGATCCAAATGCGAGTCTTGTGTTAAGTGCCCAGCATAATTCATCTGACGAGGGTTCTCAGTTTGCAGCAGACAGAGCAAAGAGTTTCCTGAGCAGATACCAGTCAAATATTGAGAAGTGGGATTCTACAAATGGTACAGGTCTTACTCCCGGTGTAATTACAACAGGTAGCCCGATAGCAAATTCCTTTCTCAGTACCCGTACAATAAACGGGGGAATGGGTTTAAATGAATATTTTTCAAAATCTGTTCTGAAGGAAAATGTACTTGCGAATTACAGAGTGCCTGTTGGTATCTCGCCTAATAATGACGGTTTGAACGACAAATTTGTAATTGAGAACTTAAAACCAACTGATAAAGTAAGAATTGAAATTTATAACAGATGGCAAAGTCTGGTTTTCAGAGATACGAATTATAAAAACAATTTTGATGGAATAGGAAATCAGCAGGGTTTGGTTAACAATAATCTTCCTGACGGAACCTATTATTACATTTTACATTTTAATGATTCTAAACCAGTTACTGGTTATATCATAATTAACAGGTAGAAAAACAGATGTTTAAAAGAGCAATTAGATTATTTTTTTGTTTCATTATAGCTCTGACAGAATCTCAAAAGCTGATTGCCCAGCAATTGCCCCTTTTTTCCGAATACATGTTCAATACCCTCGAAATTAATCCGGCATATGCCGGCTTCAGAGATGCTTTAAGCATCACTACCATGTTTAGGAAACAATATACAGGATTTAAAACAGCTCCTCAAAGTGCCTTTTTTGCAGCAGATATGCCAATTTCAGGTAAACGTGTTGGCGTTGGCATTAAATTGCTTGATGACAGGGATGAAATTACAAAGACCCTTGGAGCACAGGGTGTTTATTCTTTCAAGATCCCTACCGGACCCTATTCAAATATTTCACTTGGATTACAGGGTGGAGTGTATAATTTCAGAACAGATTATACCAAGGTTGATGTTATAGATCCGAATGATCCATCATTTAGCCAGAATATAAATTCTCTCAAATTGAATTTTGGAACCGGGGTATTTTTCAATACTGAAAATTTTTATGCAGGGCTTTCATCTCCCAATTTAATCCGCAATAACTTCAATAAGGAAAATAATACGGGTGCTTTCAGCGAACTAAAGCAGCAAATGCACATTTACTTCAATACAGGTTATGTTTTTGCCTTAAGTGATGATCTTCATATTAAACCATCGGTTTTAGTGAGGGGAGTAGCCGGAAGCCCGATTTCCTATGATATTAACACTAATTTCTGGATATCCGATATGCTTGGTCTTGGTATTGCGTATCGGAACAAAACTGCAATGGTAGGAATAATTGACCTTAAACTTGTCCCTGAACTTCATTTGGGATATGCCTATGATCATTCTATATCAAAATACAATATAATTTCAAAAGGTTCACATGAGGTAATCCTGAGATATGAATTCTCATTTGATCGAATGGCCCTTTCACCGAGATATTTTTAAATTATGAAAAGTAAATTCACCTCAAGATTTTTTCAGAATAAGAGCTTAACCCTTGCTCTTTTTGTTATTTTATCTCTGTTTTTCGTAAATCTAAGTCAGGCCCAGGTGAAAATTGGTACTAATCCTGATCAGATTCAACGCGCCTCAATACTTGAATTGGAGAGTGATACCAAGGGATTATTATTGCCCCGATTAAGTGATACCATTGCAATTAACGCATTAAATCCATTAGATGGAATGCTTATTTACCTTTCAAAAGAACCTAAGCAAGGACTTTATGTTAGAAAGGGCGGAGTATGGAGCTTTCTTAGCGGGGTGTCAAATACCAATATCAACAATAATGTGAATGTAGATGAGACTAAGCTGAATATTGGAAATATGGCAGGAAAAATTAATCCGGCTACCCAGATTACAGCTTCTCCCGGAACAGTTTCCGGTCAGGTTCTTACCTGGAATGGATCAGCCTGGGAGCCAAAGTCGATATTACAGGTTTCGACTACCATTGTTGAAAAGGCTAAGGAATTTAATACCTCTGTGGGTGCTAATTTGATTATTGAACCAAACAGTACGAATGTGGTTGTAGTTAATGTGGCCGGCGCAGTTCCCGGAGATATCGTCTTTGTTGCTTTAATTGGGGATACCCCTGATTTTGCCGTATATAATGCTTGGGTTAGTGCCACAAACCAGGTAAGTATTCGTTTTGCTAATTATCAGGCTGATCCTGTAACGATTATCGGAACACAGTACAAAGTTTTATTAATGAAATAAATTATTGTGAAGCAGGAACTCTGCCGAACAAATACTATAGAATTTTTTATCGGATTATATGAAATACGCAATGAAACGATTTATCCGTTTGGCCTGTTTGACAGGCGTTTTGCTTGGAGCAATCAGTACTGTGCAAGGTCAGTCGAGACAGATCAGGCTTGGTGACAATATGGGTGACCATATGGCAGCTAAGGACCTGGACATGAACAGTAAGCAAATACTGAATGCGGATGGAATTGCTATCGGATCGGCTACTATTACCAATCAGAATGTTGCCTTTCAGATTGATGGAACTGATAAAGCCATTCTAATGCCTCGGGTTACGGCACTTACTGCAATTGCCACTCCGGTTAATGGAATGCTGGTTTATAATTCGACGGATAATAAGTTCTATGTTAGGGAAAACGGAGCATGGGTATCCTTTGCAACTGTCACCGATTTGAACAATAAGACTTCGAATATTACAGTCGACAATATTTCAATAATCAAAGACAATACAGGTGTTCTTTCAGCAAATATTAATTCTGCAATCTGGAATGCAAACCGGCTTCAGGGTAATGCAGTATCAGCCACAGCACCTCTTACAGGGCAGGTACTGAGCTGGAACGGAACTGCCTGGGTTCCTGCAAATTCAACAGCAGTAAGTGCACAAACAGTTACTGGGGCTGCACAACCTGCAATTACTTCAGTAGGTACATTAACCGGTCTTTCTGTTACTAATCCGATTGCAGGAAGTGTCACCGGAAATGCAGCTACGGCAACTAAGCTTGCAACACCAAGAAATATCAATGGAGTCCCATTTGATGGTTCCGCAAATATTACCATTACAGCTGCGGCTGATGCAAACACATTAACAGGTACAACACTGAATCCGAGTGTACTTAATTCATCACTTACTTCTGTCGGTACATTAACAGACCTTACTGTAACTAATCCGATTGCCGGAAGCATTACAGGTAATGCCGCAACTGCAACAAGCGCAAGCACCGCAGGTACCGTTACAACTGCTGCTCAGCCAGCTATTACTTCTGTTGGAACTTTAAGCGGTTTAACGGTTAGTGCACCAATTGCAGGCAGTGTAACAGGCAATGCCGGAACCGCAACAAAGCTGGCTACAGCCAGAAATATTAATGGTGTTCCGTTTGATGGCACATCTGATATAACCATAAGCTCGGCTGCAGATGCTAATCTATTGACTGGCAATACTTTAAAGTCGACAGTTTTAAATTCCTCCCTGACCTCAGTTGGAACTTTAACCGACCTTACCGTAACTAATCCGATTGCCGGTAGCATTACAGGTAATGCCGCAACTGCAACAAGCGCAACTACTGCAGGTACTGTTACAACTGCAGCTCAACCTGCCATTACTTCTGTTGGAACTTTAACCGGACTTACTGTAACAAATCCGATAGCGGGAAGTGTGACCGGATCAGCAGCTACAGTAACTGCAGCAGCTCAACCAGCCATTACTTCTGTTGGAACTTTAAGTGGTTTAACGGTTAGTGCACCAATTGCAGGCAGTGTAACAGGCAATGCCGGAACAGCAACAAAATTGGCTACAGCCAGAAATATTAATGGAGTTGCCTTTGATGGCACATCGGATATCACTATAAGCGCTGCTGCAGATGCTAATCTATTGACTGGTAACACATTAAAATCAACTGTTTTAAATTCCTCCCTGACCTCAGTTGGAACTTTAACCGACCTGACTGTTAGTAATCCGATTGTTGGTAGCATCACAGGGAATGCTGCCAGTGCAACTAGTGCAACATCTGCAGGTACGGCAGGTACTGTAACAGATGCCGCCCAGCCTGCAATTACCTCAGTAGGTACCCTGACTGGTTTAACTGTCACAGCTCCAATTACAGGTTCAGTTACAGGTAACGCAGGAACAGCAACTAAACTAGCTACCCCCAGAACCATTAATGGCGTGGCATTTGATGGATCAGCTAATATTACTATTTCAGCTTCAGCTGCAGCAAATGCCCTCACAGGGACTACACTTGCTGCCGGAGTTACAGGTTCATCCTTAACTTCGGTAGGTACGCTTGGAAGTCTGACTGTTACAGCACCGATTTCAGGAAGTGTTACAGGCAATGCAGGTACGGCTACCGCTCTGGCTACACCAAGAACGATCAACGGGGTTTCTTTTGATGGAACTTCCAATATTAACATCACAGCATCCGCCGATGCCAATACACTGGTCGGTACAACCCTAAATCCAACTATTGTTAACTCGTCCTTAACTTCGGTTGGTACTTTAAGCGGACTGACTGTTACAGCACCAATTTCAGGAAGTGTGACGGGTAATGCCGCTACCGCTACCGC
>CAZTRY010000006.1:0-67106 GCA_964616525.1 uncultured Sphingobacterium sp. | reverse complement strand
GGAGCTAGCCAGAAATGTGTCCACACGATAGGGCTATAGAGGGAGGCAAGGTTAAGGGGGGGGGGCTATCAATTTGAGTTTGGTTGTATTATAAGTTTAGGAACCTCAAATCAAGAGATTTAGAATATTTTAGAATTTAACCGGACACCAATGATTATCAACTGTCAATTGTCAATTAACCAAAAGCACCTTCCATGCCTTAATCACGTTCCCGGATTCAAGTAATTTTCTTGCATACTGATGAAGTTCTCTTTCCCTGGTAAATGAATCACCGATCGTGGCATCAAGAATTTGCCTCAGCTCCGGATCTACCCTGAATGCTTCAACTTCTTCATCAGACGGCAGATATTCCACATTTCCAAGCTGCCCCAGGTTATTTCCGGTCAAAACTGCAGAGTTCCGTATGGATGCGGGAAGAGAATCTACACCAATACCAAGAGTGCGGACCGGCTTCTCGACTTCAAATAAATTGTCTGCCCCTACCCTGCAATACCAATCTCCCCCCAATCGTGCAACAAGATTAATTTTAGTCTGATCGATCTTTCCGGATGCATCCAGTATATCGTCCTTGATATGTATTCGCTTGATCTCTGAAAGAACCAGATTTCCGGCACCTGCATTTTCTCCTAATGGAATTACCTGCCTGATTATGCACTCCATCTGCACCGGCGATTCGGCAACCCGTGGAGGCCTTACCAGTTCGGAAGGAAGCTGCGTAAATCCTGCCTTTACAAACTCATTTACACCTTTGGGATACTCCACACTGGCAAGGGACGTTTGCTGAACCATATCGTAATTCACAATATTTATCACACATTCAGGCACTTCCATTACATTCTCAAGGCTATGTTTGCTTGTATTATCCCTCACCCTGCGTGAAGGTGAAAACACACATATCGGTGGATTGATGCTAAATAAGTTAAAAAAACTGAAAGGACTTAAATTGACATTCCCCTGCTTATCAATGGTAGAAACAAAACAAATTGGCCTCGGTGCAATTGCATACTGTAGATAATTCTGCAGTTCTGCAGGTTTTAGATCAGCGGTGTTTATGGTTAGCATACAATAGGATTAAAGTACAAGGATCAAGGAACAAAGATTTGGAGAAAAGAACTAAGATGAAAATTTTTCACCCTCCCTGAGTCCTTAATCTTTGTTCCTTAATCATTTATCTGTTTTTTGTTCTTCTTTAATTTCAAAATAGACCAGTCGGTATTGGCTTTTCTGATGGTATTGGTCAAACGTCCTAATCCGGTAATTTCCATTTCAACAATATCACCGGCCTGAAGCCATTGTGGTTTAAATTCCGGATCATTCAGCAAACCGGTTCCGTTCAATTCAAGAAAACATCCGGTTCCAACGGTCCCTGAACCGATAACATCTCCCGGCAGAATATCTGCCCCATAAGAGCAGCGCTCAATAATCTCGGCAAAAGTCCAGTCCATATCAGCCATTGATCCTGATGAAACCTGCTTACCATTAACCCAGCATTTCATATCCAGTGAATAGGCATTACCAATATGTCCGGATTTTGCAGGTACTTTATATCTTTCTAATTCATCGGGAGTGACAAGCCAGGGACCAATTACTGTCGAGAAATCCTTCCCCTTTGCAGGACCGAGATTGAGCAGCATTTCCTCCATCTGAAGGGTGCGGGCGCTCAAATCGTTCATAATCATATATCCTGCGATATAAGAATCGGCCTCTTCAGCCCTGATATTTCGTCCTTTTTTGCCAATCACGATTGCTGCCTCCAATTCAAAGTCAAGTTTTTCAAAATGATCAGGCATACATTCAACATCACCCATGCCCTGTATAGAATTATGATTGGTAAAATAAAATATGGGATACTGATCAAATTCAGGAATCATTTCAACCCTCCTGTTTTTTCTTGCAGAGGCTACATGCTGCCTGAAAGCATATGCATCACGGCAGGAACTGGGATGTGGTACAGGAGCAAGCACTTCGAAGAATATTTCCTCCTTCGCCTGCTGTTTCCCGGATTTTATCTCCTCATTAACCTTTTTGGCCCGTTCCATTAACTCTTCACCCCCACTCAAAAACTCATTCATATTGTCGGGAATAAGCTTATCACATGAATTCAGATTATAAATATGTCCGTTAATGAACAAGCCAAGGTGTTCGCGATCTTCGGTTTTATAGGAAATTAATTTCATGAAGGTATTATTTGGTTAGCAGCTATTCAAAACTAATGAATTTTGCTTATCCTTTAATCATTCCTAAAAAAAACAAAGCCGGATACCAAATAAACATATTTCAGTTTCCAATAAAGAAAAGCTTACTTTGTATTACCAATTATAAAACCAATAAATTCTAATTTATGCCTGTTTATCATACATTAGGATCTATTCCTCATAAACGTCATACTTCCTTCCGTAAAGCAAACGGCGTGTTGTATGCTGAGGAATTGGTCTCTACTGAGGGTTTTTCCAGTCTTTATTCACTGGTATATCATTGTCATCCCCCAACTATTGTAAAAGAACTGGGTGAGCCTTATTCAGTTGAGCCGAAGATCGTTAGAGAAAAACATCTTCGCCATACCAGTCTGATTGGCTTTAAGATCAAACCCGAAGATGATTATCTGGAAAGCCGCAAGCCGGTGCTGGTGAACAGTGATCTTCATATTTCGCTGGCAGCTCCCCGCCATTCCATGACTGATTATTATTATAAAAACAGTCAGGCTGATGAGGTAATTTTCATCCACGAAGGAAGTGGAACCCTGAAGACAGGTTTTGGGAAGATAAAATTTGAATACGGCGACTATCTGATTGTACCCAGGGGTACGATTTACCAGATGGAATTCAACACTGAAGACAACAGGCTGTTTATCATTGAAAGTTTTAGTCCGATACGCACCCCAAAACGCTACCGAAATGAATGGGGCCAGCTAATGGAACATTCCCCTTTTTGCGAGCGTGATATAAAACGCCCTGCTGATCTTGAAACACATGATGAAGCCGGAAATTTTAAAATTCTGATCAAAAAACAAGGTTTGATCTATCCCTATATCTACGGTACACATCCTTTTGATTTTATAGGATGGGATGGGTTTCATTATCCATGGGCATTTTCAATACATGATTTTGAACCAATTACGGGAAGAATTCACCAACCCCCTCCGGTTCATCAGACTTTCGAGGGACATAACTTTGTAATCTGTTCATTTTGTCCGAGAAAATATGATTATCACCCGGATGCAATCCCGGCGCCATATAATCATAGTAATGTAGACAGCGACGAAGTTCTCTATTATGTAGATGGGGACTTTATGAGCCGAAAAAGTGTTGCTAAGGGTCAGATTACCCTTCATCCCGGTGGAATACCACATGGTCCGCATCCGGGTACCGTTGAAAAATCAATTGGAAAGGAAAGGACAGAAGAACTGGCAGTAATGATCGATCCCTTTAAACCATTGATGCTGACTGATTACGCACTGAGTATTGAGGATGAAAATTATCATAAAAGCTGGCAGGAGAATGTGGAATAATTTGGTGATTTGAAGATTTGGTAATTTGAAGATGGCAAAAACTACTTTTTAACCTAGAAAAATGAGAACAGGAACGATAGCAGCAGATATACAGACAACAGATTTTCTTCCCCTAAAAGGAACAGATTATATAGAATTATATGTTGGAAACGCCAAACAAGCGGCACATTTTTATAAAACAGCCTTCGGCTTTCAAAGTCTGGCCTATGCAGGTCCGGAAACCGGGGTTAAAGACCGTGCTTCCTATGTTCTAGTGCAAAACAAGATCAGACTGGTCTTAACTACCCCCTTATACCCCGATCATCCTATTTCTGAACAACTAATCCGGCATGGTGATGGTGTAAAGATCATAGCCCTTTGGGTTGACGATGCCTATGATGCACACCATCAAACCACTTCGCGCGGCGCAGAAAGTTATCTGGATCCGCAAACACTGGAAGATGATTATGGGCAGCTAAAGATGAGCGGAATATATACTTATGGAGAAACAGTACACATGTTTGTTGAACGCAAAAACTATAATGGTCTGTTCATGCCGGGCTATGAGAAATGGGATAGCAGCTATAATCCCGAACCAACCGGACTGCTTTACGTGGATCATTGTGTAGGAAATGTAGGATGGAATCAGATGGACAAATGGGTGAAATTCTATGAGGATGTGATGGGCTTCAAAAATATCCTCACCTTCGATGATAAACAGATTTCAACCGAATATTCAGCATTAATGAGTAAAGTGATGAGTAACGGGAATGGATATGTCAAGTTTCCGATAAACGAACCTGCAGAGGGCAAAAAACGTTCGCAGGTAGAAGAATATCTTGATTTTTATGGTGATGAAGGAGTCCAGCATATTGCAATCGCTACCAACAACATAGTCGATACCGTAAGTAAATTAGAGGCCCGTGGTGTTGAGTTTTTAAAAGTTCCGGGAATCTATTATGATGATCTGGAATCGAGAGTTGGTAAGATAGAAGAAGATATAAAACCGCTAAAGAAACTAGGGATTCTGGTCGACAGGGATGAAGAAGGATATTTACTCCAGATTTTTACTAAACCTGTTGAGGACAGGCCCACTTTGTTCTTCGAGATTATACAGCGTAAAGGCGCTAAATCATTCGGAGCCGGGAACTTTAAAGCGCTTTTCGAGGCATTGGAAAGGGAACAGGAAGCGAGGGGGAACCTTTAATCAATTTGAAAATTTGAAGATGAGGTGATTTGAAGATGAAAATATTGATATGACAGCACAATTTTCCATAATTTGCTAGTTTACTAATTCTCAATTTGACAAATTGATCAAGATCATTTCTATAAAACCTCCAAAATAATATCTTTGTTAAAAATAGAACAATCTTGAAGAAACGTATCGCAATTTTCGCATCTGGGTCAGGGTCAAATGCTCAAAAGATCATGGAGCATTTCAAAAAACACGCAGATGCTGAAGTTGTTATTGTGCTGACCAATAATCCTGAAGCCTACGTTTTGCAACGGGCTGACAATTTTGAGATTCCATCGCATATTTTTGACAAGCATGAATTCTACAAAACAAACAATGTAGTTGAGCTCTTAAAAAATCTTCAGATTGACCTCATTGTTCTGGCCGGCTTTATGTGGCTGATTCCTCAAAATTTATTAAAAGCCTTCCCAAATAAAATCATCAACATCCACCCTGCTTTGCTTCCCAAATACGGTGGGAAAGGTATGTACGGCGACCATGTACATCAGGCAGTTCTTGATGCTCATGAGGAAGAATCTGGTATCACCATTCACTTTATTGATGAACATTTTGATGAAGGCGAAATCATTCATCAGTCCCGTTTCAGGATTGAACCGGGTGATGATCTTGAAATGGTCAAGTTCAAGGGGCAGCAACTGGAGCATTTACACTACCCAAAAGTGGTAGAACAATTGTTAAAAAAGATGAAGGCTTAGTCCAATATCTCCTGACTTTTAGCTACTCATCCTTCCAGCAATATATTTCTAAAAACCCCGCGAATTGTCTGCTATTATAAATCATTGTTTTCGGTAGATTTTTCATTAAAATTTTCATAGCAAACCGATCAAAAAAACTATCTTTGCGGTTTTAGAATTAAATCTCAATGAGCCATCCTGTCAAGATCAAAAACGCCTTAATTTCAGTCTATTATAAAGATAATTTAGAACCTCTCATCCGCCAGTTGCATGAGCAGGGTGTGATATTTTATTCAACCGGAGGTACAGAAAAATTCATTCGTGAACTTGGTATCGATGTGATTGCCGTTGAGGATCTGACCGGATACCCTTCAATTTTGGGCGGGCGTGTAAAAACACTTCATCCCAAAGTCTTCGGAGGTATTCTGAACCGCAGGGAAAACAAAGAGGACAATGCGCAGATCGGGCAATATGAAATTCCGGAAATTGATCTGGTAATTGTGGACCTCTACCCTTTCGAAGAGACCCTTAGGTCAGGAGCTTCGGATGCCGACATCATCGAGAAGATTGACATCGGTGGAATATCTCTGATACGTGCTGCAGCCAAGAATTTTAATGATGTAGTCATCATTGCATCTAAAGACAACTATAAAACATTAGGGGATATCCTAACTGAAAATGGGGGATACACCACACTTAGTCAACGCAAAGCTTTTGCACGCCAGGCATTCAATGTTTCATCTCATTACGATACAGCAATCTTTAACTATTTTAATGAGGAAGAACCCTTAACAGTTTTCAAATACAGTGAACAAAAGGCCATTACCCTGCGTTATGGTGAAAACCCACATCAAAATGGTGTTTTTTATGGTGATCTGGATGCCATGTTTGACAAACTAAATGGCAAGGAACTTTCCTATAATAACCTTGTTGATGTCGACGCTGCAGTTGCACTGATTGATGAGTTTGAAGAACCAACTTTTGCAATACTTAAACATACCAATGCCTGTGGAATTGCAAGCAATGAATCCATAATTGATGCATGGAAGGCAGCGCTTGCCTGTGATCCAGTATCGGCTTTTGGTGGCGTCCTGATCTGCAATCGTGAAATTGATGCTGAGACAGCTGCTGAAATCAATAATCTGTTTTTTGAGGTGCTTATCGCTCCTTCCTTTGCAGAGTCTGCAAAACAAATACTAACTGCTAAGAAGAATCGCATTCTGCTTAAAAGAAACGATGTGAAACTGCCTTCAAAACAGTTTAAGACATTACTCAATGGAGTAATTGAACAGGATAAGGATATGCTGATGGAAACAATTGCAGAAATGAAGCCTGTAACAGAACGTAAAGCAACTGAACAACAATTAAAAGATCTGGTCTTTGCAAATAAGATTGTAAAACATACCAAATCAAATACCATCGTTCTTGCCAGAAATTCTTGTTTAATTGCAAGTGGTGTTGGTCAAACTTCACGTGTTGATGCACTTCAGCAGGCTATTGTAAAAGCAAAGGCATTTAATTTTGATCTGGCCGGAAGCGTAATGGCTTCTGACGCATTTTTCCCTTTCCCTGACTGTGTAGAAATTGCTGCTGACGCGGGAGTTGTCATGATTTTACAACCCGGAGGTTCTATTAAAGATCAGGAATCCATTGATATGGCGAATGCCAAAGGTGTGGGTATGGTCACTACAGGCATCCGACATTTTAAACATTAATAGGAGACTTACAATAAAATCATGGGCTTTTATACTACCATGATTAATAAAAGAGTTTATCTTAGTAAATACATTTTCAACACGATAAGAAATAAAGATGGGATTATTTAACTGGTTTACACAAGAGATTGCAATTGACCTGGGCACAGCAAACACTCTTATAATACATAATGATAAAGTTGTGGTTGATGAGCCTTCGATTGTGGCTTTTGACCGGACTACAAATAAGGTTATTGCTATCGGGCGTCAGGCCATGCAAATGGAAGGTAAAACCCATGATAATATCCGCACGGTCAGGCCATTAAAAGATGGAGTAATTGCCGACTTTAATGCGGCGGAATATATGATCAGGGGAATGATCAAAATGATTAATAACGGTAAAGGATGGTTTTTCCCATCCCTCCGCATGGTCATCTGTATCCCATCAGGTATTACTGAAGTTGAAAAGCGTGCAGTACGCGACTCTGCCGAGATTGCCGGAGCAAAAGAGGTTTACCTGATTCATGAACCAATGGCTGCCGCTGTGGGTATTGGTATTGATGTGGAAGAGCCAATGGGAAATATGATTATTGATATTGGTGGTGGAACCACAGAGATCGCAGTTATTGCTCTTTCCGGAATTGTGTGTGATCAGTCTATTCGTGTTGCAGGTGATAATTTTGACAGTGATATCGTTCAATACATCCGGAGGCAACATAATATCATGATCGGTGATCGTACCGCAGAAAAGATCAAAATTGAAGTTGGTGCCGCTCTACCTGAACTATCCGATCCACCTGCAGACTATGCGGTGCAGGGCCGTGATCTGATGACCGGTGTACCGAAGCAAATCACAGTTTCTTATACAGAAATTGCACATTGCCTTGATAAGTCCATATCAAAAATAGAGGAAGCCATTTTGAAAGCATTGGAGATCACCCCTCCTGAGCTTTCTGCAGATATTTATCAGACTGGTATCTATTTAACAGGTGGTGGTGCCCTTTTACGTGGATTGGACAAACGTATCGGAGCAAAAACCAAACTTCCTGTACACGTAGCTGAAGATCCTTTACGTGCAGTTGTCAGGGGAACTGGTATCGCCTTAAAAAATATTGGAAACTTTAAGTTCTTAATGCAATAGAGTTGTATGTATTAAGTTATAAGTTCTGAAATCCTGCTTAAAAAGTATTTATTTCAAATATTCTAACTTAATACTTAAAACCTACAACTTATTACTTACAACTTATAACTCAAAAATAAATTATGCGTAACCTCTGGCTTTTCATCAGTAAGTATAACGCATTTTTTTTGTTCATAATCTTCTTCACCATTTCACTGATTCTGCTGATTAATAATAATTCCTATCAGCGAGCAAGCGTTTGGAACTCATCGAATCAGATAGTTGGCCAAGCATATGAGCGTGTAAATAAGTTTAGCAGCTACCTGGTTTTGGGGGAAACCAATGATAGTCTGGCTACAGAGAATGCCAGACTCAGAAATCTCCTCAAATCCTCCTATTACGATGATAGTCTTAAACAGGTAACAGTAAAAGATAGTACACTAAAACAGCAATATACTTACACGGTGGCAAGGGTAATCAATAATTCAGTGCACCAGAAGAACAATTATTTAACCATTAACCGGGGTAGCAAGCATGGAATAAAGAAGGGAATGGGGGTTATTTCTTCAAGTGGGGTTGTCGGTATTGTTTTAAATGTTTCCGCCAATTTTTCAACCGTGCGGTCACTGCTTCATACCGAAACTAAAATCAGCGCAAGCGTAGATGGGAATATCGGCTCCCTGGTCTGGGGAGAAGGAAATTATGACTCGAGATTCGCCCTTCTGAAAGATATTCAAAGCCATTTGACTATCAGGAAGGGTGCAAGAGTAATTACTTCTGAATTCTCCCTCTTCCCTCCGGGTACAAATATCGGATATGTGAGTGAATCAAACACAAGAGATGGGAACAGTGCCCTCAAAATTAAGGTAAAACTGGATACCGATTTTACAAAATTACAGTATGTTTATGTGATCATCAATCTGCTTTCAGAGGAACAACTGGTTTTGGAAGCTCAAAATAAAGTTGAATAATGGGGCGGGCAGTAATTATAAATAGTATCCGTTTTATTGTACTGATTGCCACTCAGGTTTTTCTGTTTAAAAATATTGGTTATTATAATCTGAGCATACCCTATCTCTATATCCTGTTTATTCTGTTGCTGCCTTTCGGAATACCAAATGCATTGCTCTTTCTACTGGCCTTCTTTACTGGTATAACAATCGACGTTTTTTACGATACACTCGGACTTAATGCTCTTGCCTGTACCGTAATGGCATTTGTCAGGATTGTTTTTATTTCTGTAACAGTTCAGCGCGATGGTTTTGACAATGAACCGGAACCCAGCCTAGGCATAATGGGATTCAGATGGTTTGTCTTTTATGCTATTATCCTAACCTTCTTCCATCACCTGATTTTATTCAGTTTCGAAACCTTCAAATTTTCAGAACTAGGATATACATTGATTCGTGTTGTACTAAGTACCCTGTTTACAGTCCTCCTGATTCTGATTACTGAGTTTGCCTTTTTCAGAAAGAAAATCAGGTAATTTCAGTTGAGCTATTATTCCTTGTGCTCTGCTCCCATGGCAGGAACGTAATTTAAGCCCGGGGTCATATAATGTAGCAGTAATACCCTTGAGTATCTGAAATTAAATGGTGCAAGAATCAGAACAATTGGAAAAATAGTTGCCATATACAACCAAGGGCTCTCTGTATTCCCGGTAATCAGATAGGTCAAAATTCCTGCAACGATCATTTGAGCAACATTCAGTGCATAAGAGACAAACATTGCAACGTAAAAATACCCTAACTCCCTTTCGTATTTCAAACCACAGTGAGGACAATTTGTATGCATTTTCTGGGCTTTAAACCCATACATAGAATTTACAAACATATCGCCCTTACGGCAACGAGGGCATTTTGAGCTGATAACTGCACTAAGTTGCGATATCTCTTTTGGTTGGTTGATTGTTTTCATCTGTTTATTTTAATCATGTCGGATTCATATTGATTGTTTAAGCTTTTCCACCTGAATTCCTCGGGACTAATCCCAACATTTTTCTTAAAGGCTCTGCTGAAATAGGAGTTATCAACAAAGTTTAGATTACTTGCCACTTCGCTGATGGTCAGGTCGGGATTCATTAATAGTCTTTTAGCTTCCAGAAACAGCCGGTTCCTGATTATTTCTCCTGCCGAACTTCCCAATAAATGATTGGATAGAGCATTCAGATGATTGGGAGTGATATACAGGAGTTCAGCGTAATCCCTGGGTAATTTCAGGTTGATATAATTTTTTTCAATAAGCCTTTTGAAGTTTTTCAGGAGTGTGTGATTCCGGGAGGCAACTACCTCAGGATGTTGAAAGTTATTTAATCGTGACAGGAGAATAAAAACCTGAATCAGCAAAGTTCGAACGAGGGTAAGTCCGGATACCCGGTTTCCCAAACTTTCATCAAGTATCTCCTCAAAGATTCGCCCTATCTTCAATGCAAGTTCATCAGGCACCTGTATCACAGAATCTGATGCAACCCCACTGAAAAAACTTAAATCATGCAGGAAATCAGACTTTAATAAGAATGATTGAAAAAAAGATATTGAAAAATTAATAACATAACCCTCAACCGCGCCCTGAAAATTCCAGTTATGAACCTGCCCCGGAATCATAAAATACATCTGATTCGCCCTCACAGGAAATGTTTGAAAGTCGATACTATGAGTACCATTACCCTCCTTAAAAAGAACAATGTGATAAAAACTGTGACGATGTGAATAATATAGGTCTTTATGAGTATCCCAGTATTCAGATAATCGGGCAACCAGGATATCCTCATGCCTGAACTCCGAAAACGAGCTTATATCATAAACAGGAATATCACTTTTCATATTTACAAATATATCTAAAGGAATAAGCCAATTATGGCATAATTCATTGCATTAATGGTACTTTTTACTTTAAAACTCCAATATTGCAGACTTTCTGGAGTTTAACATCCATATCACTACTTCAAACAAATAAGCTTAAATATTTAGATGTGGCATACCCCCGCAGAATAAATTCTTTCTTACTTTTACGGTTTGATATTCAAAATGAAAGGAAATTTTTCTGATCATTCGGATTATTAAAGATTAATTGCAGTAAAAAACAAAAAATATCTGATCAGAATTAATGAATAGTTTTTTTGCGAGAAAGTTTGTCGTTCAGGGAATATTCATTGCCATAACCATAATTCTGCTCGTGCGTCTGTTTTATATACAGGTAATCAGTGATGAGTACATTCTGTCTGCAGAAAATAATGTGATCAGGAGATTACCCATTTATCCTGCACGGGGTGTTATTCTTGACAGGAATCAACATATTCTGGTACAAAATGAGCCTGTTTATGACCTGATGGTTATTCCCAGAGAAGTAAAGCCATTTGATACCATTGAATTCTGCAATCTGATCGGAATTGATAAAAAAGGGTTTGACAGGAGATTCAAAAAGGCACGTTCCTATTCCCCATACAAAGCTTCTATTTTTGAGAAGCAGCTTTCCGTACAGATTTATGCCTCTTTTCAGGAGAAGCTAAGCAATTTCCCCGGTTTTTTTGTCCAAAACAGAACTGTCAGAAGATATCCGGATAGTATCGCAGCCCATTTTCTGGGTTACATAGGCGAGGTAAATCAAAAAGTAATTGAGAATTCCAAAGGCTTTTATAATCAGGGTGACTATCACGGAATTACAGGTATTGAAAAATCATACGAGGAATTATTAAGAGGACGTCGCGGCGTACAAAACCTTATGGTTGATGCATTAAACCGGCCAAAAGGAAATTATGCAGATGGAAAATATGATACTGTTGCAGTGGCAGGTGAGCATATGATTTCTTCCTTGGATAAGGATCTGCAAAAAATGGGAGAGCAGCTGATGAGGAATAAGATCGGCAGTATCGTCGCAATAGAGCCTTCAACAGGAGAAATATTATCTTTTGTCAGCAGTCCGGGCTACGACCCAAATCTGATGGTTGGCCGTCAGAGAGGCAATAATTATATGGCCCTGCTCAACGACACCTATAAACCCATGTTTGTCCGCCCCATTCAGGCTGAGTATCCGCCAGGTTCAATTTTTAAAGTGGTTAACGCACTGGTTGCCCAGCAGTTTGGATTAATCAATGAGAATACCTATTTCTTTTGTCCGGGAGGATATCGTTATGGCCGTCAGGGTTTTATGGGCTGTACACATGTCCATGGTTCAATCGGACTAAAAGGATCAATTACAGAGTCATGCAATACTTACTATGGTTATACCTATGCCAGAATGATTGATCAGGCAGGTATGAGGCCGGTAAATGCCTACAAAAAATGGCGCGCAGCCGTTTCTGCTTTCGGAATTGGAACTGCATTGGGTATCGACTTGCCGGGAGAACGCGATGGACTCCTCCCTACTTCAGATTTCTACACCAAACGCTTCAAAAATGACAGATGGGGTTCTGCTTTTACGATATCCTTATCAATCGGTCAGGGGGAGTTGGGAATAACTCCATTACAAATGGCAAATGTGATGGCTATTGTAGCTAATCGTGGTTTTTTCTATAAACCACACCTGATTAAGGCCATTGGAGATGAAAATGTAATTAGAGATGAGTTTTTAAAGAAGAACAGTGCAGGGGTTGATTCCAGGTATTTTGATGTTATCATCGATGGCATGAGTGCGGTAGTTAATCAGCCAAGTGGTACTGCCTGGTATTCACGGATTCCTGATATTGAAATGTGCGGAAAAACAGGTACAGTACAAAACCCGCATGGTAAAGATCACTCTGTTTTTGTTGCATTTGCACCCAGAGAGAATCCCAAAATCGCAATTGCAGTAGTGGTAGAGAATGCAGGGTTCGGAGCAACCTGGTCAGCACCAATTGCCAGCCTGATGGTTGAAAAATACATCAATAAAAAAATCAACAGACCAAAAGCCTATATGGATCGGCTGTTGGATGCGAACTTGCTTCCGGGCTCGGCCAAAGTAAGCAGGAAACAGGATTCAGACAGCACCGGAAACAAAACAGTTTTAAAAGAATCGAAGGTAATATCCAATGAATAATCAACGCAGCCTCTTCTTTAATGTAGACTGGTTTATCATATTAACCTATCTGACACTGTGTATTATTGGCTGGTTTAATATCCATGCTGCAGTTTATGACCCAAACAACCCAAGCATTATTGATCTTGACACAAATTATGGTAAGCAACTGATCTTCATTATTTCTGCATTTATCATCGGATTTGCTATTCTGCTGTTTGACAATAAGTTTTTCAATACCTTTTCACCTGTATTTTATGGTATAACCATTTTACTTCTGATTCTTGTTCTGATAATTGGTCGTAATGTTGGAGGAAATCAGGCATGGATTCCTATCGGCAGTTTCAGGCTGCAACCCTCAGAATTTGCCAAATTTGCTACCTGTTTATTACTTGCCAGATATCTAGGTTCGGGGACTATAAAAGTGCAGGACATCAGAACCCAGATAACTGCAGCATTCATAATCCTCCTTCCAACTGCCCTCATTTTGCTGCAGCCGGATGCAGGTTCTGCACTGACTTTCAGTTCGCTAATTCTGGTATTATACCGGGAGGGATTATCAGGCTATTTCCTGGTCATTGAAGGGCTTTCTATCGTGCTCTTCGTGTTAACAGTTTTGTATAATAAATATATGGTATTGGTTGGAGTCACAGCTCTGGCAGGAACCCTCATTTATTTTTATCGTAAAAGCAGAAAATCCTTAACTGTCATCGTTTCAGGTTTACTTTTCTCAATCCTGTTTATATTTTCTGTTGATTTCGCATATAATAAGATCCTTAAACCCCATCAGAAAAATCGTATCGATGTTATTCTTGGGAAGGTAAATGACCCGCGCGGTATTGGATATAATTTAAATCAATCTAAAATAGCCATCGGATCAGGGGGCTTATGGGGGAAAGGATATCTTCAGGGCACTCAAACGAAATATGATTTCGTTCCTGAACAAAGTACCGACTTCATTTTCTGCACTGTAGGTGAGGAATGGGGCTTTGCAGGTTGTTTTCTTGTGATCAGCTTATATCTATTTCTCCTGATCCGGATAGTAAATATCGCTGAACGGCAGCGATCCTCATTTGCCAGAATTTATGGCTATGGTGTAGCCTCCATATTGTTTTTCCACGTTTTTATCAATATAGGAATGACCATTGGATTAATTCCGGTGATTGGTATCCCTCTCCCATTTTTAAGCTATGGCGGTTCTTCTTTATGGAGTTTTACGATCCTGCTCTTTATCCTGCTAAAATTTGATTCTAACCGAATGGGAATTATCTAGAAAATCGCTGGTTCAAAATTTCGTAAAACTTGTCTGCAATATTTTGCTTCTCAGCCCAATTATTCTTCGAGGAGTAGTTTTGTTTAAGGAAATTATCTGCAGACTCAAAACTTTCAAAACGATTCAGGATCTCAATAGCTTCGCTGTAAGCCAGGCTGTAGCCGTTAAACAAATCTCTGACGAATACTAACTTATCGTTCAGATTGATCAGACTTTTCAGATCTTTTACCTGCCTCTGGGTAAACTGGCTGGATACTGTACTTTGAGAAGCCTGTGCTGCAAGGATCTCATTAATTGTGAGGGGTTGTTCTTCAGACGCTGGTTCTGTTATCTGGTTAAGCGGTTCCTGCTCAGCATTTTGCTCAAATATTCCAAATACAGGATTTTTATCATCTTCAGACTGTATTTCCTCCTCTTGTTCTGACTCAGAAGATTCGTCCGTTTCGGGTTCAGTGCTGTTATCAGGCTTGACTTTCAATTGGGTCTTCTTCTCAATTACTTCTATTTCTTCCTCTGTGAGCGGGCGATCAAATAAATCATGTGCAGCCTTTTCTTCATAGTCGAATGATTGGATAGTTTCGTCCTTAATCTCAAATTTCCACTCAGGAATGATCACTTCTTCTTCAATTATGATGTCCTCAGCAGGCTTCTCATTAACTAGTTGATTAGGTTCTAGAACGCCTTCAGCAACAGATGGATTTGTCTCAGCATAATTTGATTTCGAATTATGATTAAGTTTCTGAAGAATTGAAATATGATCGGATAAAAAATCAGCGTTAGCAGCAAAAAGCTCAAGTTCAAGTTCATTCAAATTTTCGGGATCCCTCGACAGATATTCATACTGCTCATTCAATTCTGCAATAATTCCGGCAACTTTCTTAAAGATTTCTTTCTTATTCATTCCTAATAGAATATTGGGGCCGACCGGGTTGAATCAGCCTGAAAATTGTTCCCTGACAAAAATGCCATATTCAAATATAAGGACATTTATCAAATGTATTGCCTAAAAATTGATCAGGAAATCGCTTTTCTGTGCCCTTAAATCCATTAAAAATCGGATATTAGCAGCAGTAAAAAAGAGGAACAAACAAGCAGAATGTTATTCAGCGAACACAATTTTAAACGGAGAAAAGAGCTCAGCGGAAGCATTGAAGTTATCTGTGGATCAATGTTTTCGGGCAAAACAGAAGAACTGATCAGAAGACTCCGTCGTGCGCAGATCGCTAAACTTAATGTTGAAATATTCAAGCCCAAAACTGATACCAGATATGATGAAAACTCAGTGGTATCACACGACCTTAACTCCATTCAATCTACCCCGGTTGAAAATGCCGCTTCAATACTTCTCCTGAGTTCGAACACTGAAGTTGTAGGAATAGACGAAGCCCAATTCTTTGACGATCAACTGCCCGATGTATGCAATACTCTGGCCAACAGAGGAATTCGCGTAATTATAGCCGGACTGGATATGGATTTTCAGGGTAAACCTTTTGGCCCTATGCCCGAACTGATGTCAATTGCCGAAGTGGTAAACAAAGTACATGCAGTTTGTTTACAATGTGGCGGACCTGCAACTTATTCATACCGTACCGTACCCAGTGAATCGAAAATATTGCTTGGTGAAAAAGAGAGTTACGAACCTCGATGCAGAACCTGTTTTAACACTATTTCATAATTTACATCCTGCACTTTCATTATTCTTTTATTAAAAGAGTTAATATTAAGATTTTAAATAAAGCAAATAATATTAACTCAATGTTATTAGATTCTCGTACCTGAGAATAAAGAGAAAAATGAAAGCAATTCATAAAATTCTATTTGCGATAAGCCTTTTCATTATTTCTGCGGCAAGCTGCGGCAAAAAGGAAAATGAAGGTCCACAATTACAGCAAACCTATGAAGCAATTAAGGCTGCGTTTGGGGACAATATTAACCTGAATAGTTTAACTGAATATGCCGGACAGACCAAACCAGCGTACATCATCAAGGATAATACAGGCCCTAATACCATTTCCAATATAAAGGCAACCATTGGAAGGGTTCTATTTTATGATAAGAACCTGAGTATCAATAATACCATTTCCTGTGCCAGCTGCCATAAGCAGGAATTTGCCTTCAGTGATCCAGAAATAGTAAGCTCAGGTGTAATGGGTGGTGTTACACAAAGGCATTCTATGCGACTTGTGAATGCAAGATTTGCCACTGAGCGCAAATTTTTCTGGGATGAACGTGCTGGCAGTTTAGAACTCCAAACTACACAACCGATTCAGGATCATGCTGAAATGGGATTTAGCGGGCAAAATGGAAGACCCGGGTTAAATGTTCTGCTTACAAAATTGCAAGGAATTGCTTATTACAATGAATTGTTCAAGTTTGCCTATAATGATCTGAATGTAACAGAAGCAAGAGTTCAGGAATGTCTTGCGCAGTTTATCAGAAGCATTCAGTCTTTTGACTCAAAATATGATGCGGGCAGAAGATTGGTGGCCAATGATAATCAGAACTTTCCGAATTTTACACAGGCAGAAAATGCCGGGAAAAACTTATTTATCGCGGCCCCGGTTTTTGATGCAAATTCAAGCAGAATTGCCGGAGGACTGGGATGCAATGGCTGCCATAATGCCCCTGAATTCGATATTGACCCCAATAGCGGGAATAATGGAGTTATTGGTCAGGCAAACGGAACAAACAGAGATTTTACCAATACCAGAGCACCCTCTTTACGTGATCTTACCAGAACAGACAGAAGAGTAAACAGCCCCATGATGCATACTGGAGCAATTCAAGGATTAAGAGCAGTAATTAATCACTATAACACAATCACTGTTAATCCTGCCCAAAATCCCAATCTTGACCCAAGACTGGCTCCCAATGGCATTGGGCAAAAATTAAATCTCACAGACGTTGAACTAAATGCTGTTGTATCGTTTCTGGAGACATTGGCAGGTACGAATCTATATACCGATAAAAAATGGAGTGATCCTTTTATCCAATAGATAGTTAGCTGGCATAAAGACACAGAAAGTACTCCAGAGAACTTATTGATCCCAGAATCAATAGGTATTTGAGGGGATTATTTTGTTACCAGTAATTTTAAAGATTTTTCTCTGCCTTCAAACTGCAGTTTATAGAAGTATACTCCGGATTGAAGTTCGGAAAGATCCAGATTAATACGATAGGAACCTTTAGCCAGATTGTCTCTGATTAATTCCCTGACCGGCTGACCTGCAGAATTATACAAAATCAGATTTGCAAGACCGGGGCGACTCAGGCTAAAGTCAATTACAGTTTGATCGAGCCCAGGATTAGGAAAGTTTTGCCGGAGCATAAATCCCTCTTCGGCTCCAGCACTTTCCGGAATGTTCCATTCATCATATTTTTTTTGTGCTGCCACAGCGCTGGCTTGAAGGTCTGCCAATGAATCTCCAGCAATTAGTGCAAAGGCCACCTTAACGATTCCGTTTATTGGGATTGTGAATGGCCCATACCCACTGACAAGTAAAACATCATAACCATCAGGTACATCCTCACCCAAACCTGTACTTTTAATTCCGGAAGAAAGTGTCTGAAATTTCTCAGCTATACTAAATTCGCTATCAACAAAAATCGGATCAGACGATACCTGATTTGCAAGTGGGTAATAAATAGCTTGTCCGGTTGTGCTGAGAAGTTTAACACCTGCATAAGATGTTCCACCATGTCTACCGTAAACATAAGCTAACCTGTTAGTGGCATCGTACTTTGTTACATCCCTTCCAAGCTGGTCAATGTCCCAGTCAGAAAATAAACCAGCATAGATATTATTTAAAACCCTTTGCCCGGCATTGCGGATCTCATATTCGGAAATAATATATTTATCATCTGGTGCATTCGCAAAGGCTGTCTGGCTATGCCTGATTTGCAGGTTCAAGCGATTTGGGCTGCCTGAATCATCAAAGTCCGAATGTCCCAGAAATGCGGCTTTGGTATCTACTTCTCTGTAAGCCCTGAGCTTTTTTACAAAATGTTCATCTGCAGTTCCGAAGCCGGACCTTGTATTATTTGAAACCGCCGAAGCAGAGTTCCCTATCATCAGGGATGCTTCAACCAGTAAAGGCTCAGACTTATAAATAAACCCCAATCCATCCTCGCCCTGGCTATCTGCATATCCGATGCGACCATTACTGCTCATGGTAGAACTAACCCGATTCACATTAATATTCATAAAATCACGGGCAACACGAACCTGAAATTGCTCTGCACTCTGATAATTACTGCCAGAGGAATAATTCAGACTGAAATTAACTAGTTCGTTATCGGGTGTTCCGGGCCTCACAAATACCCGAAATGGTCCAATCATAGTTTTCAGCTCTTTGGTCCCGATGCTGTTAACTATATACTGCTGATTTAATATCTGTATGTTCGGATTATTAGTAAGCAACCTGATTGTAAGTCCTGAGACCGGAGATAAAAAATTCCTGATATCCAGAAAAATAGCTAAAGTATCACCGGCAGGTATCGATCCGTTACCTTTATCATTGAGTGTAATGTTCTGATATTTTATCGAAGGTAAATTTTCTGTAAGTGCCCTGAATACATTCAATCGTCCATGCCCCAGCTGACCTGCATACCTTGGATTTAGCTGATCAATATTATCCGCACTCACTTTTAATTGCTCGGCAACCTGCGACATATCAAATGCCGGGAACCGTGACCTGACCAATGCAGCTGCACTTGAAACCATGGGTGCTGAAAAAGAGGTACCTGCAACCAAACCATATTTATTACCATTCTTACTGGAGTAAACTACTCCGGGTGCCGATATGGAAATATGACTGCCATAACTTGAAAAATCACTCTTTTTATCGTTCTGGTCCACAGCCGATACCGCAAGTACACCTTCATAAGCTGCCGGGTATTCAGGTGCAGAACTATTCGAATTCCCGGCACAAGCAATAATTAGGCTCCCTTTAGATATCGCATATTTCACAATATCCTGTCCAAAGTTTGAACCATATGGCCCGCTGAATGAACAATTAATGATATGGGCACCGTTATCCGCTGCATATTTAATCCCCTCATAACCTTTGTAAATAACTGTAGCATTATTATCAGCACATGCTTTGACAATCATTAATTTAGCATTATAAGCAATACTTGCTATGCCCAGTCCATTATCTGAAACAGCTGATGCAATACCGCTAACACTTACCCCATGATCTGTTGAATCACTGCTTACATCAGGATTGCTATCAACCTGCGGGTTAGTACCACTTTGACCGACAAGGTCTATTCCCGGAAATATTATGTTTGCTTTCAGATCGATGTGATCCATATCGGTCCCTGTATCAACAATAGCAATAACTGTATTGGAAGAATTTCTAATCAGATCCCAGGACTGCTCTGCTTTCACTTGTTTAAGATGGCTTTGAAAACCTGAAAAAAGCGGATCATTGGGAGTATAAGAAACATGATGAACGTAGCTAGGCTCAGCATATTCTATGTTTGGATTCTTTAGTAATTCGTTGATTACTTTCTCTATTCCATGATTTGATTTGAACCTCAATTCATAAATCCTGTCAATCCCAAGGGTATCTATAATCGCCATTCGCTGAATCGCCGCAGAACTGACCGCTATTACTGAGTTCTTGAAAAGCTGATTTATATTAATTTCAGAAGATTTGAAATTGAGATTTTTGAAACCTGAAGCAGAACTTACAGAACGGATCTGAGCTACAGTACTTCCCTTGCGGAATTTAACAATAATCACATCGGGCAAATAGTCTTTTTGACTAATTCCCTGAGGCAGTTTAAATAAAATTCTTCGGCTACTTCCGGGAACATTCTGACCGAACGCTGTCAGAAGTTGGAAGCAGCAAAACAGCAATAAAACTCTCTTCATTGGTAGGGTTTAACAAAAATAGCAAAATCAGCAAAGAATGTTACCTCAGCTGTTTAATATAAAACACAGATCCGTCAGCGAGATAATTCCTGGAATAAAGCTTCTCATTTATGAAACTTTCAAATGCATAATTCCGTATATAAGACTTCGAATTGTTAATATTTTTAGAATATGCATTACGAACAACTAAAAAAGGTGCTTTGTATCAATGACAATGAAGTTACATTGTGGATTCAAAAACAGATTCTGAATAAATCTAAATTTTCAGAGGAAGTAATCACTGCATTCAATGGTTCTGAAGGACTCGAGTACTACCATAAACTGATAAACGAGAATTCTGAAAATCAGGACGACTTCCCGGGCCTGATCCTGCTAGATCTTCATATGCCGGTTATGGACGGATGGGAGTTTCTTTATAGATTCTCCTCCGAAATTTATCCATATTGCAGGAATACCAAAGTGATTATCACCTCCTATTCTATTGATGAAGTTGAATCTGCTCGTGCAAAGAAATACCCCTTTGTTGTCGACTTCCTGACCAGCTCACTGAGTGTTGAATATCTTGAAAATCTGCCAAGGTCATTGCTATCTGATGAGTTAGTTTAAAATTCCTGACATTAACTTATTGTGAGTATACATGTCTAAGTTAAAAATCAAGGTCTGACCGCATTTTTAACATGTATTATGCTTAAAGGGAAACTTTTTTTTTGCTTGGCGGCAATCTTTTTATATAAGAAAGCTTAGCACTATAAATGGCTATACTTCCCAGCCGGAGGAAGGCAGGTATATGTTTTTTAAAATATTATGTCTAACTCGGCATTGTTTATAATCCCAAATTCTGCATACTGTCTCGGCCTCTTGATTTGAATCAACATCTGGTGTTATAGTTTAACTAATAACCAATCATCTGATGTTAAATTTTAACAATTTTTTCGCAATATTTTTTCGCAAAAGAATTGTCATTTAATTAAAACAAAAAGGATTTTCCGCTGCTGCAATAAATAACAAAAACGTGATTTAAGAAACATTATGGCCCATTTTTCGTATCAGATGAATACATTAAACACTTAAATAATGTTTCATGGAATTGCAATCGCTGAATGATGCAAATTTTAAGAATATTAATCTTACCTATATTTTTCACAGTTGCAGGGTATTCCAATATATTCGGGCAGTGTACTCCCAATAACATTGAGTTTAAAGGCGTTGATAAAGTATTTAACACTGCTTGCGGAGATGTAAGCTATCAGGATATTCGTGCAAGTACTCCATCAGGTCCGGGACTTAGTTATCAATGGGAGGTGTCCTTCAATGGAGGAAATTATTCTGTAATTAAAAATGGAATTAATCCGATTACCACTCCAGAATTAGCAAAAAGTGATATTACTAATCATGTATTAGTCCCAAACTCAAACGCCTCTGGTGATTATAGAATACGAAGATTAGTAAACAGTACATCAGGATGTTCCAATTATTCCGATCCTGTTTATTTGTATTATGCACAAAACTCCGCCAGCTTATCAGGAGGAACAATTACAGGAAGCCTGGTAACTTGTACAACGACCAATGGTACATTGACCTTAAGTGGGCATACAGGACCTGTTTTGAGGTGGGAACGTGCTCCAGTTAGTACTGGAATATGGGAAATCATTGCAAACACCACAAACATCTACACTTACACTAATCCTTCCGAATCATATTGTTACAGGGCACTAGTAGATAATATTTGTGATAAAAATGGAGCAGATCTATACTCCGCTACCTTATGTGTAACTGTAAACTCCTCGCCTATAGTTACAACAGCTCCTCAAAGTCAATCAGTCTGTTTGGGGTCCTCGGTAAATCTTAGCGTAACAGCATCAAGCCCTCTGGCACTTAGCTACCAATGGCGAAAAGATGGAATCAATATTAATGGACAGACAGGGACAAGCTTAAGCATTTCTACTGCAGGAACAAGCGATGCCGGTTCTTACGACGTTGTTGTGACCAATAGTTGCGGTTCAACCATATCCAATCCGGCAATAGTTGCAGTTAATCCATTACCTACAGTGAATGTTCCGGCAAATTATTCCATTTGCCCGGGGACCTTAACTTCCGGAACTTCCTTCAGCAGTAACCCTGCAGGAGCGACTTACACCTGGACAAATTCCAACACAAGCATCGGACTAGCCTCAGGCGGCACAGGTGATATTCCAGCTTTTACAGCCCTGAATCCGGGAACAACAACTATTTCATCAACCATTACGGTAACACCTACGCTAAATGGCTGTACAGGTCCCTCATCTTCTTTTATAATTACTGTAAAGCCTGCTCCCAGCGCTTTGGTTCCTGCCAGCTTTAGTGTATGTTCAGGAACTATAATATCATCATCGAATTTCAGTAGTCTCCCGCTTGGAGCATCTTACACCTGGACCAATTCAAATACTACTATTGGCCTGGCTGCAGCAGGCAGCAATAATGTACCCAGCTTTACTGCTATTAATAATACTGCCTTACCGGTTTCTGCAACAATAACGGTAACACCCACTCTGAATGGATGTACGGGTACACCCAGCACTTATACTATTACAGTAACCCCCCTTCCTGTAATAACTTCTGTTACCCCGGTAAACGAAACTACCTGTGATTTGAGTGATGGTAAAATTACTATTGCAGCAAGCGGAACTGCACCACTTCAATATTCAATCAATGGAGGGGCAACATTCAGCAGCTCAAACTTATTTGAGAATTTAGCGGCAGGGAGTTATACTGTAGCGGTAAGGAGCGGAAATGGCTGTATAGTAGTTGGGCAAACTGTCACAGTAGCAAGTCCCGGTGCTCCTCCTCCTCCCGAGATTAACAGCTTTCTTTACCCCGTCTGTGAAGGTTCGGATCTGGTACTAAGTGTGCAAAATCCAGATGCATCATTGATATATACCTGGTCTGGCCCATCCCAGTTTACAGCAACAGGGTCTACAGTTACTATACCAAAGATAGACCTTTCCAGAGCAGGCAGCTATGCAGTAACTGCAATCAACGGTGCATGTGTGGGTTCTCCGAAGGTTTTTGATGTGGCAGTATCTCCTCTGCCAATCGTCACCGTCCCTCCCAGCTTAACTTTCTGTGCAGGTGCCACTATACCTGAGGGTGTTTTTTTAAGTACACCGGCCGGGGCTACCTACACCTGGACAAACTCAAACTCTGCAATAGGTCTGGTTTCAGCAGGAACCAGTAATATACCCTCATTTACAGCAGTAAATAATACAAATGCACCTATTACTGCCACAATTACAGTGACACCCACTTTAAATAATTGTACCGGGCCGTCAGCCACATTTACCATTACTGTAAACCCCATGCCCACAGTAATATTGCCGGCAGATTTTACAATATGTAATGGAGTTTCTGTACCGCCTGCCACTTTCAGCAGTAATATTTCGGGAATTACTTATACCTGGACAAACTCGAATTCTTCGATTGGCCTGATATCAAATGGAAACGGAAATTTACCTGCATTTACAGCGGTAAATAACGGTACTTCTCCCCTTTCTTCAATTATTTCTGTTACTCCCTATTTTAATGGTTGTGCAGGTACTCCTTCAAGCTTTACCATAACAGTCAATCCACTGCCAAATGTGATTGTACCGGTTAATTCAACAGTATGTTCCGGAACAAGTATTGCTGCCTCCGCTTTCAGCAGCAGTCTACCTGGAACTACCTTTAGCTGGACTAACTCAAACACTGCCATAGGATTAGCGGGCAGCGGAAACGGAACTGTTCCGGCTTTCATAGCTAACAATAGCAGCTCAGCTACGATTACTGCAAATATTACTGTCACCCCTATTCTCAATGGATGTGCTGGCCCAAGCTCTGTTTACACCATAAGGGTGAATCCATTACCTACTGCAACTGTTCCTGCCAATATCATTGCATGTTCGGGAAGCGTTATCCCGGCTTCTGCATTTAGCAGTATCCCGTATGGTGCAACTTATACATGGACAAATTCAAATACCACTATCGGACTTGCGGGAAGCGGGATTGGAAACGTTCCAGATTTTACTGCCATAAATAACACGCAGTCTCCGATAACTTCTACCATCACTGTTACTCCAACAAATAATGGTTGTACCGGTCCGGCATCTAGCTATACGATCACAGTAAATCCATTGCCCGCAATGAGTCAAGTTTCAAATTTGGTGGTTTGTTCCGGAATAACGATACCTGCGAGCAATTTCGCCAGTAACATTTCAGGCACAATCTACAGCTGGACAAATTCAAATCCTGGCATAGGGCTTTCCGCAGGCGGGACAGGAAATATTCCAAGCTTTACAGCATTAAACTCAACAATTTCAGCCATTTCAGCTACAATTACCGTAACTCCGGTTTCAAATGGATGCCCGGGGCAACCGATAAGCTATACCATAACAGTGAACCCTTTACCGGTGATTTCATCTGCTATAGCAAGCCCTGAATCACAATGTAATATCAATGACGGAACAATTACAATAACAGCCAATGGTGTTCAACCATTAGAATACTCAATCAATGGAGGAAACACATTTGTCCAGAATGGAGGAAACTTTACAGGTCTGCCGGCAGGCAGCTATTTAGTCGCGGTACGCAATGCCAGCGGATGCATCATAAACGGTCCAACATTATCTGTCTCCAGTCCGGGAGCACCGCCTCAACCAGAAATCAATACATATGTCAGCCCGGTATGCCAGGGGGATCCTTTAATTCTATCCATCCTGAATCCAAACCCGTCTGCAAGCTATACCTGGACCGGCCCCCTGGGATTTTCTGCTTCAGGAACTTCTGTAATCCGCTCAAATTCAGACCCTTCGATGTCAGGAAACTATGCTGTAACTGCCACGATTAACTCATGCGTAAGTGCTTCAAAAATCTTCAACATCCAGGTGGACCCAAAGCCAATATTGATTGTTCCTCAGAACCAAAACTATTGTAAGGGGGCTGTAGTTCCCGAACATGTTTTTAACTCCACTCCTCCCGGATCAACAATAAGCTGGACAAATTCAAATCCGGCGATCGGGCTTCCAGCCAGCGGGACTGGATCAATCCCATCTTTTATTGCATTAAATAATACAAATAGCACCATCACTGCGAGTATTAGCATAACTCCCAGCTTGAACGGATGTCCGGGGCAAACTTATACGTTTACAATTACAGTAAATCCACAACCCTCAGTTTCAGCACCCGGAAGTGCTGTTATATGTGCCGGTGAGACTGTTGCAGCTGGAAATCTAATCAGCAATATACCTGCAACAAGCTATAGCTGGTCCAATTCAAATACCGCTATAGGGCTTCCTGCAACAGGAACAGGAAATATCCCAAGTTTTATCGCTACTAATTCATCCGGATCTGCTATTTCAGCAACCATAACTATAATACCAATTCTTAATGGATGTGCGGGCAATCCAATAAGTTATACAATTACAGTTAATCCATTACCAATAATTACAACAGCCATAGCAACAAATGAAACTGTTTGTAATCTAAATGATGGAACAGTTACTATTAATGCAATTGGTATACAAGCTCTTGAATACTCTGTTGATGGCGGAAGCACTTTTGTTCAGAATGGGGGAAAATTCATTAACCTAAGTGCCGGCAGTTATTCCGTGGCTGTTAAAAATACCAATGGCTGTGTAGTAATTGGCCCAACACTATCTATAACAAGTCCCGGTGCTCCGCCTCAGCCAATAATAAATCCATATGTTAGCCCAATATGTCAGGGCGAACCTCTGGTTCTTTCAATCCTTAATCCTGATCCTCTGGTTACATACAAATGGACGGGACCATTGGGCTTTACGGCTAGCGGTGTTTCAGTTACAAGGCCTAATTCAACTACCTCTATGTCAGGAACATATGCAGTTACAGGCACACTCAACTCCTGTGTCAGTGCTTCAAAAATCTTTGATATAAAAGTAAATCCACTTCCCGTATTGGTGGTCCCACAAAATCAAATTTATTGTAAAGGAATTGTGGTGCCGGAAAGTATTTTTAACAGTACTCCACCAGGTGCCACCATAAACTGGACCAATTCAAATCCGGCAATCGGACTAGCAGCTAGCGGGAGCGGCAATATACCCGCATTTACAGCAATAAATAATTCCTTAGCACCTATTAGTGCAACAATTACTGCAATCCCAAGCCTGAATGGATGTAATGGCCTACCCTATACCTTTACAATAACAATCAACCCTGAGCCCAATGTAATTCTTCCAACGAACTTAATAATATGCCCGGGAGTACAGGTTTCCTCATCTTCGTTTGGATCAAATATTGCAGGTGTAACCTATACCTGGGCTAATTCAAATACATCTATCGGCCTGGCTGCGAGTGGAAATGGGAATGTGCCTGAATTTACCTCTGTTAATACTACAAGTACAGAAGTTAAGGCCACAATAACTGTAACTGCATCTTTAAACGGATGTCCGGGGCCATCCTCAAGTTATACAATAACAGTGAAGCCACTTCCAAGGCTCAGCAATCCTTTGACTCAAATGTTATGTACCCAATCCAGTTCAAAAGAGGTCGAACTTACTTCCAATCTACCCGGGACTACCTTCACCTGGACCGCAAGTGCCCCGGCCACAGTATCAGGATATGCAAGTAGTGGAACTAATAAAATTCCTGTTCAGGTTCTAACGAACAGCGGATCAACACCTGAATTTGTAACCTATACCATCATTCCTGTTAATAATGGCTGTACCGGACCAGAAAGTAAATACACAATCTTGGTAAACCCTATGCCTACTGCCACCTTAAGTGGAGGAAAAACCGCCTGTTATGGTGCATCAAGCACACTGAGAGTCAAACTTACCGGTAAAGCTCCCTGGACAATAGTTTATACCGACGGGAAAAACTCAAACACCATCACTGGTATCGGTAGTAGTGATTATACTTTCAATGTGAGTTCAGACACTACCAGAACTTATAGAATTACTTCAGTTAGTGATGCCAACTCCTGTTCAAATACAGGAAATGGCAGTGCGGTAATTATTCAGCCACCGGCAGCCATAAAAGCCAGTGCATCAATGGTTAATGTTGGCTGCTATGGTTCAAATACAGGATCCATACAGGTTGAAACTATTTCGGGAGGATTTGGCACCTATGAATACAGTATAAATGGCGGAATAAACTGGCAAAGCGGCACAAAATTCAGTGGCCTGATTGCGGGAACCTATCAATTATATGTAAGAGATGCTGAAAATCCTGAATGTATTACCGTTATATCTCCGGATTATATTATTACACAGCCTCAAGCACCCTTGAGATTAAGTTTCATCAGGACAGATGTTTCATGTTTTGGTGGAAATAATGGTTCTCTAAAAATAACAGCTGCGGGAGGAACTGCTCCCTATACCTATAACTGGCAAAGTGGACAACTCACAAAAGACATCAGTGGCCTTATTGCCGGAAATTATATCCTGACAATTACAGATTCAAAGGGATGTGTATTCAGCGAATCCATAGCTATAAGGCAACCGTCGGCACCTCTTAAGATTTCATATACTAAGAACGATGTGAGCTGTTTTGGCTACCGAGATGGCAGTATTGACATTAGTGTTACCGGCGGAACCTCACCATATACCTATAAATGGTCAAATAATGAAACCACAAAAAATCTGCAGAATTTAGCACCCAATATTATCTATTCCCTCTCGGTGATTGACTCAAACGGATGTTCTGAGACAATCAGCATTCCAATAGAAGAACCGGAAATCCTTAATGCAGCACTAACCGTAAAAAATACGGTCTGTAAAACATCAAGCGATGGGACGATTACCGCATCAATCTCAGGTGGAACAAAACCATATGATCTGACCTGGAAAGGAAGCCCAATTAAAACTGATTTTATCGATAATCTTCCACCGGGAATATATGAGCTTCAAATAAAGGATGCCAAAGGATGCACCCTCATCGTGTCGGCTGAAGTACAACAGGGGAGTTGCCCCCCGGTAGCCATAGATGATCGATTCAAAACCGATGAAGAAATTTCTGTTTCTGGCAGTGTTGCCCCTAATGACTATGACCGGCAAGGTGAGAATATCAGCTTTTTACTAAGTTCAGCTGCAACAAATGGAACAATAAGCTTTAATAATGAGGGCAATTTTACTTATAAACCAAATGCTGGCTTCTGGGGAATCGAAGTGATCTCATACAGTGTTTGCAACACTTCCGGATTGTGTGCTAAAGCTTCCCTGATTATTGAAGTTATTCCATTTACAATCGTTAGTCTTACTCCATCAGTAAGTAATGTTTCGGAAGGTAAAAAAACAGCAGTATCAGCAAGACTAATGCGTCCATTCAGGGATGATGTAACTATCAGGCTTAGCTATCAGGGTCGGGCGAAGAAAGACCTGGATTATATGCTGTTAGATCAATACCTGGATATCAAAATTCCACGCGGGAAAATTTCAACGACTCAAAAGGTTACTCTGGCTGCTTTAACAGACGATGAACAGGAAGGTGAAGAGGACGTAATACTAGCTATCACATCAACATCCGACCCACTGGTAAGAATTGGGAGCGGTGCTGTGGTAATCATTAATGATATCTATCCTCCTGCACCTACTATTCCCATTAGCACAAAAAATGATCCTCCATTGAATCCGGATATCCTTCCTGACCCTTTGGTGTCTCCGAACAATGACGGACTAGGTAACGAATTTTTTAAAGTGGATAATATAATTTCATTTCCCGACAATCTGGTTTTGATCTTCAACCGTTGGGGAAATGAGGTTTACCGGATGCAGGGATACAATGAAAGTGACCGGGTATTTTCCGGTTACGCCAATACCGGACTGCTTTCAAATACCAATACCCCCTTAAGCGATGGAGTATATTATTACCTTATTACCACAAACCGGACTATAAATGGCCAAAAGGTTTCAGCACTTAACAAAGGCTATCTGATACTTAAACGATGAGATTCATTTATATTATCTTATATCTCAGTACTTTATCATCTTCCCAAAAACAAATAACTTTACCGTTGTTCATAATGTAAATCTTTGGAGAAACTCCGGAACCAAGTGTTACAATTTTTTTTGTATTCAGATTTATAGCACTCAGAATCTTTTTATCCTGCCATACAATGTAGGTCTCATTCTTATTTTGAGCCATGCCTACATCACGGCCCGAAGCAATTTTCAACTCGTTCTGATTTTCTGTCCAATAATATACCTCCCCGTTTCGCCTCCAGGCCGCAGACACCTTTCCTTCAGAATTAAAGGACAAGCCACCCCCATCCATCGGACAGGCATTTAACTGCCAGGTACCGGTCCCCGATTTGGCAGCCTCTGAAAAAGATTTACCCTTGTCGTTTGAAACTGAATAATAGATATCCCTTGAACCCATCAACCAGTTCCTAAAACCAATGACAACTTTATTGCCATTCACTACAATATTTGGCTTACAGCATTCACAAACATGCTTTTCAGGTGATTTATAAACCAGAGAATTCGCTTTCCATTTAGCAGATTTACCATTGATCGAAGAGAAATAGATATTATTCTTCCCTCCCTCCCTGATATCCAGCCATGTTGCGTAAAAATTATCCTCCCTATCGGCTGCAATTGCCATTAATCCCTCTGGTGCCGAACCATTTTTATCATTTATTTCTGCAACAGGGGTCCATCCCCCTTTTGAATGGTTTAATCTGTAGGAATGAATATTACCCATTTTGTCCATTGCACTTATAAAGGAAAAGTTCTTTGAAGATGCAATTTGCGGGCCTCTTGTATTGCCCAAATGCATTCCTGGCAATTCAGCTACAACAACTGCTGAGGAAAAACTTATTCCATTATTAGTTGAAGTAATACAATAAATCTTTTCCCCGTTTCCGTAGGTAACACGAATAACTCCTTTGGTATCGATTGATAAATTTGGCTGCTGTCCCTGAATTGGTATTTCAGGAAGAAATGAATAACCTGAAATCGATATGCCGAGAAATACAAATAAAAAAAACACCTTCATATTTTAAGTTCACTTAAGATGAGATGTCTACAAGATATGAAAGTGTTTAAAATAACATGGGTTCGAAATACAAATATCTAAAATTCAACATATAAGCACATAGATCTACTTGTAGTATACATTAAAGAAAACAAAGATTCCAATTCAATTTCGGGGAAGCTTACAGCAGTTTCTAATTCTTCGTCTGATTTTTCAAAGTAAAACCCGGGTTTGTGTTCCTTTCTTCCTGCTCATAGCTTTTAAATTCATGATTCATTGTTACTGAATCTATAAGCTTAATTCCCTTCCCGTCAAACTTCGCAGCCTTTTTAGTACAAATGACCATTAAAAAAAACAATGACCGGTAATCGGATTAAGCCTCTCTAAACGAATCCTTTCATATTGATTTTCATTTAGTTATGATTAATACTGACCCAGATCATGCAGTAAATAAAATGAAACGGCATGGCAATTGATTTGATTAAAAACATCTAGTAAACACCTAAGAAAAACTATTATGAAAAATTTAATGATCATAGGCTTTATAGGCCTTGCAATTGGACTTACAGCCTGTAAGAAGAATAGCGAAGAGGGCATGACTAAAATGAATATTAAGATCACCGACAGTCCGGGTGCTTATGAAGCCATTTATTTAAGTGTCAAAGAAATTCAGGTTCTAACATCTGAAGGGACAAGCACCATGCCCGTTGGTTCAAGCCCTTTCAATATTCTCAATTTCAGAATGGGTAAGGATACGCTTATTGCTTCCCAGGATATACCATCAGGAAAGATACAGGAAGTTAGACTTGTATTAAACACTACCGGGAATCAGGTTAAGGTTGATGGGGTAATTTACCCTTTAACCACACCAAGCGGGCAGACCTCCGGTGTGAAATTAAAAGTTCAGGAAACCCTGGAGGCAGGAATAGCATATACTCTGTTACTTGACTTCGATGCAGCAAAATCTGTTGTTCAGACAGGAAGTAGTAAATATATCTTAAAACCTGTAATCAGGGCTATTCCAAATGCTGTATCCGGAGCCATCACAGGTATCATCACACCTTCAGCTTCTAATCCTAAGATCTATGCGATCGCAGGAACTGATACAATTGGGACTGTCAGTGATGCGACCGGTAAATTTTGGTTCCCAGGAGTAGCTGCGGGAACTTATAAAGTAGAAATTCAACCGGTAAGTCCGTATATCAATAAAACTATTGATAATGTTGCTGTAGTTTCAGGATCTGTAAAAGATCTGGGAACGATCACAATTTCCCAATAAATTCATTCTTATTATTAAAAAGGAAGGGTACTCCCTGGTACCCTCCCCTTTTGATTTTTATATCCTTTCGGCTGTATATCCTGCCTTTTTCAACGCAGCAACTATTTTATCTTCATCCGGATTCCCCTCAACCGTCAGGGTTTTATCGCTTGAATCAAGATCAACCTTCCAGTGATTTTCACCGACAGTTTCGTTCAATGCCGGACCAGCCTGGGCCAGACAACCGGTACACTTGATATTTGTTTTAAATTTAATTGTTTCCATTAATCTGATTTTTTGATGTTGATTATTTATTTAGACCTGAGTTTTAACGCTTTTAATCTGAGGCTGTTACTGACTACAGAAACCGAACTGAGTGCCATGGCTGCCCCGGCAATCATCGGATCGAGTAAAAAACCATTGTAACTGTATAACACACCTGCCGCAAGTGGAATCCCGATAACATTATAAATAAAGGCCCAGAACAGGTTTTGACGAATGGTTTGTACGGTTCTTTTTGAAAGTTTCAATGCCATAGGAATAGATTGCAGATTCGAGGTAATGAGAGTAATCTTTGCGACATCCATGGCGATATCTGAACCTCTTCCCATCGCAATACTCACATCTGCCTGTGCCAGGGCATGTGAATCATTGATCCCATCTCCAACCATAGCAACAACCTTTCCCTCAGACTGAAGCTGCTTTATGAAATCCGCCTTATCTGAAGGTATTACCTCAGCCCTGTAACTTTTGATCCCCACTTCGTTCGCAACAGCAGAAGCTGTTTGCTTATTATCCCCCGTCAGCATATGAACTTCAATACCCATTTCATACAGTTGGCGGATAGCTTCTTTTGAAGTATCCTTCACCTTATCTGCAATAGAAATAATTGCAATTACCCTTTTCTGATCAGCAAAATAGATTATTGTGTTAGCCTCCTGTTGTTTATCCTGTACATAATTTACCTGATCTGTAGTTAAAAATATCTTTTGCTCCTCCAGGAAATGAAGATTCCCTGCGAAAAATCCAGTCCCATTATGCAGGCCTTTCACTCCCCGGGCTGTAATACTTTCAAATGAATCCAGTGGAATACCTGAGATTCCGTCTTCTTTTAATTTCTTAATTACCGCATCGGCCAGCGGATGCTCAGAATTTATTTCCAGGCTGAAGAGAACCTTTAAATAATAATCTTTATCATTAATCCCAGAAGCCCAATTCATCGCGGTTAGCACAGGCTTGCCCTCAGTGATGGTGCCAGTCTTATCCAGAATAACTGCGTTTACTTTATATCCCAATTCAAGACTTTCGGCATCTTTAATCAGAATATTGTTTTCTGCACCTTTACCTACACCAACCATAATTGCTGTTGGAGTTGCCAGACCAAGGGCACATGGACAGGCAATTACAAGGACGGTTACTGAAGTGAGTAAAGCATGTGTAAATGCCTGATCACCACCCAATAGCATCCAGGCTGAAAAAGTAAGAATCGAGATACTGATTACCACCGGCACGAATATACCGGCTATCTTATCCACTAGCTTTTGTACCGGAGCCTTGCTTCCCTGAGCAAGCTGAACCATCTTTATAATATGTGCAAGCACAGTATCAGCACCCACCTTTTCGGCTTTAAAATGGAGACTGCCCTTCTGATTAATTGTACCTGCAAATAGCTTGTCGCCATTTTCCTTCAAAACAGCGATGGGCTCACCACTTATCATACTTTCATCGACATAGGATGATCCGGAATTCACAATACCATCAACTGCAACTCTTTCACCGGGCCTCAAAACAATGATCTGACCGGGCATGACCTGTGAAACAGGAACCTCTTCTTCCTTATCATCCAGAAGAATCCGGACTGTTTTAGACTGCATTCCCATTAATTTTTTAATTGCTGTTGTCGTATTGGACTTAGCTTTCTCTTCCAGTAATTTTCCGAAGGAAATAAATGCAATAATCACAGCAGCAGCCTCATAATAAACATGCGGATGTATACCTCTTGTATGCCAGTATTCCGGATAAATGGTATTAAATGCGCTGAAAATGAAGGCTATTCCGGTACTCAGTGCAACCAAAGTATCCATATTCGCCATCCCATGCCTTGCCTGCTTCCAGGCATTAATGAAAAAGTTACGGCCAAACCAGAACAAGACTGGAGCACTTAATATCATGGATATCCAGGTACCATAGGGCATGTCCATGAAAAACATCCCGATTACAAATACAGGTAATGCAAGAATTGAAGCCCAGGCTGTACGGTTTTTTAGTTCCTGATAGTTCTTAAGCTGTAAATCTTCCTGAATCTCAACTGAATTCTCAGTATCGATAATTATATCATATCCGATTGATTGAATACTTTTTTGTAATGCCGCCGGATTGGTTTTAAGACTATTATACTCTGCCCATGCAGTATTATTTGCAAAATTCACTCCTGCATCAATTACTCCTGGTGTGGCCTTAAGCATAGACTCTACGCTGATGGCACATCCGGCGCAGGTCATACCTGTAACCGGAAACACTGTTCTTACACTTGAGCTGGAAGCCTCTTTTAACTGAGATTCTGGTTCTTTATTCATAATCTTGATTTACGATACAAAATTATGACAGACAGGGAATTAGACTTTACAGAATTACAGGGAAGAGTTATACAATTTTGTGTTTTTTGGGGTTAAACCTTGTCGATTGGTCTTCTCTGACCCTCTGAAGCTCTGTTACTTCTGAATTGGGATGGGCTTTGACCGGTAACTTTTTTGAACTGGGCTGATAAATGGGCAATACTGCTATACCCTAATTTATTGGCAATTTCACTGAGATTCAATTCATCATAAAACAAAAGTTCCTTAACCCGCTCAATTTTCTGGCGGATAATATACTGTTCAATCGTGATACCTTCTACTGAAGAAAATAAGGAACTTAAATATCCATATTCATGATACAACCTATCAGAAATAAGACCCGACCAGTTTACTTTTTGCTCCATTAACTCTGAGTGGAAAATTTTTTCAATAATCAGATTTTTAATCTGCTCAATTATCCTGCTCTTACCCTTATCCAGTAACTCAAATCCCAGGGCATTCAAATGATTATTCAGGATCTGAAGTTTTTCTTCTTCAAGTTTCTCCTCCTCCAACTTCACAATACCCATTTGTACATTTATGGGATGCAAATCAAGTTTTAACAGTTCATTCTGTACTGCAGTTATGCATCTGTTGCATACCATGTTTTTGATGTATAATTCCATAATTCTACATTTTGTTCATATCATGTCCCGCCATCGGATCTGTACCCTTTTTCAAAATAAATTCACTCGACAACAAATATGCCCCACTCACTACTACCTCTTTTACATTTTCAAGACCTGAAAGGATAATGATCCGTTCAGCATCCTCTTCCCCTGTACGTACCATCCTGGGAGAGTAGGTATTTTTTGCAGTTTTAATCCAGACATGCGCCCCCTTTTCATCCCGCACCACTGCATCCAATGGCAAACTCAAAGCATCCGATATCTCGGCAAGAGGTAAAAATACCGTAGCCTGCATTCCTGCCTGCAAATTTCCGGGATTTTTAATCGGAGCCCTTACTTTCAGAATCTGTGAGGATGGATCCATCTGTGGGGAAATAAAATTGATCGTCAGAGTCTGCTCATTTTCACTGAGCCCATTAATAGATGCCTGTACCTTTGTTCCCAAACGGATACTTCCCAATTCATTCGGATAAACATCCATTTCCAGCCATAGCTCTGAAAAATTTTCAAGCTTTAAAACCGGACTTCCTTCAGCTAAATATTGCCCTTCTGAAACATTAATCTCAGTGACAATTCCGGATGCTGAAGAATATACGGTGAGCAATGGCGCTGTTTTCCCTGCAATGGTTAAGGTTCTGATCTGAGCATCAGTATAACCAAACAAACGAAGTTTATTTTTTGCCGCCTCACGCATCGACTGATAGATCTTTTCTTCCGGAAACGCTGCAACCTGTTTCAATTGTAGTAAATAATCCTGCTGCAGAGTCTGAAGTTCCTCACTATAGATCTGAAAAATCGGCTGACCTTTACTAACAGACCGGCCCATTTCTTTCACAAACAGCTTCTCAATTCTTCCGGCATAGCGACTGGATATAACTTCGGTCTGCTCCGGGTTTACGATCAAACGTCCATTCAATACTTTTGAAGTACTAAAGTCAGTACGGTTGATCATCATAGTATGAATATTAGCCAGCTGAATCTGACTTTCACTCAGGGACAACTCATTTTTTCCACCTGCAGAATTTACCGGCACCAGATCCATTTTACAGATTGGGCAGGATCCCGGACCATTATTAACTATCTGAGGATGCATCGGACAGGTGTATTTTCCTGCCTCCGCATGTTTTTCATGTCCATCCGTACAGGCAGATAAAATGAATCCTGAGCAAAGAAAGATCAGCCCTAAAATTATTTTTGTTCTCATTATAAACGCTTTGCTTTTATAAAACTTTCACTATCAATCAGAAACCAGGCATTTAATGCCAGTTCCGCATCCGGTTCAAGGCTATTACCAATATCGATCCACTGATCTGAACGATGCTTCAGTTTGACAAAAACCGGCACAAATGCATCTCCCTTCTTAACAAATACGACATACTGAGTTCCAACCTGAACAAGTGCTGTAGCAGGCAGCCAATAACCTTCAAAGCTGGCCTCCCGGCTTACAGAGATTAACTGACCTACCTTCCAGATTTTAGTACCGTTTTGCATATTGGCCCTGATCAGTGAATAATTGGTTCCATCCTTAAAATAAGGCTGAACCAGGCTCACTTTGACTTCTGAACTTTGATCTGCCACATCTATAGACTGAACCTTTATACTTTTTCCCTGCCTGAACTCCCCTAATTGATCAGGGCGGGCAAAGAACTCAGCCCAAACCTGATCTGTACTGATCAGATCAAATAACTTCTGGCCAGCATTAATATATTGTCCTTCCCTGATTTGCATTGCCCCTCCTGTTGGAATAGACGGAATTTCAGGAAGTGCTGAAGATGAAGAATTCATTGAACTCATCCCAGCTCCGCTTCCCGAGCTTATTCTTGTCCCCCCTGCCTGGTTTACAGGACTTGAAGTAGCCGAAATATTTAAACCCAAATCAGCAACATAGCCCGAATAGGGGCTGTAAACAGCAATTCTATCCTCTATCCTTCCGGTACTCAGAACCTTATTTATCTGTGTCTGGCTTAATCCAAGAAGTAACAATTTCTTCCTGGCAGATTCGAGAAGGATTGTTTCATTATTTTCTTTCAAAAAGAGCAGCTCCTGCTGGGCATTTGTCAGATCCGGACTATAAATTTCCATAATTTTCTGACCCTTACTCACCTGCTCATAATTGTATTTCACAAACAGCTTCTCAATACGGCCGCTAACCCTTGCTGATATTGACCTCCAGTTATTCGTATTATAGTTTATGATTCCTTTCAGGAAGATTTCAGACCTTTTAAGACCTTTTTCTACTCTGATTGTTTTGATTCCCGATATAACCAGCTCATTACTTGGTTTAACCAGGGAATTCAATCCTGTATCAACCGGACTATGGCCATTTGCATCATGCTGAGGTACCAGATCCATTTTACAGATCGGGCAGGTACCAGGTGCATCCTTTACTATCTGTGGATGCATCGGGCAGGTGTATTTCTGAACCTGTCCTCCCGAACCGGCCTTCTTATCAGAATTACAGCCAAATACTGTTAATCCAATGATCAGGAGTACTGCAATTCTAACGTTCAATAGTCTTCTCATATTCCACAATCATTTGATAATATTTCTGTAACTGATCCAGATAATTCATCTGCGACATATTTATCGACTCCCAGCCATCGATGACCGTATTCAGGTCAGTTTTGTTTTCCTGATACGATAACATCGAAACCTTGAGGTATTTCTCTAATGATGGCAAAATTCTGGTTTCATAATTACTTAACTGCTGCTGCATATTAAGCAGGTCATTTTCCATGGATTTACTCATCCCCAAAATCTCAGTAAGCATAGCCGCCTTCTCCTGCCTCATCGCCTCCTTCTCAAAATTCATGGATTTTATCTCCGATTTATACATTTTTGAGGACCAGGGAGCAATCGGAATGGAAAGCATACCCATTACCGTAAATTGCCGTGGCATCATTGCAGAATAATTTGACATATGATCAAATCGGATCTTAAAATCAGGCTTTGACTCCCTCCGCATCAAATCAATATTCTTTTCCATCGCATGGATATCATGTTCCATGTGCAAAATATCGCTCCGGGTACCGGCCAGGTAAGCAGTGTCGAGATCTGCTTTAGGACTAAAATTAGCTTTATACCCGGTTTCAATTTCAAACTCAGTGTTTGCTGGCCTGTTCATCAGTGCATTCAAAGCAATCTTTTTCGATCGAATCTCTGCCTCTGTCATCAAGATCATATTCTCTGACTCATAAACCCTTCCCTCAGCTTTAAAAACCTGATTCAAACCACCCTGATTAAAAGGATAACGTATCTCTGCCAGCTTTTTCATCGTTTGCATAATCTGCTGATTCTCTTTCTGGAAGGCGATACGCTTTTGAGCAACTATAAGTCCGAAGTACAAATACTTTGCACTGGCACGTAACTGGTTAAAACGCTCATTTCTGCCCAATTCATAGGTCAGCGATTGAGTTTTAAGGTATTCCTTTTTCGCTCTGATTTTTGCGGGATTCGGAATATCCTGTTCGGCAGAGATCATAAATGCCCCACGGTCCCCAGCTGCAATCATCCCCTGTGCAGGATAAGGACTCATAAAAGTTCCGGCTCCCACCATGGGTGCCATCCATGAGCCAGCCCCCTCTACTTTGGAATCTTTGCTTTGTATCCTACTCGAATAGGACTTCAAAGAGGGATTATTTGCATTTATCTCTCCTAATATTTGTTCCAGATTCATTCTCTCCTGTCCGTAGCCAGTCAAGGAACCCAGGAATAAACACAATAAAATTATTTTCTTAATGCTGAACATCATGTACCTCCAGTTTTCCAAATTTTTTCAATTCATATTCTTTAGTCATCAGAAAGATCAGCGGTGTAACCAGCAAAATATGGGTTGATGAAGTTAGTACTCCCCCAATCATCGGTAGAACAATTGGCTGCATCACATCACTTCCAACCCCAGCGGACCATAAAACCGGGATCAGCCCGAATAATGCCACACAAACCGTCATGATCTTTGGCCGTAAACGTTTGGCAGCTCCATTGATCACATATTCCCTCAAATCCTCATTTGTAATCGTTTCACTGGAATTACCCTTCAAACTAACCAGCTGACGCATTGCATCGTTCAGGTAGATCACCATCACAACACCCGTTTCAACAGCAATCCCGAAGAGGGCAATAAAACCAACAGCTACTGCAACTGAGAGGTTCACTCCCCAGAAATAAACCAGGAAGGCACCTCCGATAAGAGCGAAAGGAATGGTCACCAGACTTAAAAATGCCTCTCTGATCGATTTAAATGCCAGATAAAGGGCCAGAAAAATGATAAAGATTACTACCGGCAGAATATACAACAAGGTTTGCTGTCCACGGATCAGATTTTCATATTGACCGCTCCATTCAACAAAATATCCATTTGGCAGTTTTAGGTCCTTATTTAACTTATCAATCGCCTCCTGAACTGTATGCCCCAGATCGCGCTCACGCACATTGAACATCACCGCACCCCTCAGAATTGCATTTTCAGAACTAATCATCGGTGGTCCATCTGCAAACCGGATAGTCGTAACGGCTGATAATGGGATAGTTCCGGCATCGGGAGAAGTCAGTGGTATTCTTTTCAAACGGTCGATGCTGTTCCTGTACTCCTGACCCAGACGCAAATGAATATTAAAACGTTGCCTCCCTTCAACCGTTGAGGCAAAAGGTGCACCTCCGATTGCCGATTCAACCGTGGCATTAATATCATCCACAGTTAATCCGTAACGCTCCAATTGATCGCGTCTGATTTCTATTTCGAGATATTTTCCACCGCTAACCGGCTCAACGTACAGATCTTTCACGCCTTCAATATTCTTTAGAAGTGTATGAACATCCTCAGAAATATGGCTGATCTGTTTAAGATCCTGCCCATAAACCTTGACACCAACATCTGTTCGTATACCGGTTGAAAGCATATTGATACGATTAATTATGGGCTGTGTCCAACCGTTCACCACACCCGGTATCTGAAGTTTGGCATCGAGCTCATCAATAATGTCCTTCTTGCTGATTCCCGGCCTCCACTCGCTTTTGGGTTTAAGCGAAATAATGGTTTCTATCATGCTGATGGGTGAATTATCAGTTGCTGAACTAGCACGACCTGCCTTGCCCAAAACATGGCCAACCTCCGGCACAGACTTGATGATCTTATCCTGAACCTGCAGAATTCGCTTGATCTCTGAGTTGGAGACATCGGGTAATGTCACCGGCATAAACAAAATCGATTGTTCATCAAGAGGTGGCATAAATTCCCGCCCCAGGCTCATCAACATCGGAACAGAGATCAGCAATGCCAGAATATTTACTCCCAGTGTAGTTTTTCTGTTTCTGATACAGGCCCGGATCACCGGAAGGTAAACCTTCTCCAAACCCCTGTTGATAGGGTTCTCATGCTCCTGACGGAATCGTCCTTTCATGAAAAATGAAATAATGACGGGAGCCAGCGTAAGAACCAATACCGCATCGATTATCAGGATAAAGGTTTTGGTATAGGCCAGGGGATGAAATAATTTTCCCTCCTGACCGGTAAGTAAAAATACAGGCAGAAAAGAGGTGATAATGATGATAGTTGAATAAAATACACCTCTGGATACCTGCTGACAAGCCTTTTCGATGATACTGAGTCTTTCTCCATTAGAAAGCTTAACATATTCATCATTCTTCTTTGATTTATCTTTATTCCACATCTTCATTTCCTCCTGTTCTTTGTCTGTTTAATTCAGCCTGCCTAACTGCAAGATTTTTGTATGAGTTCTCTGCCATGATGATTCCGTTATCTACAATCACTCCTATCGCAAGTGCAATTCCGGTTAATGACATGATATTCGATGAAATATCAAAAGCATTCAGTAGAATGAAACTGGCAGCTATGGTGATTGGAATCTGAATGATGATACTGATGGCACTTCTCCAGTGAAATAGAAAAATAATCACGATAAGTGACACTACAATCATCTCTTCAATAAGCGTAGTCTTAATGGAGGATATAGATTCTTCGATTAATTTTCCCCGGTCGTAAACAATATTGAACTTCATCCCCCGCGGCAAACCCTTAGCTACCTCAGTCATCTTAGTCTTCACTTTGCGGATTACTTCATCGGCATTCTCACCATAACGTAATACAACAATTCCCCCAACCGCTTCACCCTCACCATTATAATCGAATATGCCTAGCCGGCTTTCACCTGCCATTTGAACGGTACCGATATCCCTGATCTTTACAGGAATAGAATTTTGGGTACGTACCGCAAGATTTTCAATCTCTTCAATTGACTTAAGATAGCCAGTGGTTTTAATGATATAACCAATGTCACTCATCTCAAACTTCCTGCCACCAGCTTCATTATTATTACTCTTAACCGCCTGCATTACATCCTGAATGCCTAGTTTATAATAACTCAGACGATTTGGATCAATACTGATCTGATACTGCTTCTGGAAACCACCGAAGGAGGCAATCTCACTCACCCCTGCAACATTCTGAAGGGCAAATTTGATATACCAGTCCTGAATCGCCCTTTGCTCTCCAAGGTCCATACCCGGAGCATCCAGGGTATACCAAAGTACATGACCTACTCCGGTACCATCGGGACCAAGATTCGGACTAACCCCCTCCGGTAAAATATTGCCAATTGAATTAAGCCGCTCCAATACCCTTGAGCGTGCCCAGTATACATCTACATCATCTTCAAAAATGATATAGATAAAACTCATTCCGAACATGGAATTTGCCCTCACATAATTCACTTTGGGCAATCCCTGAAGATTGGTAACCATAGGATAAGTGATCTGATCTTCAATGATCTGCGGACTACGCCCCATCCACTCAGTGAAAACAATGACCTGATTCTCTGAAAGATCCGGTATGGCATCAATCTTACTGGTTTTAACCGAATAAAGTCCCCAGCCAAAAAATCCGGTAGCAAAAAGGAGAACAATGAATCGGTTCCTTAAAGAAAAGGAGATAATCTTTTCAACCATTGCGCTTAGTGCTTATGATCGTGACTGCTGCTGTCGGTCATCATAGTGTCTGACTCAAGATCTGAATCTTTCACAAGATCCATTTTGCAGATTGAACAGGTCCCAGCTTTGTCGCTTTTTATCTCAGGGTGCATCGGACAGGTATATCCTGCTCCTGCTGTTTGGCTGGATAATGAATCTGTTTTTGCTTCTGCAGGTTTTTCTGAGCTATTGCATGCAGCACTGAACAAAAGAACGACAATTGCGATTGAGTTAATTAATTTTCTCATGACGATAATTTTTATTGTTAATAATTAAATGAATAGGTATGATAATTCATCGCATGAATTATATTCCGATGAGTCTATCAGAATAATAAGCACACGAAATCAGTCCGAAAGGAAATCAGACAAAGAAAAGATTAAAATCAGATACGGAAATTACAGTTTCGAATGAAAACAGCTATTTTCAGTGGACCCGGAGGAGCATTACTCACAGGGATCAAATCCAGGGGAGAGCCCGATAAGATTTGGGTAAAGTCAGGATATGCGACTGGTGCTAAAGCAAAAACAAGAGGCTGAAAAATACTTAACGGAGCTTTTTGAGAATCCTTTAGCTTATATTCCTGCTTCTGATCTTTGCAACAGTCCTCAGAGATACCCTTTTTCATGCCGCAATTGCTGCAATCGCTTGATTTCTCAGAATTGTCGCTTGTAAGTCCCCACTCAATCAGCTCTCCCATACAATAATGAAAATGCACGGTCGCCCCGGATGAAACACTCAGGTAGAATACAGCTAAAAGGGTGATTAAAAGCTTTTTCATTTAATTGCATACAAAGATTGGGATAAAATTTTGATATATTTTATATAATTTTTTGAAATGTTTATAGAATTTGGTGTGGGATTAAGACCCGATAGCTATCGGGTTGCGAATTTACCTAGGCTATTTGCAAGTCAAATTCGCAAGTCGCTGTTTCAATTTCAAATTTTGTCTGACTATGATTCAGATGATTTATTTGATTACTATGAATCATTACAATCAAGCTAATCAAGTAGCAAAAATCTTATATTTAATCAGCTGTAAATAATATTCAAAAATGAAAAAACTAATCTCATTCTCCATTTTTCTTTTAATCATTATCCTGTTTGATTCTCCTTCAAATGCTTCAGATAAGTCAAATCAAAATAGTACAGCATGGAAAGCCGGCGTGGCAAGAGTTAATATTACCCCTGAAGAGCATATGTGGATGGCAGGATATGCTTTCCGGAATAAGCCTTCGGAAGGCAAACTGACAGACTTGTGGGCAAAAGCATTGATTCTTGAAGATGCAGGAGGAAAACGGGCGGTCATGATCTCTCTGGATCTGGTAGCAATCCGAAAAGTAATCTCTGAACCTGTGAGAGACAGAATTGAAAAACAATTCGGATTAACAAGGTCTCAGGTTCTTATCAACGCTTCACACACTCATACCGGACCGGAGACTCAATCTGCACCACATATCTTCACACTGGATAAAAATGAATTGGACAAGATTGACCGCTATGCGAAAAAGCTGGAAGACCAGCTGGTTAATTTAGTCGGCGAGGCTATTAAAAACCTGCAGCCCGCAACACTCTACTCCGAAAATGGGGTCAGCCGCTTCCAGGTAAACAGAAGAAATAACAATGAAAACAATCTGGCTATTCAAACCGAATTAAAAGGGCCGAATGATTTTGCTGTACCGGTTATTAAGGTAGTCAATGCAAAAGGGAAGATTATGGCCATTGCTTTTGGTTATGCCTGTCATAATACGGTTCTGGGAACCTATGAATGGTCGGGGGATTATGCTGGTTTTGCGCAGAAAGAGCTCGAAAAAAGATATCCCGGAGTGACAGCATTATTCTTTCAGGGAGCTGGGGCAGATCAGAATCCGCTGCCAAGAAGGACTGTGGCACTCGCTGTTCAATATGGTGAAACGCTGGCTGCATCTGTCGACCGGGTTCTAAAAGAAAAAATGAATGCCCTTACATCTGAACTGATGCTCTCCTATTCAGAGATTGACCTAAAGTTTGAAAAGGCGAGTCCCACAAGAGAAGAACTGCTGGGGCTTATGAGTGATACCTCCAAGACACCCGATTATTTGAAAGCCAGTGCAAAAGTACTGCTCTCAAAACTTGAAAAAGGGGAAAAACTGATGACATCCTATCCCTACCCTTTGCAGGTATGGAAGCTGGGTGAACAAGCCCTTGTTAGCATGGGCGGTGAAGTTCTGGTAGGCTATGCCAATGAACTGAAGAAAATTTACGGACAGAATTTATTCGTTTTCGGGTACAGTAATGATGTAATGGCTTATATTCCAACTCATAAGGTGTGGAAAGAAGGAGGATATGAAGCAAGCCGATCTCCAATATTTACGACACCCTGGGCTTCCGATATTGAAGAGGTGATTATCCGGGAAGTGAAAAGACTGGCGGAACAGGCTGGGGTACAGAAATCGGATAAATAAGACCCAGTAGCTATTAGATCAACGTGACTGTGGCCCGATAGCTATCGGGTGACGAAATCGACTTTCTAATCGCACAGGTGATTTCGTAAGTCTGCGAAGTTAAGACCCGTCAGCTATCGACTTACGAATTTACTTAGGTGATATGCATGATAAATTCGTCACCCGATAGCTATCGGGGCGCTGAAGTTTGTTGGAGATCCGATAGCTATCGGACCAACGTGACTGTCACCCGATAGCTATCGGGTCTGAATTCCTAAGTCTGATTAATTCGCAGGTATCCGTTTAGGTGTTAGGATAACGGTAATGATACCAACAATTGCTAAAACGATCAGAACAGAGAAGCCATTAGCATAGCTTCCGCTGATATCCCTGATCCATCCCACCATCCAGGGCATGATTGCTTCGGCAAGACCATCACCGGTTAAGACAATACCCATAACCCTCCCCATCACTTTAACGCCAAATAACTCGGCAGCCATTAATGGAATGATCATGTAATCACCTCCCAACCCTATTCCGAAGACTATCGCAAAAACGTAGATTACCCCCGGTGTAGATGCAAAATAAAGTAATGGAATAGCAGAAGCAACAAGGCAGTAGATCAGTAACATCACATATTTTTTTTCAATTTTATCAGCCAGCCAGCCCATAAATAAACGTCCGAAAATACTTGCTGCAAGAATTAAAGAAAGCACATTTGCAGCCTGAGTTTGTGAATATTTAAGATCCAGACTGAAGAACAGTTTCAAATTCTGGCTGGTTGCACTTACTGCCCCGATTGAGCACATACTACCAATAAGCAATAAATAAAAGGCCCTTGTTTTTAAAATATCCTTGATATCCCGTTTTGGTTCATCAGGTTTATCAGTCGTATTAGAATTACCGGTTTGAGGTGGATTATCTTTGACAAACCAGGCCATAGGAAATGATAAAACTATCATTGTCACACCCAGTATGACCAAAGCATGTCGGTATCCGAATTCCACATTCAAAGCTTTTGCAATCTGTGGAGCCAGCATCCCTCCGATTCCTATTCCCAGGTAGGCAAAGCCCATCGCCTTACCACGGGCTTTATCAAACCAACGTGAGGTTAAGACCTGGTTTGGCAATGGTCCGCCGCACATATAACCTAAAGCACTGAATATATAGAATACATAAAACTGCCAGAGGGAAGTCATCAAGCCCAAACCAATAACTGCACCGCCGGCCATCAGAATACCGGTCAGCATCATTTTCCGCGGTCCGAAACGATCGATAAGGTAACCTACTACAAAGCCGAACAAACCAACCAGTATTTTAGCAAATGCGTTACCTGAGGTTACGGTCGCGCGTGTCCATCCAAACTCCTGAACCCAGAAATCATAAAAGAAAGTCAGTCCGTAAAACATGATCCCAATCAGGGAAAACAGACTTAAAAAGCCGGTGGCTGCAACACGTGCCTGACCTGATTTTAATTCACTTTGAATTTCTGAAGATTCTTTCATCCGGAGTATTGCTCCGGACATGACCGGATACTGAGTCTAAATATAACAACACAAAACACTCTATCAATAAGAATTGATAAAAAATTGTGTTTGGATTGATCGTGTAGGTAAACGGATGTTTGAAACAGGTCGAATAAAGGCTTGTATCAGCTCTCGCAAAGACGCTAAGACACAAAAAAATACAGTTTTTACAGGATGATTAATTTATACCATACCCTTCGCGTCTCTGCGTCTTTGCAAGACTATCTAAAATACTCACCATGACATACAACTTCATTATTCTGATAAATTATGGCTTGCCAAAGACATGAGAAACGACCAAACAAATATCAATTCCTCTCAGTATACTTCTTGAAATTATTTAGTATTGCCAGCCAGCCAGCCCTTTGCATTTCAACAGGATTTTCTGTTTCAGCGTCAAAGCTTACAGAGACTTCTGTTTTGCCTCCAGCATCATTAAAAGTTACCTCTACTTCCCTTCCATCGGGCATAGTGTAGCTAAATCTTTCAGCAACAACTATTTGATCATATACAACTTCGAAGTCAAAGCCAAAGCTTCCATCTTTAGCTTCCATTCTTGCGAGGTATTTTCCGCCTACACGCATATCATTTGAAGCATGAGGGCATTGCCAGTCGTCGCTGGCAAAGTTCCATTTTGTGATATGCTCTGGCCTGGTATAATAATCCCAAACTTTTTTAATATCTGCAGAAACTATTGCCTGAATTATGATTTTATCCTGTTTCATTATAACCGAATTTAAATTAATCGTTCCAAATGTCCTCTTCGTTTGACAATATTTTTATAATCCCACTGAATTCCTCTTGATTTTTGCAGCCATCGTTTCAAATCATCGATTTGAATGTCAGAAACCTGATTATAGAATACAGAAGCATCCTTAAATTTTTTACCTCTGATGTTTAGTCCTTCCTCCCCGAAATCAGCACCGCTCCAAAACATTAAACGGATCCCCGGTTTCTGTTTGCTGTAACCGACCACGGGATTCCCGTCTAAAAACCATACCGGATGTGCATGCCAGATTTTACTTTCAGCATCAGTAAGGGCTGTGTTGATTACCGTTGCAAGCAAGTCGCATAATTCAAAGTCTTGTGGACTTAACTTCTCGTTGAAGGTTTTTATTACCGGGTTCATACCATTTGGGAGTTTGATTTAGACTCCATCTGAAGATTTTAGTGCATCGAATGCAATCCAATTGTATTGCCTTCTGTATCCATCAAAACCGAGCAAAAACCATGCTCACCAAGTGACATTTTTGGCTGCAAAACTTTTCCTCCTGCTGCTTCTGCCCTTCCTTCTTCAATTGAACAATCATCAGAGGCAAAATAAACCATCGTCCCCCCTGCACCCGGAGGCATATTTTCCATTTTAACTAAGGCACCGCTTATATTCCTTTCATTCTCTGCCCATGGAAAGCTAAGCATTTGCATTTCACCCAAACTGTCGGGCATTGGTAATTCATTTAATTTGATTTGTAATAGGGCTTCGTAAAATTTCTGAGCCCGGCTCATATCATCTACATAAATTTCAACCCAGGTAAATGGGTTTTTAGCTTGTGCGGACATAGCAATAATTGTATGATGGTTAACATTCTATACTTACTGTTTTCTAGCTCAAATATTCTTTATTTCACCAAAGAATAAATCAATGCTCCGGAAGGACACCTGCTTACCTGAGCTTTCAATTCTTCGGTTGTGGCATTTTCGATTATTATCCATGGAGATTCTTTCGGTCTGTAGACTGCAGGCAAAGTTTTGACACAAATACCGGAGTGCTGGCAAAGTTTTGGCTGCCATTTGATGATGATTTCACCATTTGAATATTCTTTGTTCATACGCTTTGAAATTTAAATACAAAATACAGAATTTAATCTTCTCCGGCTTTTTGTTGAATCAAAAAAAAAGGATTGATTTATTTTGTCTTTATGCAGTTGGAAGTGATCTTTTGGATCTGATCAAAATCGTTGAACGAATAGATATCACAAGCCGATACAAAAGACGCCTGTTTGCCATCTCTGTTTAACTCTGCTGTCCCATTTACAGCAACCATATCATCCTCCGAAATCACGTTAAGCATTTTAAAGCTGGTAGTAACAGACCTATAGTAATGACCGACCAAATTACAATTTTCAATAATTGCATTTTTACCGACAAACTTATCTTCTTCTACTACTTCCCAAATGGCGTCATCAGCGATGTAATGAATGACCTCATCAAACTTTCCAATAGAAAATGCTTTGGCTATTTCTGTTTTAGTCATACAAATTGCTTTACGGTATTTTTTGGCTTAAGCTAATGTTTTACTCAGAAAGATTAATTATTTGCTCAACTTCTTTTCTAATCAACAATCCTTTATTAAATTCTATGACTCTATAGGATTGATTGAAGATAGGTATACGAAAATTCAAGGGTTTCAATTGCCAATTCATTCCCCTTTAAATTAAAATCAGAAACCTCCCATTTTACAGGCCAGGCATCTGCGAAACTCCATGCTTTAATTGGCTGACCATTCTCATTCAACAAGCTTACCACAATATTTTTAGTCTCAATAGCATTACCTACTATTAAAATAGTGTTACACCATTGGACAAGAGGGGAATCTTTAGCAAGCAAACCTCTTTTTAAGACCAAATTGGAGTATTTTGGAGGTTTGGGTACAGGGTACTGAAAGCTATTGAGCCCAGAACTTACAATTTCCTCTGTTTCCATTTCTATGTTTAGCCCGGAAACTTCTTTAAAAGAAGCTTCTGTATGCCCTGTTTGTCCTGTAAGGGACAAGGAAAAATAGAAAGAAACAGGTGGATAATAAAGATTCATACAATACTAGTTATTGGTAATTGTTAATCTTTCGTAAGCCAATATCATAGTCTCTACAGCGACTTCATTCCCATCAGATTTCAAGTCAGTTCCCGTAACCTTTATTGGCCATGCGTTAACTAAAGTCCAGGTCATGGTTGGACTACCATTTTCGTCTAATAGCTGAATAGTAACTGTTTCTCTTTTGATTGTATTCATTTTAATGGCGCTGTACCATTTGAAGAAATTGTTATCTTTTGTAAAGACTCCCTTCTTCAAGGTTACATCACCGTATTTGGCAATTCCCGGCATTTTAATTGTCGAAAATGCCTTGCTGTCCCCATGACGATATTCTATTATTTGTGTTTCTGTATCCAATCCGGATACTTCCTGAAATGAAACAGCACTTTTTTGTGAGCCTAAAAATACCTTAAAGTAAAATTTGGGTAAAGGCCAGATGGTATCTTGGGGTTCTCCTGCCATAATTATATTGTTTTTGTTGATTTTTCTATATTTCAAATAAACATTAAATGCGAATGCTCCAGCATTTGGAAGGATTAGAGTTTGATCACTATGCCCAATCTATACCCTAGTAAAGAGCTCTAAATTATGCAATACCTTAACCAAACAAGGTGGTTTGAGCCTTTTGTATTCAAAGTAATTATTCAGTTTTACCTTTAAACGTTGCGTAAATTGCCATTGCATGTCCATGTCCAAGCTCAAATTCATTCTTTAACCAATTGGTGATTTCTGTGGCTTTGGTATTAGGGTTGAGTTTTCCATCAATCATAAATCCATTTTTCTCTGCCAGTTTTTTAAAGTCCTCAGAACCTTTACCTGTTTTGACTTTAATATTGTCTATGTATGCTTGAAATGACATAAAATTAAATTCTGCTTTTGTTTAACCTATGAAAGTAAATATATGAAATTACTGAAAGGAGAAATAAATACCCTTCTTTTGGGTCCAAAATAAGCAAAGAGGGTATGATGATATTTAATACTGTTTCCAGATAGGTGGTATGGTGATCCTAACAAACAGGGTTAAACACCTATCTCCATTATATTAGCTGTGGTTATCCATAGCCTTATCAGTGGGAAATACTGGGTTCGAACCAGCGACCCCTACCTTGTCGAGGTAGTGCTCTAAACCAGCTGAGCTAATTTCCCGGTTTATGCTTCAAATCTATAAAAAATGAAGCATTGTCCATGAGTTTTTCCTTTATGCTGATAATAAATATTACTATCTCAAATCATCATTAATCTCAGCCAAAACTGCAGAGCCAGGGCAGAGATCTTGTTCCTCAAGGCTGTTTAAAGGCCGTTCTGTTGAGTTGATAGTATGGTGAAGATCCTCTGTATCAGTATCAATATAAAGTAAGCCTGTTAAAATTTCATTACGGTTACGCGCATCCCGAAGAGCATCCATTGCTTCCATCCTATTAAAAGGATCACGGTTTGCAGCCAATTTTTCAAGTTTGATAAAAGTTCCGTCATGCAGCATCACCTCAGTCCCGGTGCCTGATTCATAGCTGGCCAATATCTCCGATTTCTCAGGAACCAGGTCGGTTTTACCTGTAGCTTCGATATGCTCCCGGACGTAATCGTAAGATTTTGTAGAACCGGGATTATTATTAAATGTCACACAAGGTGAAATCACGTTGATGAATGCAAATCCCGGGTGACTTACCGCCGCTTTAATTAGTGGTACCAGTTGTTCCTTATCTCCCGAAAAACTTTGTGCGACGAAACTTGCTCCAAGCTCAAGTGCTAGTCCGGCCAGATCAATTGGCTGGAATGGATTCACTGAACCCGCTTTGCTCTTTGAACCAGCATCGGCTGTAGCAGAATCCTGACCTTTAGTCAATCCGTAGCAGCCATTGTTCATCACAATATAAACCATATTCAGATTACGGCGGATCACATGCACAAACTGGCCCATACCAATTGAGGCTGTATCCCCATCTCCCGAAACACCCATGTAAATCAGGTCACGGTTTGCCATATTGGCGCCGGTGGCTACCGAAGGCATTCTTCCGTGTACCGAGTTAAATCCATGCGAATTTCCAAGGAAATAGTTTGGCGTCTTTGATGAGCAGCCTATACCTGATAATTTCGCGATCCGGTGCGGTGGAATCGATAACTCAAAACAAGCCTGAAGAATACTTCCGCTGATCGAGTCATGTCCGCAGCCGGCACATAAGGTTGAAAGCGAACCTTCATATTCCCTGGTAGTATATCCAAGATCATTTTTAGGCAGATCGGGATGGCGGAATTTAGGGCGTATATATGTCATGACAGAATTTTACTGGTTGCACCATTAAGTGCAGGTGATAAATTTTTATTGATCAGCGTCATGATTGCATGTGCTGTGATTGGCATCCCGTCATAATTGAGCACCGGGATCATTTTATGAGGGTTCACATTGAGCTCATTGATCAGCAGACTGCGCATTTGCCCGTCGCGGTTTTGCTCAATAACAAATACCTTTTCGTGTGTATGAATGAAGTCTTCTACCGTTTGGTTGAATGGGAATGCCCTCAGCCTCATCGCATCAAAATTAATTCCGCTTGCGGCCATGGTGTCCATTGCCTCTTCCGCTGAGTAAGTAGAAGTGCCAAAGAAAATTAAACCATAAGGACTCTTATTCTCCTTTTGATAAAGGTATGGAGCAGGTACCATATCTTTTGCAGTATCCCATTTCTTCAGCAAGCGGTCCATATTGCGTGCATAAACTCGTCCATCTTCGGTATAGGCTGCATATTCATCCCTGGAAGTACCACGGGTAAAGAAGGAACCTTTGGTTGGATGCGTTCCAGGAATTGTGCGGTAAGTAATTCCGTCACCATCAACATCCAGATAACGTCCAAAACGTGGCAACTCCTCTAACTGGCTCGCATTAAGCACTTTGCCGCGATTGTATTTTCGGGTATCATCCCAATGAAAAGGTTCAGACATGTGATCGTTCATTCCCAGATCGAGGTCGGTCATCATGATGATTGGCGTTTGCAAGGATTCTGCCAGATCAAGAGCTTCAGCAGTCATTTCGAAACATTCTTTCGGGGTTGATGGGAATACCAAAACCTGTTTGGTATCGCCATGCGAAGCATAGGCCGCCAGTAAAATATCCGATTGCTGTGTTCTTGTTGGCATCCCTGTCGAAGGGCCGGTACGTTGAACATCGATCAGCAAAGTTGGAATTTCTGCGAAATAAGCCAATCCGAGGAATTCATTCATTAAAGACAGTCCCGGGCCACTCGTAGCAGTGAATGAGCGTGCACCGTTCCAATTTGCACCGATAACCATCCCGATTGCGGCAAGTTCGTCTTCTGCCTGCACGATCGCATAATTGCGTTTCCCTGTTTCCTTATCGACCCTTAATTTTTTTGCATAAGTTTCGAATGCTTCCACTACAGAAGTTGATGGCGTGATCGGATACCAGGCCACAACCGTTGCACCGCCATAAACAGCACCAAGTCCGCAGGCCGAATTACCATCGATCAGAATCTTATCGCCAATCAGGTCACGTCTTTCCAGACGAATATCCAGAGGATAGGCGTAATTGCTGTGAATGTAGGAAATACCCAGATTCAGGGCCTTGATATTCATCGCTACCAGCTTCTCCTTACCTACAAACTGCTCGGCAAGTAATTGTTCCAGAACCGAAAATTCGATATCAAGCAAGGCAGAAAGTGCCCCTACATAAATAATATTCTTAAACAATTGCCGCTGCCGCGGATCAGTGAATTCACGCAGGCACATTTCCATCAGCGGAAGGCCGATATAGGTCACATCAGGTCTGATCAATGCCGGATTCAGTGCCTTGGTACAATCGTAGATGAAATATCCACCACTTTTCACTGAAAGCACATCATCAGGCATACTTTGAGGGTTCACACAAACCATCAGGTCTACCCCTTCCCGGCGACCGAGATAACCCTTTTCACTCACCCTGACATCATACCAGGTTGGAAGTCCCTGTATATTTGAAGGAAATATATTTTTAGGAGTTACAGGGATTCCCATCCGGAAAATAGCTTTTGCAAACAGATAATTTGCACTTGCAGACCCTGTACCATTGACATTCGCAAAACGAATGACAAAATCATTAACTTTTGAATTAGGCATCTCTTAACCTGCTTTGGTAACTTTATATAAATATTGCTGCATATCCCATGCAGATGTCGGGCAACGCTCAGCACACAAGCCGCAGTGCAGGCAAACGTCTTCATCTTTTACCATCACCCTTTGGGTAGGGAGTGTATCGGATACATAGAGGTCCTGAGTTATATTTAAAGCCGGGGCTTTGAGTCTTGTCCGTAAATCATCTTCTTCCCCATTTAAGGTAAAAGTGATGCAGGAAGTCGGACAAATATCAACGCATGCATCGCATTCGATACATTTATCTTTTTCAAATACAGTTTGCACATCGCAATTCAGACAGCGGTGAGCTTCTTTGATTGCGGTCTGAATATCAAAACCGAGCTCAACTTCCAGTTTACGATCAGAAAGAGCGGCTTTCTTTTCAGCCTGAGGAACAATAAAACGCTGGTCATTAACCACATCATTGTCATAACTCCACTCATGGATACCCATTTTTTTGCTCACCAGATTGGTAAATGGTGCCGGGCGCGCGGTAAGTGCTTCTCCCCTGCAATGCAAGTCAATTGATATGGCTGCCTGATGCCCGTGGGCAACAGCTGTAATCACATTTTTAGGCCCGAAAGCCGCATCACCACCAAAGAAAACGCGCTTATTGGTAGACTGATGAGTTAATGCATCAACAAGCGGCATTCCCCACTGATCAAAATCAACACCTGTATCCTTTTCAATCCATGGGAAACTATTCTGCTGGCCCACGGCGACAAGTACATCATCCGCTTCAATAAATACTTCTGGCTCGCCCGATGGAACAAGACTGCGTTTGCCCTGCTCATCATAAACGGCTTTTACTTTTTCAAAGGTCATCCCGACCAGTTTGCCATTTTCGATCACATAGGTTTTAGGTACATGGTTTTCAAGAATAGGAATGTCTTCATGCATTGCATCCTCAATCTCCCATGGGGAGGCTTTCATCTCTGCAAAGGGACTCCGAACCACAACCTTCACCTCTTCACCTCCAAGACGGCGGGAAGTACGACAGCAATCCATAGCGGTATTTCCACCACCCAGCACGATCACTTTCTTACCAATTTTATGGGTATGCTCGAAAGCTACACTTGCAAGCCATTCTATTCCGACATGTACGTTTTTACCGGCTTCTTCGCGACCCGGAAGAACCAAATCTCGGCCTCTCGGAGCACCTGTACCTACAAATACCGCATCGTATCCCTTTTCAAGAATTTCGTTCATGCTGGATACATAGGTATTGAAATGAGTATGGATTCCCATATCGAGAATATAACCTACTTCTTCGTTCAATACATCATCAGGTAATCTGAAAGAAGGAATCTGGCTGCGCATCATCCCCCCACCTGCAGCATGTTCATCATAGAGATGGATCTCATATCCCAAAGGAGCAAGATCGCGGGCTACAGTAAGTGATGCTGGTCCGCCGCCGATCAAAGCAATGCGTTTTCCATTCATTTCTGAAGGAATACCGGGCATGAATGCCCTGACATCGTCCTTATTATCTGCAGCTACCCGCTTTAGCCGGCAAATTGCAACAGGTTCTTCTTCAATTCTACCACGTCGGCATGCAGGTTCACAGGGACGATCGCAGGTTCGCCCGAGTACCCCGGGGAAAACATTCGATTCCCAATTGATCATATATGCCTCAGTATATTTTCCTGCTGAGATCAACCTGATATATTCAGGTACCGGGGTATGTGCGGGGCAGGCATATTGACAGTCCACAACTTTGTGGAAGTATTCCGGATTTTTGGTATCTGTTGGTTTCAACTAGCTATACAGTTCTTAAACGATAAAAATAATTTAAAATGAAACATCAATCTAATGGAAATTTACACTATTTTAATAGTATTTAATCTTTAATTTAACATATAATCTTTTTCAATTCCCTGCTGAATTCAACAAAATTCAATGGAATCAATCATAAATTCCAACATCTTCAGGCAATCATAAAGTACCTGAATACCAAAGTGATTGGTATGTTCAATATCAGAAATAAATAGAATGAAACAAATTTTATTGAATAAGATATTTTAGACTGTAATTAAGTCCTCCCCTGCAAGCACTCAAGGCCATATGCGCCCCCCTCTCCTAAGGAGTCCATTGGACTAAAAGAAAAGCTAAAAGGAAAAAGCTGGAAGCTGAAAGCGGGATTGTTATTAATTGGAAAATATTATTCTTGAGTAAAATTTCTGGGCGTCCAGTATCCCCCGCCTGCGGGGGAATTAAAGGTGGAGGCTATATGAACTATATTCTATAACTCCATATTGAGATAAAATAATGGGTAAAACCTCCCCCCCAACCACTCAAGGCCAATTACACCCCCCTCCAAAGGGGGACAGCGTGATGCCCAGGAATTTGAGTCCAATGAAAAAGGTTATATTAAGACCTCTTCCTAATCATTAGAATCACCCTAATCACAAAAATCATAGTTCAGACAAATTACCGGCCTCCCCCCAGCCCCCTCCAAAAGAGGGGGAGACATGATGCACAGTTTGACTTTTATCTGTTGTCTGTTATCAGAAAAAAGGATACTAATTTACCAATAGTACTTAATCGTCTTGATTCCTGGTTCTTGATACTTGATACTCCACCCAATAGTTATCGGTCTCAACTGTCAAATGTCACCTATCAACTGTCAATTATCACCACGTCCCCTTATAAACATGGTCAAACTTCTTATCTCCAATCGGTTTTAAAGGAATATACAAACCCTGTGTATCCGAAAGCCAGTCCCAGAGCTTTTTGTTCAGATCTTTTGCCAGGTCCTGTAATTCGGGTTTGCGGATCAGATTGTTCAGTTCATAAGGATCCTGCTGAAGATCATACAACTGATCAATATCCCAAACTCCCTGACTGCGGATGAATTTATAGCGATCGGTTCGAACAGCATATTGCGTTGGTGTTTGCGGAAAAGGATTCTCCCAGTAATATTCATAAAACACTTCCTTCCTCCAGTTCTGGACAGGATCTCCTTTCATCAAAGGCAAAAAGGAGGTCCCCTGCATTTGTTTTGGCTTTTTAACTCCTGCCATCTCCAAAATACTAGGAGCAATGTCAACATTCAGCACCATTTCCTTCACCTTGGTTCCTGCTTTGATCAGTGCCGGTGAACGGGCGAGCAAAGGTACCCGCATCGACTCTTCATAGGCATGACGTTTATCTATCAGTCCATGTTCTCCAAATGAAAAACCATTATCTCCCATATAAATAACAAGGGTTTCTTTATCGAGACCATTAGCCTTCAGGTAATCAAGCACCCTGCCCACACTGTTATCCACACCCATTAAAGTTTCAAGATAATCCACGTAAAACTTATCGAAATCGGTTTGTCCATGGTACATGAAATCAACTCCATGCCAGCTATAGCGCTGTGCCCTCACCCATTGCGGGATATCCTTATAATTAAAAATATATGCACTCGAATCGGCCTGATCACCACGGTTAAATCGTTTGCTATCCTTGCCGGCAGTTGAGAACATAGACACCGGATATTGAATGCGTATATCCTTATATTTTCCTTTATCCCTTTTTGCCGGATAAAAATCAGCATGCACCGCCTTGTGCGACAGATAAACGAAAAAAGGCTTGCTTTTATCGCGTTTATCCAGCCATTCTAGCGTATAATTCGTGAGCACATCAGTAACATAGCTGCTATCTGTATAATTAATCATTTTACCATCGACATTGATTTTGGGATTATAATAATCCCCTTGTCCCGCAAAACTCACCCAGCGATTAAAACCGGGGCGTGGATCAGCACCACCTCCACCCATATGCCATTTCCCAAAAAAGGAAGTCTGGTAACCCGCTTTCTGAAGATATTGGGGAAAATAGATTAGTGAAGAAGGTGCAGCCGCCTGATTATCAACTACCGTATGGGTATGCGCATACTGCCCGGTTAAAATGGAAGCCCTGCTTGGTGAACAAAGTGCTGTGCTGACAAACGCATTTTGAAAATGAGCGCCTTCAATTGCAATCCGATCCAGATTAGGGGTTTTTAAACCCGGAACCTTGCCTGTGAAACCCATAAAATCATAGCGGTGATCATCAGAAAGAATGAATATGATGTTGCGAGGTTTTGTCCAGGGAATGGCCTCATAACTTAGATTTGGAGCTTTTTGTGCGAAGCCTGCACAGGACAGGCAGCATAATAAAATGCCAGTCAGAAATTTTTTATTGATCATGCTATTAATTTTACAAGCCGATTGCTTGGGATAAATATAATATTAAAATAAAAACGGGGTACGCCAATTCAGACATGCCTACTCAAATACTACAGCATCTTTATCTTCAAAGATCCGATCGACTATGGAATCCAATTGATCGGAATGGTCCTGTGCTGTTTTAATGCCCAGTTCTATAAGTGCCTGCATATTCTGCTGACTCGCATTGTCCATTTCTGGAACTGCATTCCTGAGATGTTCGGGTTGAATCCGGCAATAATTGGCCTCACTTCCACTGACCTCAAACATTTTAACCAGATGATAATTGGTAGATTCTGCCGCTCCCGACATCATGATATCAATGGAAGGTTTGATCCAGCCCAAAGCGCCCCATGCTCTTGCTTTTTGATAAGGATAGGACTTATTTTCACCACCGGTTCCGAGAGAGAGAATCAGCATATCCTTTGCACTCGGATCTCCTTTCGAATTCCTTACTTCAGAATAAGCACAAAGGGATGGATTATTCGCAAATATGCCTCCATCGATCATCGGATAGCTGACACCACTAATGGATTTGACCAAGGCTGCCTCAAAATAGGTTGGGGCTGCTGAAGTCGCCCGACAAACATCTTTCAGATAAAAATCACCCCCATCACCTTTCCTGGGATAATCGTGACTGGCAAAAAAATGTGTTTTTCGTTCCTGAATATCATAGGAAGTAATCAAACAAGGCTTTAATAATTCACTCAAGCGTTTATCTCTAAAATAAGTGAGTAAAACCTCCTCCAAATTGTTTGCAGGATACTTTTCACTAAACATCGATTTATAATTCAGAAGTTTACTCAAAAAAGAAACCCTGAATATTTTATCGCCGTATCGTTTGTAAAGGTCAACTGCCTCCTCTGCACTAAACTTAGGCTTTTGAGGATCATGCTCATCCGGGCAAAGCAACAGACAGGTCAATATTCCACCAGTACTGGTTCCGGCAAAAAAATCAAAATAAGTGGCAATTCGAGCCATAGGGTCTTTACTTTTCTCCTGCAGTTTCTTCTCCAGTGCGACCAGAATCTGACCGGGAATGAGTCCTCGGATACCGCCCCCATCGATGGATAAAATTTTCTTCATTAATATAAATAATTAATAATCAATTAATTAGAAACAATTTTAATTGTTAATATTTATTCAGGTTCAGGTAGTTCAAAAGCTCCCGACTCTAAACTGGATGTTCATGAAGCCGGGCAGAAACCAAAGGCAAAAAATTATCCAGGCAATCATGAACCTTATTTCCTCCAAAAAAATTGGTTCCTGGACATGATTTATGATTTTCTGAACCATTATTCCGCTGACCTGTGTCAGGGTCAAACCAATGGTGATAAACAATGCTTTGAGTATTAACCGGCAGTTCAAATCGGCTGCATAACATGGCAGTCAAACGGATGATGGTTTCGCGATGCTCATCGGTCATTTCATCCCTGCCCGTATCAAAATTACCCAGATGCTCGATACAGATAGCGTTCGCATTTTTGTGTCGGATACAGGCAGGTGATTTTTCAAGTGATCCTCCCGTGAGAATAATTCCATCAGGAAAAGTGGTAAAATGCTGTCCAATATCCCTCCAGCCATTCCTAAGCATATGAAAGCTTTTCATTCGCTCTTGCAGTTCAAAGTGGTTGTTTCCATCAAAATGCGCATAATTGGGGCTTTGGGTATGGTGTTGCTGAATGATTAATACTTTACGCACAATTTTGATTGAAGCGATCCATTCCTCAAATTGTTGAATTTTGAGCTTTGTGAACCTCGATCTTTTAATCATGGCAGATGATTTTTAGATATATATTAAAAATAAGGGTTTTAATATGAATTACAAATAAGCCTCATGCTTTATCCCATCCATGTCAAATTTCTGATCCATGATATTTGCCTGACCAATATATTAAGTGCTAAACCTAAATTTGCTTATCGATTAATTCAATTATAATGAATCCTGAAAAAATGAAAGTAGAAATCTGGAGTGATGTTATGTGTCCGTTCTGTTATATCGGGAAACGGAGGTTTGAAAAAGCGCTTGATCAGCTGCCAGGAAAAGAAAATATAGAAGTAATCTGGAAAAGTTTTCAGCTGAATCCCGACCTGAAGACCGATCCCTCAAAAAATGTAAATCAGTATCTTTCAGAAGTCAAAGGCATGAGTATGGAACGTGCAGAACAACTGAACCAGCAGGTTACAGAAATGGCTGCTGGCGAGGGACTGCATTATGAATTGGATAAGGCTATTATTGCAAATTCAATGAATGCACATCGTTTCTCCCACTTTGCACTGAGCAAAAACAAGCAGGATGAAGCTGAGGAATTACTGTTCAAGGCTTATTTTACCGAAGGAAAAAATACAGACGATATCAATATTTTAATTAATCTGGGCAAAAATATCGGCCTGGATGAAACTGAACTCAGGAAAGTTCTGGAGAGTGACCGTTATACAGAAGATGTGCGAATGGATATTTATGAAAGTCAGCAGCTTGGTGTTCGGGGGGTTCCTTTTTTTGTATTCAACCGCAAATATGCCGTTTCGGGGGCTCAGGAAACGCCTGTTTTCCTGCAAAATCTGGAGAAATCGTTTGGGGAATGGAAGCAAGAGCATCCTTCAGGAAGTTTGCAAGTTCAGGAAGGAGCTGTTTGCAAGCCTGACGGGGAATGTGATTAAGCAGCTGGATTTTCTGATTAAGCTTGGTAAGTAATTGGTAAAGGGAATGAAGGGTATTTGGTAAAGGATGGACCTTGTTTGAAGGTTTTAAGGAAGAGTAAGCTATTTAATTGTGCTGATTGTGTGATTGAGGATTAATTATAAACAAGAATAGTTAGGATTAAGGTTTAATATGGATTTGAAAAGCAGGGTCTGTGCTTGTCGCTTGCTATAGCCGGGCTCTACCCGTCCGAATGGCTTCAGCCGGGCTGAACCTGCCAAAAGCATCTGCCTTACATTTCCAAAAACCTAGACAAACCCTTTACAAAAATCCCTGACCTCCTTAATTCCACTAAACCCGAGCCACCTTCCTTTCTTTTTTTCTTCGTCCATACCAGATCATGAAACCGGTGACCGGCAGTATTGCAATGATCAGACTGGCAATGAAAGCAATGATCTTTCCGGGAAGCCCGATGATTGCACCCGTATGCAGATCATAATTCATCCTGATCACCTTATCTGCAAATTTCTGATCTTTGAGCCGCCCGAAAATATGGTTGACATCCATTTCCTTCATACTGTACTGATCGAAATAGCGATAATCCGTTTTCCAGTAAGTCCCCTGTTCAAAATTTGCATTGGCGGCAATCGGTGCCAATGAAGTTTCGGGCGGATGTACTTCAATACTGGCTGCATTCGGGTACTCTTTCATCATTTTCTCCCAAACCAAATTCAAGGGCCTTTTAGCAGGATCAATAGATAAACCAGGCTGAGATTCGGGTTCGGTGTACAGCAGTTCCTGCTTCCCCCCAAGCATTTTATAATATGCTTCCGCAAAAACAGGAAAACCCCAGTTAAGCCCGGTGATCGCAAAGAAAAGTCCGAAAAGCATGGCATAAATCCCACTGATATTATGCAAATCATAGTTTTTCCTGCGCCATCGGGTTCGGTTGCTCCAATTAAACCAAATTCGTGATTTCAATTGCCTGATTTTAGCAGGTAGCCAGAGGATCAGTCCGCTAATCAACATAATAATAAACAAGACGGTGATGGTAGCAACCACGGGCTGCCCGATTTCAGGGGGTAGCCAAAGGTAAAAATGACCATCGAGTATGAAGTGAAAAAAGCCTTCCTCCATATTATTCACGCTCAATACCTCTCCGGTGTATGGATTCAGATAGGCGATGTAGTAATATAAAGGTTCATAATTATAGTAGATAGCCTCTACCGATCGTGATCCCCCGTTATACTTGATCGCGTGCAGGTTCTTTCCGGGCAAGGTTCTGGCGGCAATTCCCTGAAAATCAGATGGTTTTAGATAGGACTTATTCTCAGGCCTGACATGCCGGTAGCTTTGGGTATAATCCTGAATTTCCTCCTGAAAAGCATAAATACATCCTGTAATTGCCAATATGAATACCAAAAGCCCGATCAAAAGACCGAGCCAAAGGTGTATTTTTCCAAAAATTCGTTTAGTACTTTTCTTCACTTTAGAACATGTAGTTTAAACCAAGTGCAATAGACCGTAAACGCTGAGGTGTAATGGTTGACCAGCCCGTGTAATATTTTTCATTCCCGATATTATCCAGTTTCAGATTTAAGCTGAAATTAGCGCGGCTATAGCTCAATACTGCATTGTAAACCGCATAACTTGGCAAACTAAATGTGCCTATATTCGAACGATTCAGTGTTTTGTGTACGCTGGCATAATTCGCTCCCAAGCCGATACCAACGTATTTAAATACTCCTTCTGTAAACTTATAATTAGCCCAGAAATTAGCCAGTCTGGCCGGACCTGCCTCTTCCGGACGCAAGCCAATGTATCCCGCATCGGGGGCATCTTTGGTCACTTCGCTCTTGTTAAAACTGTAGCCGGCAATAATATTCAAACCTTTGATCGGATTAGTCACAATACTTGCTTCAAAGCCTTTGGAACTCACTTCACCACCCTGAACCGAATTATTGATATTTGTAGGATCGGTCATCACTTTATTGTCAACCAGGATCGAATAATAGCTTAGGGTTAATGATACATTATCCTGATAAAGATTCGCCTTGGTACCTGCTTCCCACTGATTAGCATGCTCAGGATCAAATATTTTAACCCGTGGATTACTTCCATCTGCATTGGCTACCTGCGCCGGATCCAGGTTGGTAAACCCGTTCATGTAATTGGAGAAGAGTGACAGTTTCTCAGGAATGGCCTGATAAACCAAACCAAATTTAGGCGAGAGATTAAACTGACTTTTGATCTTTTCTGTTGAATAGTAATTGGGTTGTCCTTCGAAATGATCAAGTCTTAAGCTTAACATAGCTGACAAATTCTTTGAAAGATTAATTACATCAGAAGCATAAACACTGCTGATTTTGGTTTTAACTGATGAAACCCCTTCAAATGCATTCAATAAAGACTGATCCACAGCCTGCGGAGTTAATTTTCCATCATCAGTCTGATTTTTCAGAGACACCAGACCATGTGCTACCCAGCCTGAACTGCTGTTATCAATGGTTTTTTCAAGGTAATCTAAACCAATCACCAGTCGGTTCCTGAGCTTTCCTATATGAAAATCACCATTAAAGTTCTGCTGAATTCCACTTGCCCTGGTCTTCCCATCACGTTTTGAAATAAATCTGGTAAAATCAGATCCATTTGCACTATCCCATAAATAATGGTAATATCCGTCACTTGTTGTATTGCTTGAGGATAAAATAGTCTGCGATTTCCATTGCTTGCTCAAAGTATAAAGCATTTGTCCCTGGAAACCAAAGGAAGGGTTTGAGATTGACAGACTATTCGCAGTGAACGACTTGCGGTAACTCTTCTCAAACAGATCCATAGTCTGGAAGGATAAAGGCGAATACCTGCTCAAAAAGATCATCGGCGCGTTGGCTGATTCTGCAAAACGCATCTCCGAATTGATCAGGAACTGAAGCTTATCAGAAGCTTTGAACAATAAAGACGGAGCGATATAAGTGGATTTGCTAAAACCGGCATCCTGAAAGCTATCCTCTGAACTATTTGCAGCATTTACCCGAATTGCTAATTGCTTACTTAATGGCAAATTATAATCGGCTGTAATACGTCTTAAGCCAAAGCCGCCATTGGTAAAGTTAATCTCCCCTCTCGGCTGATCGTGCGGCTTTTTGGTAACTACATTGATCAAGCCGCCATAGGAAATTACATTCCCGCCGAACAAGGTTCCTGAAGGTCCTTTAACAATTTCAATAGTCTCAATATTCGCCGGGTCGAGTCCGGCATTCGTGATACTTGCCATTCCATTCACCATTGTAGGTTGCACAGCAAAACCACGCATAGAATAAAATTCAGCACCATCGCCTCCTCTGCCCGTCGATTCCCATAAACGGGTAATACCGGTTGCATTTTTCAGGGCATTGTTCAAATTAGTAACAACCTGATCCTTAAAAAGATTCTTTGAGATTGACTGGTAAACCTGTGGGTTCTCGATATATTTTAAAGGTAATTTAGAAACCGTGCGGCTGCTGTCAACTTTATAGCGGTTCTTAAAATCCTTGATGATGACTTCTTCCAAAACTCTTCGGGTTAAAGAATCCTGGCTTCTAACTTCCTGCGTGTAGGCATTGAAGCCGAGTAAAACACCCATTAAGGAGAGGGTAATTGTTTTCATATTTCTTATTTTTATTTAGACTGATTATAATTAAGCCCAAAAGTAAGAAGTCATTTCAGAAAAGCAAATATTATTTAGAATTATTTTAAATAAGGGAATCGCATGGCTCCGGAAGGAGTTAAAAGGGGTTAAAAAAGGTTTAGGTACTCACCGGATTAAGGCTAGATCAGAATTAAGGCTTAGGATAAATGGCATCTGATTACTAATTTGAGGTGTTTGCGAGAGGATAGTGTAGGAATTTTGTTTGGGCTCTGAAAAGCAGGGTCTGTGCTTGTCGCTTGCTTCAGCCGGGTCAAACTTGCCAAAAGCACCTGCCTTTCATTTTCAAATCCTAAAACACATCTAATCAACAGGATTAAAATTTCGGGAATACAATTGAAATAAATGCCGGATAGCTTATATTTAAGGTATAAACATCAGAAAATGAAAGCCGCAATCCATAAACAATACGGTCCGCCAGAAGTGGTTCATATCAGGGAAATCGACAAGCCTTCTCCTGCTGCGAACGAAGTTTTGGTCAGGGTTCATGCCAGCACCGTAAACCGGACCGATTGCGGCTTCAGAAGTGCAGAATATTTTGTCAGCAGGTTTTTTAGCGGGCTCTTCAAACCCAAACAGCAAATATTGGGTTGTGAGTTTTCGGGAACAATTGAATCGGTCGGTGAATCAGTGCTAACATATCAAGTCGGGGACCGGGTATTTGGCTATAACGATGTCCGTTTTGGTGGGCATGCCGGGTACCTGATCAGGGATGAGCGTGATACGATGACTTTGATGCCAGAGAATCTGAGTTTTGAGGAAGCAGCTGCACTGACTGAGGGAGCGCATTATGCCTTATGCAATATCCGGGCGGCAAAGGTGGAAGCCGGACAACAAATCATGGTTTACGGTGCCACAGGTGCAATCGGTTCGGCGGCGGTACAACTCCTGAAATACTTCGATGCCGAAGTAACGGCAGTTTGCAATACCGCAAATGTGGAACTTGTACGTTCATTGGGTGCTGATTTTGTAATTGATTATACCCGTGAAGATTTTACAAAGACAGGACAGCGCTATGATTTTATCTTCGATGCAGTTGGAAAAAGCTCTTTTGGAGCCTGTAAAAAACTGCTCAAAGAAAATGGAATATATATTTCTACCGAGCTTGGAAAAAACGGCGAAAATATCTGGATGGCATTGTATGGTCTTATATCCGGTGGCAAAAAAGTACTTTTCCCCATGCCCTATATTCATAAAGAGGATGTGATCTTTCTGAAAGAGCTTGCTGAAAGAGGCAAATTCAAACCTCTTATCGACCGGGTTTATCCATTGGACGAGATAAGAGATGCCTATCAATACGTTGAAAGCCGGCAAAAGATTGGCAATGTAGTCCTGAAGATTATATCTGAGAGTGAATAATCACCCGAAATAAAATCTCCGTTAAGAACGATTAAAATAAATCCCTTCTGCTGTTTTACCCAAAATCCAGACCTTATCTTCTTCAGTAAAGAATGGTATAATATCCTTCATGATCAGGTATTCAAAAAAGTTGGCAAAGAGCATTCTTTGTGGGCCAAAAGTATCATAAATCCGTTTAAGGTAAGGCCAGACATCGCGGTAAGGCGGTTTTTGTTTCGAAGGATTGTGCATGGAAGTACGGATATACACATTCGGAAATTTCACAAGATTACATAATGGGATAATTCCTTCAGAATCGGGTTTTGTAATATCCATCATAGCCAGATGGTCGATCACAATCTTCACTCCCGGATAACGCTCTGCCATATTGGCCACCTGACTAATCTGCTGTGGTGCAAGGAAAATATTGAAGGTAGCTCCTATTTCTTCAGCTTTCTTCCACCAGGGATAAGAACCCGGATCATTCATCCAGACCCTTTGCGGATCCTGAATCGGACTCAGACGTAAACCGGTGAGTCCATCCTCTTTGACCAGTTTTTCGAGCCGCTCCGGATTTTTAGGATCGTTAGGAGCGAACAAACGATTCCCGAACAGCAGGCCGAATCCGGCAAAACGATCAGGCCAGGTTTTAACGCAATGGATCGTATAATCATTGTTTCTGCCGTAATAACATACATGCGAGATCACTGTTTTATCAATGCCATAGGTATTCATTTCTTCAATCAGATGCTCTCCCGAATAATCGCGGGGCGGCTTACTTCCCGGACAGGTAGAGATTTCGGGATCGATCGGAAAACGGGGATCATTCATTAACCAGACATGCTCAGAAGCGTTGATGATCGGCGATTTTTGAAATGAACTGCTCAAAGCATTGCCCGAAAGATCAGTGATAGGTTTAACCGAATTGGCTGAATCTTCAGAGTTCATCGCTGCAAGTCCCTGAGGCAACATACCCGCCACCGGAAGTGCGGACAGCATTTTTATCATTTTTCTTCTGTGCATCGCAATAAATTTTGGCTGTTATTAATTGTCAATATCCTTACTATCAAAATCTTAGGATTAAATTAAGAATATTTTGTTAAGGGGCAAATAGTTTTATGGGAATTCCGGATCTAAAGGCAGAGAGGCTGCGCTCAAACTACGGACAGTGAATAATGAAGAGTCCCGTCTATCTTGTTGTCTGAACTATGATTAAGATGATTTATTTGATTATTATGAATCATCTCAATCAAGCTAATCAAAAAATCATAGTTCAGACAAAATGCCAGGCAACTGTCCGTAGAGTCAGCGTATCCAATGAACATTTGAATTCATAAAAGGTAATTAGCAATAAAATTTTATCTTTAATTATGTCATTATTTACAGCATTTAGTTTACTTATTCTTGGAGCAGTAGGATTCAACAGAGCTGCTACTAAGAACTTGCCCGTTAAATTGCGAACAAAGGCTCAATTACAAGGCGTTATCTGTCTACTCTTTGGGATAATGGCTTTGATTTGGTATTGGAAGGATAGCAATTTTTAGGATAATTTCGCAACTGTCCGTAGTTTAAGCGCAGCGTCTCCTACGGATTATTAAATTCAATCCCGTAAATACGGGCCAGACTCGTTAACAGATATCTTCACTGGCCCTAATTAAATTATTAAAACCATGAAAAAGAAGTCCCCCGGCATTTTCGCTGGATTAATAGCATTAATCACTGTTATACTTATTCTGCGAACTGTACCAATTCCTGCGGAGAAAGACTGCTTAGTGCTGAAAGGGACTGTTACAAAAATTTACGAAGGCGGTGTAAAGGATGTAGTAATCGAACTTAATGGCCACAATCAAAAATTTTATGTTAACAGAGGATTGCAGCGGGGATTAAATTTACAAGAATTACAATCGAAGCTGACCAGATCAGAGATTGTTTTAAAATATCCGGATTACTGGACACCATTGGACCCAGGCAAATCGATTATTCATATCTCTAAAATTGAGCATGAAGGAAAGACGATTTTTACGGAACTGAACTAGTATCCTTTATAATTACGTTGCCGGCAGGGGATAAAATCAAAAAACCCCCAGATTTCTCTGAGGGTTTTTGGTGGTACCAGCTGGAATCGAACCAGCGACACAAGGATTTTCAGTCCTTTGCTCTACCAACTGAGCTATGGTACCAGACCATACCCGTTTTGTTCGGGACTGCAAATGTAGTGTCTTTTTTCGTTTAAGAAAATAATATTTGAAAATTTCTGTTAGGATTTACTTCCAGCTTTAAATATTTGTTTTCGTGTTCTATGGCCAAAAGACACAAAAGGCTGAACCTCAGTTTAAACTGATAAACTATCCTTATATCTTTTGCGCACCAGCTGGTCCCGATTGCTATCGGGACGAATCAGCGACACAAGGATTTTCTTCCTTTGCTCTACCAAAGAGCTATGGTACCGGACCATACCCGTTTTGTTCGGGAATCAAATGTTTGTCTTTTTTGGTTTAAGAAAATAATATTTGAAAATTTCTGTTAGGATTTACTTCCAGCTTTAAAT
>CAZTRY010000005.1:49895-67249 GCA_964616525.1 uncultured Sphingobacterium sp. | reverse complement strand
AAATTAATTTAAAATTTATGAAAACACATTTTCTAAAACTATCAGCACTGGCACTTAGCATTATTGTTACTGTCGGAGCAAATGCTCAGGAGAAACCTGTAAGTCCTAAACTGTATTCGCCTTCATCGGAATTCAATACTTGGTCTTTTGGGATTAACGCTGGTATACTAGCGCCTACAGTGATCAGTGGACAGAATGATTTTACGAAGTGGAAAGCTGATCTTGGATTTGGAGCTACATTAAAGAATCAAATTTTACCTGCATTAGGAATTCAGGCAGACTTTTTAGCTGGAAAACTAAATGCAGACAATAGTAGAAATTGGGATAATGGACTGCCGCCTGTCAGTGCTTTTGATTCATATAAAACCAATGTTGCTTATGCAGCTAGTTTGAGTGCGAATTTAACTCTTGCTAATATTTACTGGATGAACCGTGTAAATGTAGTTAGACCTTATATGACTGCCGGATACGGAGTAATGGGTTATAAAGTAAGCCTAAAAGATAAGGCAGGAGTGGAAACGAAATTTAGGGGCGGTGAAAACATTAAAAATGCTTATGTACCAATTGGACTTGGAGTTAAGTTCGGTATATCCAATTCGGTTAATTTAGATCTGGGTTATACCATGAATTTTGTTGATGGAGATAACATGGATGGATATTATGCAGGCATTCAAAACGATAAGTTCTCTTATTCACATATAGGACTTGAATTTGCTTTAGGAAAGAGTTCAAAGACTCAATTGTCTTCTTACAACCCGGTTGCTGCCTTACAGGATGATTATATCACCAGAAATGCAGCACTTCAGGCAAGTCTTGATGCTGACAGAGCTAAACATGCAGCGCATATGGAAGAGATGAATAAGGAAAGGATGCGCTTTTTGAATGATAGTGATAAAGATGGAGTTTCTGACTACTTTGACAAATGTCCAAACACTCCGGTAGGAATACAGGTTGATGGTGCAGGTTGTGAAATTAAAGTAACCACCACAACAACAGTTGTGAACCCGGTTCGTGTTGTAGTTACCGAAGAAGATAAAAGAGTTGTAGCCGAGGCTATTCGTAACCTTGAATTTGATTTTGGAAAATCAACTTTACGTTCAAGCTCATATCCAAGTTTAAACAGAGTTGCAGACTTATTAAAATCGAAAGATTTCAGTCTTAAATTAGCTGGTCATACTGATAACGTTGGCAGTGATGCAGCAAATATGAAGCTTTCTAAAGACCGTGCTGAATCAGTGAAATCTTATTTGGTAAGTCAGGGAGTTAATTCTTCACGTGTTGAAGCAACAGGTTATGGTGAAAGCCAGCCAATCTCAACGAATAAAACTGCCAAAGGTCGTCAGGATAACAGAAGAGTAGAATTTACATTATACTAGAATAAATTAAAATAGAAAAGGGGCTGTCCATTAGGATCAGCCCCTTTTTTATTTAATGGGTTTATTTAATTGTCTTATTGAAAAGCTCTAACGTTCTTCCCCATGCAAGCTTTGCTGCATCGGCATTATAGCGTTCACCACCTGTATCATTATTGAAAGCATGCTGAACCCCATCATAGATAAACAGCTGGTAATCTTTGCCTGAGGCCTTTAATGCGGCTTCATAAGCCGGTATTCCAGCGTTTACGCGTTCATCCATGCCGGCATAATGAAGCATTAATCTGGCTTTAATTTTTGGAACATCAGCCGCATCGGGTTGACCGCCATAATAAGCTACCGCAGCATTCAGGGATGATGAATTTACAGCAATTAAATTGGTCATTCTGCCACCCCAGCAGAATCCTACACAAGCAGTTTTACCATTACTTTCCTTTCTGGATTTCAGGTAGTCAAGTGCCTTAAGGAAATTATTCAGGTTTTTTGATGCATCTATTTTACTGAACATCCCCCGGGCTTCATCGGTATTTGAAGGTGTTCCACCAAAAGGCGATAGGGCATCCGGAGCCAGGGCTATAAAACCAGCCTTCGCAACACGCCGTGCTATATCCCTGATATGAGGATTTAGTCCACGATTCTCATGTATAACAACCACACTTCCAAATTTTCCCTTGCCTTTAGGACGGGCAAGATACCCTTTCATGGTACAGTCATCGCCGGGATAGGTGATATCTTCCAGGATCAGTTCTTCATCCTGTTCAGAAACAGTTTCGGCATTTGCATAACCCACCTCCAGCACGGAAAGCGCTGTCATGGCAAATGCTGCGCTTCCGGTAAGCTTTACAAGGCGATTCATAAACGACTTGCGGCTCAGGGGTTTATGAGTATATTCGTCGTAAAGATTAATGATTTTCTGATCCATATTGATTTATTTTTGATCTTAAATATAAATCAATATTCCTGTCAAAACAAGGTGTTGCTGCCTCCTGTTTTTAATCTGCCTAAATGTTTGTAGGCTGCCTCTGTACATTCCCTTCCTCTTGAGGTACGCATAATATAGCCCTCCTGAATCAGGAAAGGTTCATATACTTCCTCAATGGTTCCTTCTTCTTCACCAACTGCTGTAGCAATTGTTTTTAGACCAACAGGACCCCCTTTGAACTTGTCGATAATAGTTAGGAGGATCTTATTATCCATTTCATCAAGTCCATGTTCATCCACGTTCAGAGCGTTCAGGGCATATTTTGCTATGTCAGTATCGATATTTCCAGTGCCCTTTATTTGTGCAAAGTCCCTTGTACGTCGTAATAAGGCATTAGCGATGCGGGGCGTACCACGGCTTCTTCGGGCAATTTCATAGGATCCTTCATCAGAAATCTCTGTTTTCAGAATCTGTGCTGAGCGCTGAACGATCGTGGTCAGTAATTTGGCATCATAATACTCCAGACGGCTGTTGATGCCAAAGCGGGCCCGTAATGGAGCTGTTAACAAGCCTGATCGGGTAGTAGCACCAACTAATGTAAAGGGATTTAAAGAAATTTGTACTGAGCGGGCATTGGGCCCGGTTTCAAGCATGATATCGATCTTGAAATCTTCCATTGCTGAGTAGAGGTATTCTTCTACCAGGGGACTTAAGCGGTGGATTTCGTCGATAAAGAGAATATCACCTTCCTCAAGATTGGTTAATAATCCGGCAAGATCCCCGGGCTTATCCAGAACAGGTCCGGAGGTGATTCGGATATTAACGCCCATTTCATTGGCAATAATATGTGAAAGTGTAGTTTTCCCTAATCCTGGTGGCCCATGAAGCAAGACATGATCCAAAGCTTCTCCACGTTGTTTGGCTGCCTGAACGAACACCCGAAGGTTCTCCAGAATTTTATGCTGCCCCGTGAAGTCCTCAAAGACCTGGGGGCGTAGAACTTTCTCGATCTCCCGTTCTACAGGTGACAGGTTCTCTTCTCCGGGATCAAGATATTCGTTCATAGGTTATGATAGTTATTGGGATTCTTCAGGAAGAAATTATAGGATTAAATATAAATCTTATCTGATTAATTTTTTAATATCCAGGAAAAAGTCTGATTAATTGTACTTCCTGAAAAAGCTGCTCAATTTGATTTGTATAACGCCCAAAAAGGCTTCTCTGAATATTTTTGTGCTCATTTTGGAGGTTCCTTCGGTACGGTCGGTAAAAATAATCGGAACTTCCACCACATTAAAACCATATTTGATTGTCGTAAATTTCATTTCAATCTGAAAAGCATAGCCAATGAACCTGATCTTATCAAGTGGAATAGTAGCAAGCACTACACGCCTGTAACATTTAAAACCCGCGGTTGCATCCTGAATATTGATTCTTGTGATCAGCCTTACGTACACGGATGCAAAATAAGACATCAGTACCCTGCTCATTGGCCAGTTCACAACATTCACCCCTCTGATATATCTTGAACCAATAGCCAGATCAGCTCCTTCAATACAAGCAGCTTTTAAACGGATCAGGTCTTCAGGATTGTGTGAAAAATCTGCATCCATCTCAAAAATATATTCGTAACTACGGTCAAGAGCCCATTTAAAACCATGTATATAAGCAGTTCCCAGGCCTAGTTTTCCTGATCGCTCTTCAATATGAAGCAATCCTTCGTATTCTTCCTGCAGACCTTTAACAATTTCGGCAGTGCCATCGGGCGAACCATCGTCAACAACCAGAACATGAAATATGTCCGGAAGCGAAAATACCTTTCGGATGATATTTTCAATATTTTCCTTCTCGTTATAGGTGGGAATTATGACGATGCTGTCTGATAACACGAATACAAATTTGATATTGCGAATATACTGCTTTAAACGAAGAGAGAGAGATTTCGGTATCTCTCTCTTCGTTTTTTATTCTGTAATAGTGCTTTATCAGGCTTTGGCTTTGGCCATGGTTTCCTCAGAGAAGTCCTCGGCCCCATGAGTAAGCCGTTTTAATGGCTTAAGAATGGCGATCACAATACCTCCGATAAGTGTACAAAATATCGCAATTCCGGTAAATATTTCAAGTTCGCCTGCAGTTTGAGACCAAACACCAACCCACCCTGCTACATAATTGCCAAGTCCGGTAGCTGCAAAAAATACCCCCATCATGATTGATGCATATTTCATTGGCGCAAGCTTGGTAATAAAGGATAAGGCAACAGGGGAGGCACTAAGCTCGCCAATGGTATGGAACAGGTAGGCGAGAACCAACCAGTACATTGCAGATGCTCCATCAGTTTGATATTGCAATGAAGCTGCCGACATAAAAAGAAATCCCCAGCCCATGATGATTACACCGATTGCGATCTTGAAGATCGAAGATGCTTCTTTTCTGTTTCGCTTCCGGTTGAACCAGAAAGCTGCTACAGGGATACCCAGAGTGATTATGAAGAATGAGTTTACAGATTGAAACCAGGTTGCAGGAACAGTCCAGTTCAGGAATTCAACCATTCGGTTGGTTTTTTCTGATGCGTACAGGTTCATTAATCCTCCCGCCTGCTCAAAGGCACCCCAGAATACAATAATCATCAGGAAAGAAAGCAACATTACTTTTACACGGTCTTTTTCAATACTGGTAAGCGGTTTTGATATAATTGCCTGATCTGCAGCAGATAAAGCCTTAGTTGCTTCACCAACTCCCTTTAAATACTTATGACCAAGCATAAATATTACAAGTCCTAAAGCCATACCAATTCCGGCAAGTCCGAATCCATAATGCCAGCCCATTGTCTCACCAACATAGCCAATAACGATACCCGCCAGAAAAGCGCCGGTATTTATTCCAATATAAAAGATCGTAAATCCTTTGTCACGCCGGTCATCACCTTTTGGGTACAGACCGCCAACCATGGTCGAAATATTGGGTTTTAAACACCCTACACCAGCAATGATAAGCCCTAATCCTATGTAAAAAGTAATTAATGACTGGAAAGCAAGGATACTATGTCCGGCGACTAACAATAAGCCACCCAGGATTACAGCCTTTTTTTGTCCGATCAGTTTATCTGCCAGAATCCCCCCGGGGATAGAAGATAAATAAACAAGGAAAGTATAAATTCCGTATAGCTTTAAAGCTTCGCTGCTGGTCCATCCAAATCCTGGATTCTCACCATTTACTGATGAAACAAGAAATAGAACGAGAAGGGCCCTCATTCCATAAAAACTGAATCTTTCCCACATTTCGGTAAGAAAAAGTATATATAACCCTCTTGGGTGTCCAAAAAGCTGTTTTTGCTGTATTTCCATACGATTTAATAATAATTGATTGTTTAGAATTTATAATTGGATAAGGTCTTACTCTTTATTGGTTAAAAAGGAGTAAAAAGTTCAATTATAATTAAAATTTACTAAAATTGCCGACTTATATTATTTGTACAAATTATAAATCTGCTCTAATGGTTGAAAAAACTTCATTAATTACGAATGATGCAGTTGTTTTAGGAATTCTTATGAGTATTCTGGGATTTGTTTTTTGGTCCTCACAAAGCCAGAATATATTTTTCAAAAAGCTCTATACCTTTGTTCCGCCAATCCTGTTATGTTATTTTCTTCCCGGTTTATTAAATTCAACCGGAGTTATATCAGGTTCTGAATCAGGTCTTTATACGATAGCTTCAAGGTATTTGCTGCCTGCCAGCTTAGTTTTATTTACACTGAGTCTTGATTTAAGGGAGATTTGGAAATTAAGAAACAAGGCAGGTTTAATGTTCATTTGTGGGTCAATAAGTATAATTATAGGTGGACCGATTGCAGTGTATTTAGTTTCTTTATTTTCCCCGGATGTTGTAGGTGGAGAAGGACAGGATGCAGTGTGGAGAGGTTTAAGCACACTTGCAGGAGCATGGATAGGGGGAGGCCCTAATCAGGCCGCAATGTTTGAAGTATTCAAACCAAGTGCTGATGTTTTTTCAGCGATGGTAGCGCTGGATGTGTTTGTTGGATATGTTTGGATGGCACTTTTGCTTTTTGCTGCAGGAAAAAATACTGGGATCAATAAATTTCTAAAAGCTGATGATCAATCGGTAACTGATATAAAGGAAAAAATTGAGAAATATCAGTTAAGTATTATGAGAATTCCTAAGATGGAAGATATCATTAAAATTCTGGCTGTAGGATTTGGAATAACCGGAATTGCACATTTTGGAGCTGATATTATCGCACCATGGATAACTATAAATGCACCGCAGCTCAGTACATTGAGTCTGACCTCTGGCTTTTTCTGGATAATTATTATTGCGACAACACTTGGTATGTTACTTTCATTCACAAGGCTTAGAAACCTTGAGGGAGTTGGGTCTTCCCGTTTGGCAAGTGTTTTTTTATACGTTCTGATTGCCTCAATAGGAATGCAAATGAACATTTTGGCAATTTTTAAGAATCCAGGATTATTGCTTGTTGGCTTAATATGGATGTCAGTTCATGCTCTGGTTTTAATTCTAGTCGCAAAGTTAACAAAGACACCATTTTTCTTTCTGGCTGTTGGAAGTATGGCAAATGTTGGAGGGCCTGCCTCAGCACCAGTTGTGGCAAGTGCCTTTCATCCTTCTTTGGCTCCGGTAGGGGTATTGCTTGCTGTATTCGGGTATGTAATTGGTACTTACGGGGCTTATGTTTGCGGATTGATGATGCAGGCGGTAGCACCTTAAGGTAATTGATAGTTGACAGTTGATAGTTGATAGTTGACAATTGACAAAGTTGTCCATAAACTTTAGCACTAACCCTTAATTCTTAATTCGTAACCTTTAATTCGTAATTCGTTCTTCGTACTTCGCAATTCTTAATCAATTTCCCTTCATTTTCTTTGGATCATTGAAATTATCATCCTGATCTGTAGGGGTATTTTTGAGTTCCAGATCCTGTACAAATTTCCATCTTCCGTTAGTAAGCCGGTAGCCATCGTATGAGAAATCCGGACCATAGAGCTCAAACCTGCCTTTTAGCTTAGGATCCGGGGGGGCGAGATGGTCGAAAACTACTGTACTTATTGATGGCTCGTAATTTAAAACCATTGAAGCGCGACGGTCATATTCAAAGATTGCCCGCTTTTTTAAAGGCAGCTCTTTGTCACCATCGAATACAGGCATTCCGAAATAGGCTTTTCCATCTTTGAAATAAAGGATTTCTATTACTTTTTTTGTTGATTTTGGTGTATTGCCTTTCCAGCCTAGTAAAACATAATAGGGAATCTGAACATTGTTAAGTACTGATATAATGCGGTAATACTGAGCACCATACCATTTATCAGGTGTAGTAATTGTATCTGCTGCATTTTTTATTGCAGGTGTGTAATCAACCAGTGGGAACATCTGCAGCTTACCATCGGGATTATTCATTTGTATGGTGCCATAATAACGATAGCTGCCGTCATTATTCATCACATGCCAGCTAAAGATCCTGAACCTTTTATCTGAGGATGACTGAATAGAAATTGTCTTTAATGAATCAAATGGAAAATTGAAAGAATATGGGGTTTTTAAGGTGTTTACTAATGTTTTAATAAATTTGTAATTGGCATTGTATCGCTCTGGTTCAATGCTGTCATTGATCATTTTATAACTTAGAAACCGCAAACTATCCTGAAGATTTAACATGTTCTGCTTATTCTTATTACTATCAGAATGCTGTGCTAATACGCTGTATGAACAAAAAACCAACAAACCAAAAATTATAAAATGCAGCCTCATTTTCTGTTATTGCATATTTTCAACAATGATCGCACTTGCCCCACCACCCCCGTTACAGATGCCGGCAACACCAATTTTTCCGCCATTCTGCTGAAGAACATTCAGCAAGGTAACGACTATCCGGGCACCCGATGCACCGAGCGGATGGCCCATTGAAACGGCACCTCCATTTACGTTAACTTTAGCCGGATCAAGTTGAAGAATCCGGTTATTGGCTACTGATACTACTGAAAATGCCTCATTAATCTCGTAATAATCTACATCAGAAGCTTCGATTCCTCCACGTTCAAGGGCTTTTGGAATTGCTTTTGATGGTGTTGTTGTAAACCATTCCGGGGCCTGCTGGGCATCAGCATAGGATATGATTCTGGCTATGGGCTTTAGTCCCAATTCATCAGCTTTAGCTTTACTCATCAGAAGCAGAGCTGCCGCACCATCGTTTAAAGTGGAGGCGTTTGCAGCAGTGACGGTGCCGTCTTTTTTAAATACAGGTTTTAGCAAAGGAATTTTGTCAAATTTTACTGCATTGATCTCTTCATCATGTTCAATCAAGTTTATTTCTCCTTTTTTGTCCTTTAATTCAACAGGTACTATCTCGTTTTTAAATTTGCCGTTAGCCTGTGCAGATTGCGATCGCTTATAGGATTCTATCGCAAATGCATCCTGATCTTCACGGCTGATATTACATTCTGTTGCGCAAAGTTCGGCTGCTGACCCCATATGGTAATCATTGTAGACATCCCAAAGACCATCCTTTACCAATCCGTCAATAATCTGTCCGTTGCCCAGACGATAGCCATTTCTGGCCTTATCCAGATAGTAAGGTACATTGCTCATACTTTCCATTCCCCCGGCAATAACAATATCATTCTCTCCCAAGGCGATACTCTGGGCAGCAATCATAATGGCCTTGGTTCCTGAAGCACATACTTTGTTGATAGTTGTAGCAGGAATATCGGCTAAGCCTGCAAATTTTGCTGCCTGAGTAGCAGGAGCCTGTCCAAGATTGGCCGATAAAACATTTCCCATAAATACTTCCTGCACCTGATCAGCTTTAATGCCAGCACGTTCAACCGCAGCTTTGATTGCAGCAGCACCCAAAGCGCTTGCTGAAAGGCTTGAAAGCGAGCCTCCGAAACTACCTATAGGAGTTCTTACCGCTGAGATTATGTATACTTCAGTCATTTTTATCTTTATTTGGTTAGCAGGCGCAAGTTAAGAAATTAAGGTCAACAGCAATAAACACATTAATATTGCTTCGCTTACAGTTTATATCTCAGACAATTATAAATTTTACAATAGTCTGAGGTATTCCCAGACCTTTAATCCTGTTTTCCGATACGAATTTAACGTATTGATTATATAAATGTTTTGCTTAGTCAGATAGTATAGAGATATTTAACAAATGAAAAGATTCTTTTATCCGGAACGCACCATTGTAATCCTGTTATTGTTGCTTATTGCAGGATGCTCATCAAAACCGTATACGTTTTTCCAGATGGCAGATACGCAGTTTGGGTTTTTTAATGCAAACAAAGAGTTCAGTCGGGAAACTGTCAATATGGAGAAGGCAATTGCTGAGTCGAACCGTTTAAAACCTGCTTTTGTTGTAATCTGTGGCGATTTGGTTAACAAGCCCGGCGATCTTGCACAGATAGCTGAGTATAAAAGAATTGCTGCCAAACTCGATCCTTCAATTAAGTTGTATAGCGTTTCAGGCAATCATGATGTAGAAAATGTTCCAACGCCTGCCAGTCTTGAACTTTATAAACAGCATTTTGGAGAAGACCGTTATACTTTCCGTTCCGGAAATATGCTTGGGATAATAATTAATTCTTCATTAATCAAAGACCCCTCACTGGCGCCTGCTGAGGCCGCAGCCCAGGAAAGCTGGCTGAAAACTAATTTAGAAATAGCAAGAAAATCAGGAGCAAAGAACATCATGGTATTTATGCATCATTCATTGTTCCTGAAAGACCCAAATGAACCTGATGAATACTTCAATATTAATACAGAGCGGCGTAAATGGTATCTTGAATTATTTAAGCAATATGGAGTAAAGCAGGTTTTTGCGGGCCACTATCATCGTAATTCGTATGGAAAGGCTGGTGATTTGGAAATGATTACTACCGGGCCTGTTGGAAGGCCGCTTGGAGCTGACAGTTCAGGATTCAGGATTGTGAATGTAAAGGGAAAAATTGTCGACCATGATTATTTTGCACTCGACTCGCTTCCGGAAAGACTCCGCTTCAAAAGCAAGTAATTTATCTATCGCTTGTTTAAAGAAATGCTTGCTTTAGGCAATATTTTTGTTAAGTAATATTCCGGAGCTGATACTTTCCTTATTTTGGGTCAGGAATAACGTATTTCAGCTATTTATTTAATTCAGCTTTCAATGATCTTGGATACCTATCATATTTTAATTGTTTTATGTGTCGTTACGATCATATCCTATATTTTCAATATCATTTCAGATCGTTTGAAAGTTCCTTCTGTCATACTATTAATTGTTTGTGGAATGATCTTGAAATTCGTTGGAGACAGATATCAATTAAGTTTTCTGGTTCCAAGGACAGTTCTTGAGTTATTGGGAGTTATTGGATTAATAATGATTGTTCTGGAAGGAGCGCTTGATCTTAAAATTACTCCGGATAAAAAGAAACTGATTTTTAAATCATTATTAAGTGCCGTATCTGTTCTGCTCATCACCACAATTGCAATAGCTGATATTTTACATTTTGCTTTTGATATCCCGTTTAAACAGGCATTGCCATATGCTGTTGCAATGGGGGTGATCAGCAGCGCAATTGCAATTCCAAGTGTCAATAATCTGAGTGCAAATAAGCGGGAATTTATAATTTATGAATCGACTTTTTCTGATATCCTGGGAATTATGTTATTCAACTATGTGATTTCAGATAAACTTTTATCCCTGAATACGGGTTTTGTATTTGTTTGGAATCTGATTTTAATATGCCTCATTTCCATTATTTGCACAGTATTGATTCTGGTTTTATTAAAATATCTGAAAGGACACATTAAGGTCTTTCTTATTCTTTCTATATTAATCCTGGTTTATTCATTATCCAAGCAATGGCATCTGCCATCTCTGTTTTTTATTCTGGTATTTGGTCTGGTTTTAAATAATGCCGAACCCTTCCTTAAGGGCTGGATTACAGGATTTCTGGATCCGGGGAAATTGAATAGTGTAAACCGCGAATTAAAAGGAATGACGGCTGAACTTGCCTTTCTTATCCGAACATTCTTTTTTTTATTGTTTGGCTATAGTATAGATCTTTCTTTAATTGTTTCAATGCCGGTAGTAATAACCGGGAGCATTATTATTCTGGTTATTCTGCTGATTCGTTACGTATTTCTGCGGTATATCTCCAGGACGAACGTATTTCCGGAACTATTCATTGCACCCAGAGGTTTGATCACAGTTATTTTATTTTACAGTATCCCTGCACAGTTAACCTCTGATAAATTTAATGAGGGGGTGCTTTCCTTTGTGATTCTGGTTTCGGGCCTGATTCTGATGCTGGGAATCCTTTTCTCAAAGCAAAAATTCAAAGTGGAAAATGAGCTGCAGGCCTATTAATTATCAGTTTGCTTCCGGATTGACTTTGTTTTTTCTGGCCTTCTAAAGTTTATCCATTATGATCCGTTTGTAGCTCATTATATGACCTAAATGGAGTCCTTCATGAAATAGAAGGAAATTTAGTGCATCTTCTATAGAATTGATTTCTATGCCCGTACCGGTAGTCCATGAGGGATAATTATCAAATAAATTTTTCCCGAGATCAGATTCGAACCGATCCAGACTGCTGAAAAGGAGGGATTTAATATTTTCAATTTCTACAGCATTAAACTCCCTTTCTGGCCGGGAGCCGTTCCTGAATGAATCGAAAAATTCCTGTTCTATAGTTAGTTCAAGTTTAGCCCTTATGTAAAATATTCCTTCCTGAGCAGCAATCAGATGTCCAAGATTCCAGAGAATATTATTATTGAATCCTGCCGGAATTTTATTCAATTCAGAAATGCTTAATCCGCTGATAATTTCCAATGCTCTAGACCTTGTTTTTCTGATTAAATTTATTTTCTTATTCATGAAATATGGTTTTGATTTCGAAATTAAGGATTCTTTATAATTACTGACCGGAAAATAATTTTTGTTCAAAGTTAAATACCCCTGAGAAAATATTTTTAGTTCAAATTCGGGTCAGCTCTAAGTACTTTTAAGATTTTTATGTTTGACACCTGCTGCCATATTTAATCCTTAATTATGTTTTTTTGATTAGAATGATGATATTCATCCAAAATGAAACAAGCAAAGGTCAAGACTGACTTTGATGCGGTAGTTGTGGGTTCTGGTCCTAACGGCTTGTCGGCAGCAATTGCGTTGCAGCAGGCCGGGCTATCGGTTCTGATCCTTGAGGCCAGAGACACCATTGGTGGGGGATTGCGATCTGCAGAACTCACATTACCTGATTTTGTACATGACATCTGTTCTGCAATTCATCCTTTGGCAGCGGGTTCACCTTTTTTTAGTACAATTCCACTTGAGAAATTTGGCCTCGAATATATTTATCCGGAATTTGCTGCTGCCCATCCATTTGATGATGGAACTGCTGCGGCTCTTAGGGGAGGAGTTGAAGATACCGCAGAAACTCTTGGAATTGACAAGGAAACCTATCGTAAACTGTTGAACCCATTGGTCAATAACTGGCCCGGTATGGTTAAGGATTTACTCGGACCTTTACATTTTCCAAAACATCCAATCGATATGGCAGCTTTCGGGCTGAATGCTTTACGCTCTGCAACATCCCTGGCCGGGAAATTTAAATCAAGGGAAGCCAGAGGTTTGTGGGCAGGCATGGCAGCCCATTCACTTCAACCATTAAGTAATTTAGCTACTTCAGCTTTCGGACTGGTCTTAATGGCTGCCGGCCACATAAAGGGCTGGCCTGTAGCAAAAGGGGGATCAAAACAAATTGCTAATGCACTGGGTTCCTATTTTCTTTCAATCGGTGGGAAAATAGAAACCGGTATACCAGTTCGAACAATGAAAGATATACCAGCATCTGCTGTTGTTCTTTTTGATCTAACTCCGAAGCAGATACTTGAAATTGCGGGCGAGCGCTTTTCAGGGATTTATTCCTGGCAGCTAAGGCGATATCGCTACGGAATGGGAGTGTTTAAAATAGACTGGGCATTGGATGGTCCCATTCCTTTTACAGCTCCCGAATGTTGTAAAGCCGGTACTGTACACCTTGGAAATACTTATGAAGAGATAGTATATGGTGAAGAAATGACAAATGCAGGCATATTGCCTGAAAAGCCATTTGTTCTTTTGGCTCAGCAAAGTTTATTTGATCCTTTGCGTGCCCCTAAAGGAAAACATACTGCCTGGGCATATTGTCATGTACCCAATGGATCAGAAAAAGATATGACTAATGCCATTGAAAATCAGGTAGAGCGCTTTGCTCCAGGATTTAAAGATTTGATTCTAGCAAAACATAAGATGAATACCCGGGAAATTGAGGATTATAACTCCAATTATATTGGCGGTGATATAAATGGCGGAGTGATAGATTTAGGTCAGCTATTTACCCGACCGGTCCTCAGAAGTTCACCTTACCGTACATCTGCCCGGGGAATTTACATCTGCTCTTCATCAACTCCTCCGGGCGGGGGAGTACATGGGATGTGCGGTTATAATGCTGCTAAACAAGCACTTAAGGATATTTTTAGTATTAACATAAATTATTAATCATATGTCAGAACAGAAAAAGAATACAATTCATGAGGACTGGACAGTTGTACTGCTGGGTGGCCTGATCATAATCCTTTCAATTGGAGGACTAATTTTGAATGAGCCGGTTTTTAGCTGGAACAATTCAGTCGAACTTTTCGATAAGGTTCTGTCTCTGGATAATATGAGTGCTGTCTTTGTACAGTTCATATTAGTTTTACTTATAGCGCTTATTGGAGCATTTTTAACAGGAAAATCTATTAAACCTTTTCTGTATGGCTTTCCTTTGGTTTACCTGATTACAATCATTGCATTAATACTTGCAGGGAATAGCCTGGTGAAATCCTTTAATCTCGAGGCAGTTATTTTTAGTTTGGGCCTTGGGCTAATTATCAGTAATTTCTTTAACATGCCTGAATGGCTTCGTTCATCACTTTCAACGGAGTTGTTCGTCAAGATTGGTCTGGTTTTATTAGGGACAAGTGTAATCTTTTCTGATGTTTTAAAGGCCGGATCACTTGGTCTTATTCAGGCTTTGGTAGTGGTTTTATCGGTATGGTATTTTGCTTTTTGGTTATGTAAGAAACTGAAAATAGATGATGAGCTAACAATGATGATCTCAAGTGCTGTTTCTATTTGTGGCGTTTCGGCAGCAATTGCAACTTCTGGAGCAATCAAAGGAGATTCTAAAAAGCTTTCCTACGTAATATCTATGGTATTAATCACCGCCATTCCCATGATGATTTTTATGCCTATGATTGCCGCGTATTTTGACTTACCGCAGGAGGTTACCGGTGCATGGCTCGGTGGCAGTATCGATACGACAGGTGCAGTGGTTGCTTCCGGATCATTGGTTGGTGAAACCGCACTAAAGATCAGTACGATCGTTAAGTTCTCACAAAATGTCCTTTTGGGTCTTGCAGCTTTTGCAATCTCTGTTTACTGGACCTATACCAAGCATCCTAAAGCAGGCGAACCCGATGGAAAACCAACGATGAAGGTTATCTGGGAGCGTTTCCCCAAATTCGTGCTGGGCTTTCTTGCTGCTTCACTCTTGTTCTCATTTGTAATCAGTCCGGAAGTCAATTCATCTGTAAAGGGAAGTCTTAAAAACCTTCAGGGTTTATGGTTCGCTTTGGCATTTACCAGTATCGGACTCGAAACTAACTTTGCTGATTTGTTCAATAAACAGAGTAAAAAACCATTTTATGCGTTTCTGATTGCTCAGGGCTTCAATATAATAGTAACCTTGATTATTGCTTTGATTCTTTTTCGCTGACCTGGACAAGTTTTAATCGGCTTCAATTGTTATCTCTTAATAATTTTAGACATGAACGAAAAAAATCAAGCTTTAGCCGTAATTCAGAATAGGATTGGAATGGAGTTTAGCAATAGTCCATCTCCATTTACTCTTTGGCTTAAACCAATTATCAGAAGTTCTGAAGCTGGTGCCCTGATATTTGAGTATCTGGTCAGAAAGGATATGACCAATCCAATGCAGGTTCTCCATGGGGGAGTTAGTGCCGGTATAATTGATGATATTATTGGAAAAACCGTCTTTACAATGAACTTAAGCCATCATTACACTACGATCAATAATTATATAGACTATTTTGCTCAGGCTCATGAGGGAGATATTATCGAAGCAAGAAGCTCTGTTATTAAACGGGGTAAGCAGATAATCAATCTACAGTGTGAACTTTGGCTACCGATAAAAAACAGACTAATTGCCAGGGGATATTCAAATATGATTCGCCTTGAATAATCTTAATTATTCTTAATAAACTAGTGTCATGTCATAAATACTTTGGCAGAACGCTGAATAGCCCGGGGCTTTAGCTCCGGGTAAGGATCCGATTTTTAGATCGGGCTTCAGCCCAAAACCTAACCGACTAGAACGGAACATATACTGGTGCTTCAGCGCCAAATTTTTAGCTATCGGGCTAAAGCCCAATCTATTAGTTTCTGATTTGTTGAAAAGTGTTGGGCTGAAGCCCGAAAACCTATAAACTTATTAGCCCCAGCTAAAGCTAGGGTCTATTGAGCGACCGTATTGGTGTCATTCATAAATACTTTGACAAACAAATCGGAATACCAAGGGGACTTAAATAAAATGGCGGCTTATCTGCTTCGATGCGAGGATAAAATTATTGATACTTTGACCGTCAATTGATGAGTGATATAACAGTATAAGATAATAAATTAATCTGTTTCAATATAAGAAAGGTTAAATTATTAAAATCTAGTTAAGTTAAATGGTATGCCCAAAGAAGAGGTATGTTAGGAAAATTGCTGCGATTAGTCCTACCAAATCTGCAATCAATCCGCAGACCAGAGCATATCGGGGTTTCTTTATCCCAACGGAGCCGAAGTACACCGCCAATACATAAAATGTTGTTTCTGAACTACCCTGAATGACACTGGCTAAGCGTCCCTGGAAAGAATCAGCACCATAAGTAGTCATAACATCCACCATTAATCCTCTGGCACCGCCACCACTCAATGTTTTCATTAAACCTACAGGCAGGGCAGGTACAAAGGATGTGTCAAGCCCGAATAAAGCCACCAGAGAACCGATTGCATTAACCACATAATCCATACAGCCAGTTGTTCGGAATGCGCTGATAGCCACCAGAATAGCGATCAGGAAGGGGATGATCATGACCGATGTGCTGAAACCTTCTTTCGCACCATCAATAAATGCTTCGTAAACATTGACCTTTTTTGAAGCACCATACACAATAAACAGTGTTATGATTGAAAAGATGATGATTCCGCCGAGTAATCCGGCATATACCTGTATCTGATCAGGAGGGAGGCTCCCCAGCCAGAAATACAAACCGGCCATCAGAACAATGAATCCTCCGAAAAAAATCAAAATAGGAAGCTGCAAGAGATTGATCTTTTGGTAAAAAGATACTGCGATCATCCCGGCCAGGAATGAAATAAAAGTACCAACCAAACAGGGGATAAATACATCAGCAGGGTTTGCAGCGCCATTTGCCATTCGCAATGCGATAACCCCTGTAGGAATAAGTGTAATTCCGGCAGTGTTCAGTACCAGAAACATGATCTGGGCATTGGTTGCTGTATCTTTCTCGGAATTTAGTTCCTGTAATTCCTGCATGGCTTTTAAACCTACCGGTGTAGCTGCATTGTCCAGTCCGAGCATATTGGCCGAGAAGTTCATGATGATGGAACCATTCGCCGGGTGACTTTTAGGTACTTCAGGAAACAACCTGCTGAAAAAGGGACTCACACCTTTAGCGAAAAGTGAAATCATTCCTGCCCGTTCACCAATTTTCATGATCCCCAGCCAGAAAGTCATGACACCAATCAAACCCAGAGAGATTTCTGCCCCTGTTTTCGCGCTGTCGAACATCCCATTAACCACGCTATTGAATATCGCTGTATCTCCAAAGAATATCAGCTTGACCAATGCTACAATAAATGCGATTACAAAGAAACCTATCCAGATATAGTTTAATGCCATGTTTTGTTGTCTGTTACCTGTTGTCTGTT
>CAZTRY010000005.1:32526-49795 GCA_964616525.1 uncultured Sphingobacterium sp. | reverse complement strand
AATCTTAAACTTAGCACCCTTTATCTCAATACTCATTACTCACTACTAATTCAAAAGTCCATTCTCAATAGTCAGTAGAACCTTTGTCCCTTCATGAACAATGAAATCTGCAGGTTCATCCAGAACTATTTTTTTTGTTTCAGTTAAAGTTAAGTGTTCACAGTTGAATTCCTCATAAGCAAAGCAATGCGAAAGATCCCCCAGATCATCGATTAGATAAGTATAGGTCATTGTCCGGTAATCATTATTTACTTTCTGCTCCAGCCTAAGTCCAATATCCTGAAGAAAGCTTATTCCATTTCTTTCAAGCCTGCAGTTCCTCAGCAAGATATCAAAATGGAATTTTTTATTCTCCGGAATTGCAAAGTAATCTGAAATATCGGCTTTCAGATAGCTTTGTTCTGCAATACTCTGTAAACCCGAAAACATTGCCTTAAAAAACATCTTTCGGATAAACTGTTTTTCACGGTCATTGTGATAGCCACCGGCTTCAATCAGGATGGTACTGGTACCTGCTGCCTGAAAATTATCTCCGAAAGCGCGGGGTTCATGCTCATCATCAAATCGTCCGACATGGTCGGGAATGCTTTCCTGTAAAGCGGCATTCATTCGGCTGATTACCTTCATTGCATATGATCTTACTTCATTTATATTCAGATCTTTATCATACGCAGGTGCAAGTAAAGAAATAGTTGCCGGATTGCCTGTAGAACCAGCAGACCATCCCGTATTCTGATCGTGAAGGTTGAATCCGAAATGAGGATTGATTTCATCCCTTAAGGCTCTTAATAGTCTTCCTTCCGGACTCTGCTGATGGTGGAAGTCGCGGTTAATATCGATCCCCATAGCATTTCGTCTGTTAAAGATTTCAGCTCCGTCAGGATTGACCATGGGCAGGATATAGAGCGTACAGTTCTTACGTATTGGCTCACGTAAATCCAGAAAGTTATCGGTATCTGCCAGAAAATTCAGGAGATCAGCTATAGCCATGCTGGCGGTAGCTTCATCCCCGTGCATCTGACTCCATAAAAAAACCCTGCATGGACCCTTTCCCCAGCTAATCAGATTGATTGATCGATTTTCTGCAGAATATCCGGCCTCATGAATGTGAAAATCCGGGTTCAAACGAAAGGAGTCAAGGATTTGTAGTATGTCGGAATGCTTGAAAAACCGGTCTTTCAGACGATTATCCTGAATGATATGATAGTTCTCAAGTAAAAGATTTAGCGAATCCATAGGCCTAAATTAATATTAAGTGCCGGATTATTGCTGATTGTGGAAATTTCAATTAGGCTGAAATAGTTAGAGGTGGTAAAATGGGGATTAATTTACTATCAGGATCAGATATTAGAAAGTCAAGAGATAGAAATCCTCGCCCAAGCCCCCTCTCCATAGGAGTCCTTTGGTCTGGCGGGAGAATTAAAGATGGTGGAAACCAAAACATGCTGTTAAATACCAATTTTGTCGGTTTTTAATATCAGGCACAGGATAAAAAACACCCTTTCCGGTATGGAAAGGGTGTTTTTCAAAGAGATGGAATATACAACGAAGAATCAGATCAGACTCACACTTCTGTTCACAAATTCAGTTAATTCAGCACCGGTAAGCATGCCCTGTGACAATAAAGCCAGGTCAAAAGCCTGTTTTGCCAATTGTGTTTGTTCTGCTTCGTCCTGAGTTTGGAGGATTTTACCAATAAGCTTATGATTGCCGTTGATGGCAACATTATAATTATCAGGAAGGTTCCCATAGAAGCCCATTCCACCACCCATCTTAGACATATCTTTCATGCGCCTCATAAATTCATCCATGGTTACAATCACAGGAAGTTCTTCCGGATTAAGGCTTTCAATCTCAATTCGCATGTTTGGTTTGACGATAGCCTTCTCAAAAATTTCTTTAACCTTTGTTTTTTCCTCGTCATTCAGTACATGAACAGTCTGATCCTCTTTGCTGATAATTTTGTCGGCAACTTCAGCATCAACCCGCTTCAGCGAAGTTTTTTCGAGTTTCTGTTCCAGTTGGCTTATGAAATGAGGATCTATAGGAGAGTTCAGGTTAAGAACATCGTATCCCTTTTTATTTGCCGACTGGATAAAGGTATCTTGCTTATCAGTATCGGTTGCATACAGATAAACAAGCATGTCATTTTTGTCGGTTTGGGCTGTCTTTACTTTTTCCTTGTACTCATCAAGGGTAAAATATTCGTTTTGGGTATTATTAAGCAGAACGAAATCTTTTCCTTTTTCATAGAACTTCTCTTCGCTGATCATTCCGTATTTCACGAATAAACCAATGTCGCTCCATTTTTCTTCAAAAGCCTTACGGTCATTTTTAAACAGGGAAGCCAGTTTATCGGCCACTTTTTTGGTGATATAACTATTGATCTTTTTTACGGCACTGTCAGCTTGCAAAAAGCTTCTTGAAACATTCAGCGGAATATCCGGTGAGTCGATTACCCCATGCAGCAGCATTAAAAATTCAGGAACCACATCTTTTACTTCATCGGTAATGAATACCTGGCGCGAGAAGAGCTTGATTTTATTTCGCTGTATTTCAAACTCATTCTTAACCTTAGGAAAGTACAGAACACCGGTAAGATTAAATGGATAATCTACATTCAGATGAATCCAGAACAGGGGATCTTCTGAGAATGGATATAGCTCCTTGTAGAAGGCCAGATAATCTTCATCTTTTAATTCAGAAGGTGATTTTGTCCATATCGGACTGGTATTGTTAATGATGTTATCAACTTCAACAGATTTGAATTTTGGCTTCCCGTCTTGATCTTCACCATCAGGCACTTGCTCAGAACGTGTACCAAATTGTACCGGAACCGGGAGGAATTTGCAGTACTTATCAAGAATTTCCTTGATTTTGGCTTTATCCAAAAATTCTTTTGATTCTTTATTTACATGAAGTATGATGTCTGTACCTCTACTGGCACGTGTTCCTGCACTGATTTCAAATTCGGTGCTTCCGTCACAGATCCATCGCGCAGGTTCTGCACCTTCCTGGTATGAAAGTGTTTGAATTTCAACCTGGTCGGCTACCATAAATGCGGAGTAAAACCCAAGTCCGAATTTACCAATGATCTCATTGGCATCCTTTGCATCCTTGAACTTCTCAACAAATTCTGTTGCACCCGAGAATGCAATCTGATTGATGTATTTTTTAATTTCTTCACCGGTCATTCCCAAGCCATTGTCGGAAATAGTGATCGTCTTTTTCTTTTCGTCGACCGATACCGAAACTTTTAACTCACCCAGTTCTCCTTTATATTCACCCAATGAGGAAAGGCGTTTGATTTTTTGAGTGGCATCTACTGCATTTGCAACCAGCTCTCTCAGGAAGATCTCGTTATCAGAGTATAAAAATTTCTTAATGATTGGAAAAATGTTCTCAGTGTGAATCGAAATGGTTCCTTTTTCTTGCATTTTCTTTAAAATTTAAGGTTATCGAGTAGTGCTTAGCAATCCTTATTCCAAAAGAAAATTATGTCAGATTGGCATTTTTTGCCGGATTCATGGGATGTGCGATGACTTGCTTTGGGTGGAGTGTTCGGAGAGTAGAGGCAGAGTGCTTGAATTGATCCACCAAATCCCTAATTAAACATCTCTGATACATCAGTTAACCTATTTTCACCTTTCACAATTATTCTTTAACTTTTCTTTGCTTTAAGCTTTCCCCTTTACGCTTTCAGCTTTTCATGCTTTCACCTTAAACTCAGAAGTACTGTGAAACTCCACTTCCGGAAAATCGCGTTTCGCAAGGTTCAGCGTCCAGTCGTTATCTGCCAGAAACACCGGATTCCCATCCTTATCTGTAGCTATATGATGATGTCTGCGCTGTATTATTTCATTGATATATTTCTTGTCCCTGGAAGTCATCCAGCTCGATTTACGGAAGGAGAGTGGCCTGAATGCACATTTTGCTCCGTATTCATGCTGTAAACGGAACATGATAACCTCGTATTGAAGCTCACCAACTGTTCCAACAATTTTTCGGTTACCCGGTTGTTGTACGAAAAGTTGCGCAACTCCTTCATCTGTAAGCTGTTGCAATCCCTTTTCCAGCTGTTTTGATTTAAGCGGATCTCTGTTTTCAACTTCTTTGAATATTTCGGGAGAGAAGCTTGGAATTCCCTTGAATTGTAATTGTTCACCCTCAGTCAGTGTATCACCAATTTTAAAATTCCCACTGTCATAGAGTCCTACAACATCACCCGGCCATGCTTCTTCAACCAGACTTTTTTCATTGGCCATGAAATCTACCGGGTTTGAGAACTTCAATTTTTTATTCAGTCGCGTATGATAGAAGAATTTATTTCGTTCAAACTTCCCGGAACATATTCTCAAAAACGCAATGCGGTCACGATGGTTCGGATCGAGGTTGGCATGAATCTTAAATACAAAGCCAGTAAAATTCTTTTCATCAGCCATAACCATGCGCTCATTGGCTTCCCGGCTTTTTGGGCTTGGGGCAATGGTAACGAAGGTGTCAAGCAATTCGCGAATCCCGAAATTATTTATCGCACTGCCAAAGAAAACAGGGGCAAGAAGGCCTTCCAGATAAAGTTCTTTATCCAGATTTCCATAAACACCATCAACCAGTTCAAGGTCATCCTGTAAGGTTTTAAGTTCTTTTGACTGCAGAAATTGGGTTAGCAGTGGATCATTCAGATCTTTAACCTGTATAACCGGCTCGCTAACTTTAGATTTATCAGGTTTAAATAAATTAAGTTGCTTGTCAAATATATTATAGACCCCTTTGAAATTATAACCTTGCCCGATTGGCCATGAGAGCGGACAAACACTGATATTTAGATTGTTTTCAAGCTCATCAAGCAGTTCAAAGGTGTCTTTACCTTCCCGGTCAAGCTTGTTTACAAATATGATCACAGGAGTATTACGCATCCGGCAAACATCCATCAGTTTTTGAGTCTGCTCTTCAACCCCCTTTACGCTGTCGACTACCAGAATTACACTATCAACGGCAGAAAGAGTACGGTAGGTGTCCTCAGCGAAGTCCTTGTGACCCGGAGTATCCAGGATATTTATCCGCTTGCCATTGTATTCAAAGCCCATCACCGAAGTAGCTACGGATATACCACGCTGCTTCTCAATTTCCATGAAATCGGAAGTACTGCTCTGATTCGCTTTATTTCGCTTAACCGTTCCGGCGGTATTGATGGCCCCTCCGAAGAGCAGGAATTTCTCAGTCAGAGTGGTTTTACCCGCATCGGGGTGACTGATAATAGCGAATGTTTTTCTTTTTTCAATTTCTGGATTGACCATATAATGCTGAAACGGGGATTTGAAAGGAAGGCTTAGATAAACCGGATTAAACAATAAAAAGGAATGCGGGGGTTCATACGGCTGCAAAGATAAGAATTATTTGAAACGCTGCGGGGGGAGGCCATGATTCTGCAGAAAGAATTTTGTTCTTTTCTATTTCTTTGTTTTTCTAGCAAAGACCCAAAATTGACTTGCATTTTTGTTTTAATCATTAAATTCATTGCGGGGAGAGATCTGTTACTATAGAATTGTAAATACCGTGAATTTTTATCCAAGAAAGGATAAAACACTACTATTGTGATCTCGCAAAGGCGCCAAGACGCAAAATTGACTTTAAACACTCAGTAGTTTATGTTATGGTCCAATACTCTGAGTCTTGAAGACTTAGCGAGCAATTTTCCGCTTCCTTAATCCTTGCAAGCGAGACACATGTAATTTATCGACCGTATAGTTTTGTTGACTTGGATTCGTAGATGAAATGAATAAAAAGTGTTTTTGATAAAAATTCTTCTTATTTCAAAACCACCTCCGTCGCCCCATACCCAAACCTATCCTTATAGGCATCCATAAAAGTTCTGACCTGGGGGTGTTTACTGATAATCTTGTGAATTTCGTTCCTCAATGTACCATTCCCTGCGCCGTGAATGAACACAATGGAGTCCTGCTTATGCACAATGGCTGCGTCCAGGCATTTTTTGAAATGGTTGATCTGAATTGCCAGTATTTCTGGACCGGAAAGAAACTGATGGTCATCTCTTAACTTTTCGATGCGGAGGTCGACCTCTTTACCCGGACTTTCAATCACAGCTCTTTCGGCTGCCGGTTTGTAAAAGCTTTCTTTAAGCTTCACCGGATCAATAATTGCAGTATTGGAATCCAACTGTATCATCCATGCTGCATGATCCAGGAGTTTATGGTTCTTCTTTGCTCCGGAGAAATCTTTGGCTTTAAATTTATCGGAGTAGATCAGTGGTTTTTGTGCTTCGTGTTTGTCTGCACTGTAGAGCAAGGCCTGAATATGAAATTTGGGCCAGAGATCCAGTTCATTCAGGGAGGCGGTATAGATTTTAACAGCTTCATTCGGATTGATCAGTCCGGCGAACTCACCTTTGTATTGATTCTTGCTCTCAGTTTTAAAACTCAGCAGGATTTGCCATGAACTCTCATTAAGCAGATAAAAATGTACTACAGAACCGATACGCTTATCATCGGATACTGCAAGGTATATGCCATGAGTTATGAATTCATCCTCAGACAGGTTTTCGAATGAATCAGCCGTAGAGGAGTCGATATCCTCACTTTTGCCATGAACACGGGTTACCTGACTTGCAAGTACCGGTATTTCAAATCCGTCCTCATCGGTAACGGCAATCGTCTGCTCATCAATAATTCGGGTGATATAACCTTCTCTTCGTTCATTGACAAAACGAACAAACTCGCCTAACTTATACTTCATGTTCACGGATTTTGACAAGCCTCAGATGAGGCTATGTTTATCGGCAAATCTATGAAAATTAAAAGCCAGATAAATGAAAGACTACTTAAATCAAAAATTCGAAATGGGTTTCTACCTTTGTAGTGGTTTAAACTCTGATCTATGAATACAGCACAGCCAAATAATCCGCTTCATGGCAAAACGCTAGAAATGATCCTGATATATCTTGTAGATCATTATGGATGGGATAAACTTGGTATATTGATCAGAATCAATTGCTTTAATGAAAATCCGGGCATTTCATCCAGTCTGAAATTTCTCAGGAAAACAGAATGGGCTCGTAAAAAGGTCGAGGAGCTTTATATCAAAACCATCAACAATTAAATTCGATTTATATCTTTGCCATAAAAAACCAATTATTATGAACAGTATTAGATTATTTATTTCAGTTTTAACGATTTCCGGATTATTTTCAGCCTGTAATGAGACTTCAACACAGTCAGAAACTGCCAAAACAGATTCTATTGCTGTGCCACTTGTACCTGTTGAGATCAAAGATTCTGTATCTGCGCAGGTTTATAATCATTACATTCAGTTAAAAGATGTATTAGTTGCTTCTGATCCTGCAAAGGCAAAAACTGTGGCTTCAGAACTTGCCATTGCCTTACGTAAGGTAAAGGGATCTGAAAATACCGCAGTTTTAGCTGATAAAATTGCTGCAAGCACAGATCTTGCAGAGCAGCGAGTCAGTTTTACTGCTTTGAGTAATGATGTGATTACTTTGTTTAAACAATCTGAAATATCTTCAGGTAGTATTTATGTTCAGTACTGCCCTATGGCTAATGAGGGAGAAGGTGGATACTGGCTTTCGTCACAGGAGGAAATAATGAACCCATATTATGGTGATGAGATGCTTCATTGCGGAGAAGTGAAAGAAACTATAGCAAAGAAATAATTCGCAGCTGCTTAATATTCAATGCTTTTTTTATTCATATTTCAATGAATACCATTCAATCTTTTACTATTTAGATACTTTTTTGATTTTTTAACAAAAATATTGCAAAAGCTTTCGCCAAAATTAGGTCAAAAGCGCACATAATTATTAGTTTTGTGAATCAACTATTAGAATTTTATGTCAGAATCAGCATCCTTAAAAATAGGAGAACAAACTTACGAACTACCAATCATCATTGGTACTGAAGGTGAAAAGGCCATTGATATTTCTAAACTTCGGGACGCAAGCGGATATATAACTCTTGATTCTGGATATAAAAATACAGGTGCAACAAAAAGTGCCATTACATTTTTGGATGGAGAGGATGGAATATTAAAATACAGAGGCTATGGTATTGAGGAATTAGCAGAGAAATCTACTTTTATTGAAGTTGCCTATCTGTTGATTTATGGTGAGTTGCCAAATCAAACTCAACTTGATGCCTTTCAGGCGAGTATTTCTAGACATACTCTTGTTCATGAGGATATGAAGAAGTTTTTTGATGGCTTTCCTTCAAAATCTCATCCAATGGGTCAGCTATCTTCATTGATTTGCTCTCTTTCTTCTTTTTATCCTGAATCATTAAATGCAAAGCAAACTCCCGAAGAGCAAAATCTGACAATAATCAAGTTATTTGCAAAAATGACTACTGTGGTTTCCTGGATCTACAAGAAATCACTGGGACATCCGATCATTTATCCGCAAAACAATCTGGATTACGTAAGTAATTTTCTGAATATGACCTTCGGTCAGCGTACAGAACAAATCGAGATTGATCCGGTAGTGGTGAAGGCTATGAATGTTTTATTTATTCTTCATGCTGATCATGAACAAAACTGTTCAACTTCAACGGTTCGGATGGTGGGTTCATCAGACTGTAATTTATACGCATCTATATCAGCGGGTATTTCAGCGCTCTGGGGCCCACTTCATGGTGGTGCTAACCAGGCAGTAATTGAGATGCTTGAGCAGATTAAAAATGATGGGGGTGATACCGAAAAATGGATCAATAAAGCAAAGGATAAGAACGATGGCTTCAGATTGATGGGATTTGGTCATCGCGTTTACAAAAATTTTGATCCACGTGCTAAAATTATTAAAAAGGCATGTGATGAAATTCTTGATAAACTGGGAATTGATGATCCTGTTCTGGATATTGCAAAGAAACTTGAAACTGCAGCATTGAACGATCCTTATTTTGTAGATCGTAAGCTTTATCCTAACGTAGATTTCTATTCTGGTATTATTTACAGGGCTTTAGGCTTTCCAACGGATATGTTCACTGTACTTTTTGCTTTAGGACGTTTACCGGGATGGATTGCCCAATGGAAGGAAATGAGAGAGAATAAAGAACCAATTGGCAGACCAAGACAGATTTTTACAGGTGAGACGGTGCGTACATACGTTGAGTTGAAAAACCGTTAATACATTATTTATTTAAATAGAAAAACTCCGAAGGATTATTCCTTCGGAGTTTTTTGCTTTATACAGGATTTCAACCTGCAAGAAATTATCTGAGCAGCTTTTTTAATTAGCTACATTAAAATCCCTGCGATGGTTGCAGAAAGATAGGAGGCGAGGGTACCGCAAATCAGGGCCCTCATTCCAAGCTTGGCAAGGTCAGTCCTTCTTTCCGGAGATAGTTCACCGATTCCTCCTACCTGTATGGCAATCGAGCTGAAATTGGCAAATCCGCACAGGGCAAAGCTGGTTATCAAAATAGTTTTCGGATCTAGGGTCTCTTTGATCTTTGCGAGATCGAGATAGGCTACAAATTCATTGATAACCATTTTAGTGCCCATTAAGGACCCCGCTATCTGAATATCTTTACCTGGAACGCCCATGGCATAGGCAAATATTGAAAAAAGCGCTCCCAGAATTTGGTTCAGACTAAGTGTCTGTAAATTGATCCCAATAAAAGAAAGGGTTAATCCCAGACTATGAAGTCCGGAGCCTACTTTTCCAAGAACAAAATCAACCAGAGCGATGATAGCAATAAACCCAATCAGCATGGCCACCACATTTAAACCTACTTTTAATCCATCACTTGCACCATGAGAAATCGCATCAACCAGATTCGCATTTGTTTTCTTAATTTCTAAAGAAACCCGTCCCTTGGTTTCTGATATTTCTGTTTCAGGCCAGACAATCTTGGAAATAACCAGTGCAGCTGGGGCAGCCATTAAACTAGCAGCAATTAGATATTCTGCAGGCACACCCAGTGCAATATAAACTGCCATCACTCCACCGGCGATACAAGCCATACTTCCCGTCATTGAGGCTAATAATTCTGACATGGTCATGCCCTTTAAATAAGGTTTGATCATGATTTGTGCCTCAACCTGTCCAACAAATGCACTGGCCACATTAGAAAGTGCTTCAGAACCAGATACCCCCATTAATTTATAAACGATATAGGCAATGAACTTCACAATACGCTGCATAATCCCCAGATAATAAGCCACACTAACTATTACGGCAACAAAAATGATTGTAGGAATAATATTAAAGAAGAAGATAAATTCGTTTCCATTCCCAAAAGCTTTGCTCATATTGGCGGTATTAACCAAAGGGCCAAATACAAATGCTGCTCCAGCTTGTGAAAAGTTCAGGATCTTTGTAACGGCATCGCCAAGCCAGGCGAAAATACTTTTCCCTATCGGGATTTTAAGAATGAATACAGCAAGAGAGATTTGTATTGCCAAACCGGAAAATACCAATTTGTAATTGATCGCTTTTCTATTATTGGACATCAGAAAGGCAATTGCAAAAATCAAAACAACCCCAATCAGTCCGGTAAATCTCTCCATAAGAATATTAAATTCAGATTTAAACTTGAAATTTAGAAATAAGAATTAGAATTAATACTTTTTAAAGAAAATTATGAAGATTTTCTTCTCGAAAGTTCATCACGTATTTTTGCAGCTTTTTCATAGGCTTCTTCGGCCAGTGCATCTTTTAGCTTTGCTTTAAGTTCATCTTCTGTAAGTGAGCTGAAATTAATAGTCGCAGAAACTGCCTTTTCTTCAGCCGGAGCTTCGATATTCTCCAGAAAAACAAACTCATTACCTTCAATGACTATTCCTGCAGTCGCCAGGATGAATTCATAAGTATAAATCGGACAATCAAAACGAACTGCTAATGCAATGGCATCAGAAGTTCTGGCATCAATCTCTGAAGTTTTTTTACCGTCAGAGCAGATAAGTTTTGCAAAAAATATTCCATCAATAAGATTATAAATTATAATCTCCTGTATGTTAATACTGTATGAGCCGGCAAGTGATTTGAATAGATCGTGGGTCAGCGGACGGCTTGGTGTCATCTTCTCAATCTCAATTGCAATAGCCTGGGCTTCAAAAGCCCCAATAATGATAGGAAGTCTTCTGCGCCCGTTTATTTCACCCAATACGAGTGCATAAGCTCCCGATTGTGTTTGGCTGTATGACAGGCCTACAATATCTAATTTTATCTTCTTCATTAAATTAGCTAAAAATCAATGGAGCTCAACTAAGAATCCCCGGGATTAAGAATTTGATTTATAAGCTTTGATCGCCTCTATTAATTTGGGAACTACTTCAAAAGCATCTCCAACAATCCCGTAATCCGCAACTTTGAAAAAAGGAGCCTCAGGATCCTTGTTGATTACTACAATAGTTTTAGATGAGCTAACCCCTGCTAAATGTTGTATTGCACCAGAAATACCAATGGCAATATATAGATTAGGACTAACAGCTATTCCCGTCTGACCAACATGTTCTTCATGAGGGCGCCATCCGGCATCAGAAACAGGTTTAGAGCAGGCAGTTGCCGCTCCCAGGACAGAAGCCAGTTCCTCAATCATACCCCAGTTTTCAGGTCCTTTCATGCCACGACCTGCAGAAACTACAAGTTCAGCATCAGGAAGAGCAATTTTATCACTTGCTCTTACGATCTCTGTAATCATTGTACGAAAGTCAGATTCCTTGAATTCGGGAGTAAAATCTTCTACTTTACCGGCTGATCCACTTTCTTTAAGCTGGTATGAATTTGGATTTAGTGTGATAACCTTAATCGGAGAAACCAGTTCAACAGTCGCAAATGCTTTACCTGAAAATGCTGTTTTCTTTATCAAAAATTTACCATTGTCAATTTCTGGTAACTCAACAGCTGAATCGGCAAGTCCGGCCTTAAGCTTTACAGCTACGCGAGGGGCAAGGCCCTTAGCGCTGAATGTATTTGAGAAAACAACAAGTGTTGAGGCTTCTTTTTTGGCGGCTTCAGCGATAATTGATGCATAGGCCTGATTGACAAAGGACTTTAATTTATCATTTGAGACATTGAGCACTTTAGTGGCACCGTATTTTCCAAGGCTATTCAGATCTGCCTGGCCTACATTGCCTATCGAAATAGCAACCAATTCTGTCTTTAACTCTTCTGCAATAGCGGCGGCGTAGGAAACTACCTCAAATATAGATTTCTTGAATTTCCCCTCCGCATTCTCTACATATACTAAAACTGACATATTCTCTTCTTTATAGCCTTTATAGGCTTAATGAATTTATTATAGCTTTAAATAACTTTGGATCTGGTATGTAACAGGTCAACCAGTTTATCTGATTCATCCGCACCAAGCATTGTCACTGAGCCACGTGGAGCCGGTATGGAATAGGACCTGAAATCAAGCAGTTTTTCAACAGGCGCAGCTTCTTTAACTTCCAATGGTTTAGTCCTTGCTGACATAATCCCGCGCATGTTGGGGATCTTTGGCTCTGCTACACCCTCTGCACAACTTGCTACAAATGGGAATGAGACTTTCAGCAATTCCTTACCACCTTCAATTTCACGAACAATACTGGCCTGATTACCATCAAGATCTAATTTTTTAATAATTGAAATGGAAGGGATATCCATAAATTCTCCAATCATTGAAGCAAGTTGAGATCCGTTGTAATCAATTGATTCTCTGCCTGTTAGTATCATTTCGAAGCCTTTGTCTTTTGCATATTCAGCAATCTGAGCGGCTACAAAATAAGCGTCTCTTGGAGCTGCATTGATTCTGACAGCATCATCTGCCCCAATAGCCAGAGCTTTTCTGATGGTTGGTTCAGCACCAATTTCCCCTACATGTATGATAGTCAACGTTCCTTTTCCGCCTTCGGTTAACTCGATAGCCCGTGCCAGCGCAATTTCATCGTAAGGATTCAAAATATATTGAACACCTGCAGTATTGAATTGGGTATTATCGGCACTAAAAGTTACTTTTGTAGTAGTATCTGGAACGTTACTGACACAAACTAATACTTTCATATAGATTTCTGTTTTTACAAATCTACTCAAAAAAGCCAAATTAAAATGCATCATGTCCGTTTACAAAAGCTTTTGGATTTTCTTAAAAATGAACCTGAAGATCCTTTTTTAAAATATGCACTTGCTACAGAGTATTTTAACGTCAATGATCATGAAAAGGCATTGTTTTATTTTGAAGATCTGATTACTAATCATCCGGATTATGTTGGAACTTATTATCATTTGGGTAAATTGTACGAAATCATTGGCCGTAAGCCGGATGCATTAGATATTTATAAAAAGGGGATGGAAGTTGCCAGAAGAAAAGGGGATATGCACGCATTTTCAGAGTTACAGACAGTATTTAATTCTGCAAATGGTTTAGATTACGAAGACGATTAAATGTTATGATCAGAAAACGTCAGCTTATATTTCTTACTGATGTAATATGGTTTACGCTAACAGCATTTGGCGGAGCTCAGGCTCATATCGGGATGATGCTCAAAAATTTCGTCAAAAAGCGCCAGTATATTTCTGAAAATGAACTGCTGGAGCTTAATGCTCTGACTCAAATCCTTCCCGGACCATCTTCTACTCAAACATTGATTGGAATTGCTTATAAGGTGGGCGGACTTCCAATCGCAATCAGTGCCTTTATTATCTGGATTTTACCTTCCACAGTTTTGATGTGCCTTGCTGTAATAAGTTATACTTTGCTTGGGCAGGAGGAAAAATTTACACAGGTACTTCATTATGTTCAACCGGTAGCGGTTGGGATTGTAGCCTATGCTGCTTATTCTTTCGGGGAGAAGATTTTGAAATCAAAAACATCATTCTGGCTTGCTGCAGGTTCCTTATTTGCCACTTTGTTATTACGAAATGCCTATGCATTTCCAATTCTTATTTTGATTGGTGGTATCGTATCATCCAGCATCAATAAAGAAGTGGAAGAGAATGATCTGAGGATCAGGCTTTTCTCGAACATTAATCCTAAGAAGATTGCTTATTTTATTGGGGTTTTGCTTTTGTTCGCCGGATTGGGTGCACTCATTAACCGTACTTCACCCTTCAGTTTACCGATTCGTATGTTTGAGAATTTCTATCGTAACGGGATCATGATTTTTGGAGGAGGGCAGGTTCTGGTTCCATTTATGTACACCGAATTCGTAGAGATGAAGAACTACCTTAGCTCAGACCAATTTCTTTCAGGATATGCCTTTCAGCAAGCTTTACCCGGCCCTACTTTTTCATTTACGTCCTTTGTTGGGGGCATGACCATGAAAAATTCAGGTGCAAGTATTTATGGTCAGATAATGGGTAGCATAATTGCGGTGCTTGGAATAAATCTTCCGGGTTTGATTCTCATCTTATTTATCGTCCCTTTCTGGAACGATCTGAAGAAAATAACCCGGATAAAGAATTCATTATCAGGTATAAATGCAGTTTCTGTTGGTTTTATGGGGGCGGCATTTCTATTACTGATTCATCCAGTCGGGATAAATTACCTTTCAGTAGCACTGATTATAAGTACCTTCCTTTTACTGACATTCACCAAAATCAGAACACCGCTGATTATTCTGGCTGCAGTTTTACTGGGCTTGTTTCTTTAAGAAAATTCTTTTCAGGCCTTTAATTAAAAAAGTGGTTCATCATCCATATCATCCATTCTGGATGGACGGATAATAAAGTTATTTGGTTTCTCGAAATCCTGAGAAGGACTAATACCTGCAAATGGATTTGGGTTACTTGCAGAAGCATTGCTGAAATCCTCTTCCAAATCCACGAACTTCACATATTTACCAACAAATCGCAATGGAACCGTTCCTGTCTCACCATTTCGATGTTTAGCCACGATTACTTCGCCTATACCGACGGTTGAACGTCCCTGTTCGTCTTCAGTTAAGCCGTAATATTCCGGACGGTAAAGGAAAAGCACCATATCTGCATCCTGCTCAATAGATCCCGATTCACGAAGATCCGATAGCATAGGCTTTTTAGCTGCACCTGGCCGGGTTTCTACTGCCCTGCTGAGTTGCGATAGGGCAATGACCGGTACATTGAGTTCTTTTGCCACTGATTTTAGGGCTCTAGAAATACTGCCAATCTCCTGCTCCCGGTTTCCGCCTTTTCCGTCACTTTTACCATGCATAAGTTGCAGGTAGTCAATGATAATCATTTGGATATCATACTGGGCTTTTAATCGTCTGCATTTGGCTCTGAACTCGAAAATATTCAATGCTGGTGTATCGTCAATAAATAGAGGTGCTTCGGTTAATGTTCCAATCTTTGAGTGAAGTTTTTGCCATTCCCATTCTGCCAGATGGCCTTTTCGGATTTTTTCCTGTTCTATTTCCGTTTCGCCTGATATCAGACGGTTGACTAATTGAACTGAGGACATTTCCAATGAGAAAAAAACCACCGGCTTATTGAACTGCACAGCTGCATTCCGGGCACAACTTAGAACAAAAGCTGTTTTACCCATTGCAGGTCTTGCCGCAACAATTACCAGATCAGAAGGCTGCCAGCCCGAGGTAATGCGATCCAGAGCTGTGAAGCCAGATGCCACACCGGTTAATCCATCGACTTTATCTTTAATTTTTTCAAGATTATCAAGTGATTCTCTGATGATGTCATCCATCTTTCTGGAATCTCTCCTCAGATTGTTTTGGGCGATATCGAAAAGATTCTTTTCAGCATGATCTAACAGATCAAATATATCTGTTGTATCCTCGTATGCATTGCTAATGATTTCAGTTGAAATCCTGATCAATTCACGCTGAATAAATTTTTGTGATATAATTCTGGCATGATATTCTATGTTTGCGGCCGATGCAACACGATTGGTAAGTTCGGTAATATAGTATGCTCCTCCAATCATTTCCAGGTCGCCCTGCTGACGTAACTGAGCTGTAACAGTTAAGATGTCAACAGGAGAGGACTTTTGAAAAAGTGCCTGTATAGCTTCAAAAATTTTCTGATGACTATCCTTGTAAAAAACATCAGGTTTTAAGATGTCAATTACAGCAGAAAGTGCATCCTTTTCCAGCATCAGGGCACCCAAAACAGCCTCTTCCAAATCCAGCGCCTGAGGAGGTAATTTCCCCAGACCGCTTGCGATTGTACTCAATCTGTTACGGCGTTCAGATGAAAATGTATTTTTGTTACTTTTATTAAATTCCTGATCCTTTTCTAAACTCATAACAACAAAAGTATACAAAAATTGAAGCGGAAATTTTTTAGTTTTTCACACCGATTTTTTTTAGCAATTCACACTATTTGCTTTAAGCCTTCCAAATCACTTTTTTGTTCACATTAATTGTTAATATTTTATGGATATTTTAAAAAATCAGCTCTTAAATCAATAAATCATAATTGTTAATAACTTTTTGAGATGTTGATAAACTTTGATTTAATTCAAAATAAATACGTCATTTATAGTAAAATGGAAATAATATCTAACTTCGCTGCTTACTATAATCTATAGAAATGAACACTAACTCTTTTAAAAGAAGAAGGGACAATGAAAGCCATGAGTCTAACCAAATGGTATTCGGAATCCGTGCGATTATTGAGGCAATAAAGAGTGGTAAGGAAATAGAGAACCTATACCTTCAAAGAGGGCTTAGCGGAGGTATCATTTTAGAGCTTCGGGCATTGATCAATGAACAGGAAATTGGATTTCAGCTGGTACCTGTAGAGAAGCTGAACCGTTTAACAGCAAAAAACCATCAGGGTGCTGTGGCATTTATTTCCCCGATCAGCTATGATAAAATTGAGAATATAATTCCTGCTATTTACGAGAAGGGTGAAGTGCCTCTGGTTTTAATACTTGATGGGATTACGGATGTAAGAAATTTTGGTGCCATTGCCCGCACTGCTGAATGTGCCGGAGTTCATGCCCTTATTGTTCCATCAAAAGGTTCAGCGCAAATCAACCCGGATGCGATTAAGACCTCAGCCGGTGCCTTGTACAAGATCCCTGTATGCCGTCATGATAGTTTGTTTAAAACAGCTAAGTTTTTACAGGAATCTGGTTTACAGCTTGTTGCTTGTACCGAAAAAACGAATGATTACCTATATCAGCCTGATTATACTGTTCCCACGGCAATAATAATGGGCTCAGAAGAAAATGGTATTTCTACAGAACTTATCCGTATAGCTGATCATCTCGCAAAAATACCTATGTATGGAGAGATTGAGTCTTTAAACGTTTCGGTTTCTGCAGGTATTTTGCTGTATGAAGCTGTCAGACAAAAGCTTGTTCTTAAATAAACTCCG
>CAZTRY010000005.1:0-32426 GCA_964616525.1 uncultured Sphingobacterium sp. | reverse complement strand
TTTTCTGCTTTTTCCATGATTCCGTAATCAATAGAAAGGTTGGTGCACTGGGAAAATGCAGAATGAACAAATTCCTGCTCCTCTGCGGTATTATATAAAGCTTCACCTTCCTTGAATATATCATTCATCTCCGGGAGATATTTTTTAAAGGCATTGAGGATACTTTTTACAGACCAGACAAATATTCCGGCATTCCATAAAAAGTCTCCGCTTTGAACGAAGGTTTTGGCTAATTCTTTATTTGGTTTTTCAGTGAAGGTTTTAACCATAAAAAAATCATCGCCTATCTTTTTTGTGTTATATTGAATATAGCCATATCCGGTATCTGGCCGCGAAGGCTTAATACCCAATGAGATCAGGCAGTCATGGTTTGAGGCAGTATCAAGCGATTTTTTTATACAACGGGTAAATTCTTCTGAATCCATGATAAGGTGATCAGAAGGAGCAACTACAATGGAGGCTTCAGGGTTTAGCTTTAGAATCTTATGACTTCCATATGCTATGCAGGGAGCCGTATTACGCATTATTGGTTCTGCAAGTATCTGGGAATTGTCCAGGTTGGGTAACTGTTCCTGTACCAGATGAATATAGGATTCATTGGTTAGAATAAAGATGTTTTCTTTAGGTACAATCTTTAAAAATCGATCATATGTTTGCTGTATGAGTGTTTTACCTGTACCCAGTATATCGATAAATTGCTTTGGATGTGCAGTTCGGCTTATTGGCCAAAATCTGCTGCCAATTCCTCCTGCCAAAATCAGGGCATAATAATTTTTCATATTGATTTATGCTTTTAAATGATTCCTTCTTTCAAAAGGTCATGAAGATGGATAAAGCCTTCAAATTTTGTGCCTGTTCCGACAAGTATCTGGGTAATATTATTTTCGCGGAGTATTTCCAGTGCGTTTACAGCAAGTTCGTTTTTATCTATGTATTTCGGGGAGCTTGTCATTATGTCTGCAGCACAAAGTTCTTCAATGGTACTGTTTTTATTTAACATGCGGCGTATATCCCCGTCAGTGATAATTCCTTTTAAGATTCCATGATCAACAACAGCTACTGCACCCAAACGGTTCTTTGTGATTTCGATGATTACCTCTTTCACGCTAGCATTTGAAGAAACTACCGGTTTTTCGTTTTGTGCAGCCAGATCTGATACTTTCAAATAGAGTCGTTTTCCTAATGAACCTCCGGGATGATATTTTGCAAAATCAGCACTGCTGAATTCACGGCATTCAAGTAAACTGACTGCCAAGGCGTCACCCATAGCCAATTGGGCAGTCGTACTGCTTGTTGGTGCCAGATTATGCGGGCAAGCCTCATGTTCAACAGAAGTGTCAAGGATCCAGTCTGATTGTCTGGCCAGAAAAGAATCTTTATCACCAACCATTCCAACCAGTTTATTGCCTCCCTGTTTCAACAATGGAATCAATACTTTAATTTCGGGTGTATTTCCACTTTTTGAGATGCAGATCACCAGATCATCTTTTTGAATCATTCCCAAATCACCGTGAATGGCATCCGCTGCATGCATGAAAATTGCAGGTGTTCCGGTGGAATTGAAAGTCGCAACAATTTTTTGAGCGATTATTGCACTTTTTCCAATGCCTGTTACTATAACTCTGGCATTTAGGTACAGAATTTGATGTACTAATTCTGAAAAATTATCGTTTAAATGAGTTGCAAGCCGTTTTACGCTTTCAGCTTCAATTAGAAGCGTTTGTCTTGCAATTTCTAATATTTCAACATTGCTTTTCAATGAGATATTTTTTTAATAAATAGATAATTAATCGCAAAAATATGTTATTTTGAATATTATTATGACCCATTTTCAATTTTTTCCAACCAGGCAATGGAAATAAACAAATCCCTGTTTGATAATCTACAGAATTTTTTTGGCTTTGATAACTTTAAAGGTGATCAGGAAGCCATTATAACCAGCATACTTCAGAAGAAAGATACTTTTGTAATAATGCCAACGGGTGGTGGCAAATCAATTTGTTACCAGTTACCGGCCCTTATGAGCGAAGGTACAGCAATCGTCATTTCACCATTAATAGCTCTGATGAAAAATCAGGTGGATCAGTTAAGGGCTTTTGGGGGAACTGACAGCATCGCTCATTTTTTAAATTCTTCCTTAAATAAATCTGAGATAACTAAAGTAAAGGAGGATGTAAGCAATGGGGAAACCAAATTACTTTATGTTGCTCCTGAATCACTTACCAAACCTGAGAATGTCGATTTTTTGAGGGGTATATCTATTTCATTTGTAGCGGTTGATGAGGCACACTGTATTTCGGAATGGGGCCATGATTTCAGGCCGGAGTACCGCAGAATTCGTCAGGTTATTGACAATATAGGTGATAAAATTCCAATTATTGCACTTACAGCTACTGCAACCCCTAAAGTTCAGCAGGATATCCAGAAAAACCTGCAGATGAATAATGCGGCTCTATTCAAATCATCTTTTAACCGGCCCAATTTATTCTATGAAGTACGCGCAAAGCGGAATGTCATTAAAGAAATTGTCAGGTATGCAAAAATGAATTCCGGAAAATCAGGAATTGTTTATTGCCTGAGCCGTAAAAAAGTAGAGGAGGTAGCAGAAGCATTAAAACTAAACGGAATTAAGGCACTTCCATATCATGCCGGACTGGATCCGAAAACTCGGGCTGAAACCCAGGATAATTTTCTGATGGAAGATGTTGATGTGATTGTTGCTACCATAGCTTTTGGTATGGGAATAGACAAGCCGGATGTCCGTTATGTTATTCACCATGATATTCCCAAGAGCATGGAGGGTTATTATCAGGAAACCGGTCGATCAGGCCGGGATGGGGGTGAGGGTATTTGCGTTGCCTTTTATTCCCAGAAGGATATCGATAAACTCACTAAGTTTATGAAAGATAAACCTGTTTCTGAGCGTGAAATAGGAACCCAGATACTCAAAGAAGTGATTGATTATGCCGAATCTTCTGTATGCAGGCGTAAACAGATATTACATTATTTTGGTGAGAATTTCAATGAAACTGGTTGCAATAATATGTGTGATAATTGCCGTCACACCAAAAAATATTTCGATGCAGAAGTCCCTTTGCATAGTGTATTGAAATTAATCAGGGAGCTTGGCGAAAAATTTGATGACCAGTATTTCATCAATATTATGATGGGTATCGAAAATGCCCAGGTTGCTTCCTATGGACATAGCAAACATCCTCTTTTTGGCTCAGGAAAGGAGCAGGGTGAAATTTTATGGAAATCTTTACTGCGTCAGGCAGTTCTCAATAATTATGTTCAGAAGGATATTGATAATTATGGCTTACTAAAGCTGACCAGATCCGGCAATGCATTTATTGAAAATCCGCATTCATTGAAGTTTATTCTAAACTATCTCATGGATGAGGCGGAAGATGAAGTAGAAGAATCACAACAGCAGAGCGGAGCACTGGATACCCAGCTTTTACAGATGCTTAAAGATCTGAGGAAAAAGATCGCAAAACAGAAAAATTTACCTCCATTTGTTGTGTTTCAGGATCCTTCATTGGATGAAATGTGTACCCACTACCCGGTTTCTATTGAAGAACTTAAGCAGATTCATGGTGTTGGTTCTGGAAAAGCCTTGAAGTTCGGCAACCCATTTATTGAACTGATTAAAAAATATGTTGAAGATAATGATATCGATCGTCCGGTTGATCTTGTGATTAAGAGCGCTGCCAATAAATCAGCTTTAAAGGTGTCAATTATACAAAATATAGACAGGCAAATTGCATTGGAAGATATTGCATCGGCTAAAGGAATTACCTACGATGATATTTTAAAAGAGCTTGAAACCATTGTCAATTCTGGAACAAAGCTAAACCTTAATTATTACATTGATGAATTGATAGAGGAAGACAGGCAGGATGAAGTGTACGATTATTTCAGGTCTACAGAAACGGATTCCATTGATACTGCAATGGCTGAACTGGGAACAGATGATTATACACGCGAAGAAGTACAACTGATGCGTATCAAATTTATATCAGAATTAGGAAATTAATGATCAATAATATACCCCAAATAAAACATACCGGCTCAGGTAATTTTTTTCTTATGGCCGGTCCATGTGCGATAGAAAGTGAAGAGATGGCGCTAAAAATAGCCGACAGGATTGTAAATATTACAGACAGATTGGCTATTCCATTGATTTTCAAGGGTTCATACAGAAAGGCAAACCGTTCGCGACTTGATTCTTTTACAGGAATCGGAGATGAAAAGGCATTGAAAATATTGTCCAGACTTAGCCGTGAATTTGCTGTACCTACCGTAACAGATATTCATGAAAGTCACGAAGCCGCTATGGCTGCTGAGTATGTGGATGTTTTGCAAATTCCTGCTTTTTTATGCCGTCAAACCGATCTTTTGATTGCTGCGGCCAGGACCGGAAAAACAATTAATGTAAAAAAGGGACAGTTTCTTTCTGCTGCTGCAATGCGATTTGCAGTTGATAAGGTTCAGGATTCCGGTAATAGGAATGTAATCCTTACCGACAGGGGTAATACTTTCGGATATCAGGATATGATAGTTGATTTCAGAGGGATACCGGAAATGAGATCTTTTGGTGTACCGGTAGTGATGGATTGTACCCACTCATTGCAGCAACCCAATCAGGCCAGCGGTGTGACCGGAGGAAAGCCAGCCCTGATAGAAACTATTGCAAAAGCTGCAATTGCCGTAGGGGCTGATGGACTATTCATTGAAACCCATCCTGATCCTGCTAATGCCAAATCCGATGGTGCAAATATGCTTCATCTGGATAATCTGGAAGATCTGCTGATTAAATTAATCAGGATAAGGCAGGCAATTTCCTGAACCTTCATTTCATCCTGAATATATTCCAGGATGAAATGAAGGTTAACTTAAGACTTATTGTAAATATTTTCCTTCAGCCAGGCAACACTTGATGCCGGATCATCAATAATCTTAGCACCATCCTGTTCAATAAAGGCATGTTTAACACCTGAAAGCCTGGAGTTTTCAAAGATATGGTTAAAATCAACCTTGCCTTTTCCAACCGGGCATGGCTTGCCTGTGGTTTTATCGAGATCTTTAACATGCCATAAAGGGAATCGGTACGGGTATTTTTTGAACAAGGCCACAGGATCCATGCCTGCTGCCGTTGCCCAGGCAAGATCCAGCTCCATGAAAACTTTGTTTTTATCGGTATTGCCTAAAACATAATCGAATGCAGATGTGCCTTCGATTACTGTAAATTCCGACTGATGGTTATGGTAGGCAAATTTCATCTTATTTTTTGAAGCGGCATCACCTGCTTTGATAAAGATTTCAGTTGTTTTTTTTATTTCATCAAGATTGTTGATTGATGAACTGGAACAAATTACCCAGCCACATCCACCTTCAGCAGCTTCATCTACAATTTGCTGCAAATTATCCCTCAAATTTCGCGAACCTGCTGCTACCTGGGCAGTGCGGGGTAGGCCGCCCACATGATTGCCTATCCATTTTAAACCCAAATCATTTACCATAGCCGCAAAGTCCCTGGCAGTATGTCTGTAATATAAGCCACCAGATCCAGTTGCAGTTTCAAGTTCCCTGATTCCAAGGGCTGCAATTTGTTTTAGAACAGTTTTAGTATCCGCACCCGGAGCATTAATGATGCTGTTTAATGTATAAACCTGTAATCCAAATGGAGGATATTTAAGTGCAGAATAGCCATTTATCGGACTAGCCCATACAGGTAATGCACTGCTTAGTGCAATAATTCCTGAATTTTTAATGAAAGATCTTCTGTTGATCATATAAATTTATTTAATACCTATTTTTCTGTGTTATAGAACTGATAGTTTATCGTCCAGTTAAACTCCTTCCCCGGGTCAGCATCAACCTTGATAAAAGGCTCCGGACTCAGTGTTGTGGGGACCGACCAGTACATAAATTTTGATAAGGCCCGGTCGGCAGTAATTCTTACACCGGCACCGGTTTTTTTGTTTTCTATTCTGAAATCATAATCTTCAACCTTATCACCTGAATATCCGGTAGGATACTCCATTGTACTTTCACCTTTTTTGAGGTCTCTTAAATAGCTCATTTTATTTTCACTGAAATCCATCAGGTTTTTACCCGTAGGTTTATTAGCAATTTTAAAGGGAAGAGTTACGGTGAAATCGGACCCGGTGGTCTGACTATCGATCACAAAGAAATTATGGTTAAAAACGCTTGTATTAATTGATTTCTGACCTGTGTTCTTTAAATTATGCTCAAGCACCAGCTCAGGTTTACCTTTTATTAATCTTACCGTTTTGGTATAAGTGTATGAATAGCCTTTTCCATCATCCAATTTATGGATAAAGATAATCCGGTCACTTTTCTTACGCACTTTCCATTTTCCTGTATTGACCAGTTCAAAAGGAGCATTGAAGCGATATGGGTTATTATTGATCTTTTTAACAGTTCCAATACCGATTTTGATAAAGGTTTCGCCAGGAGCAGCAGAATCATATTCAATTGGGTCAAAGGCTTCTACAGGGCCTGTAATAGCATCGTGTCTGGTGGGATCATGCTTTGCATACCACTCTCCGAAATATTCGTGACCCTTATATTTAAGGCTTGGAATTACACCTGCCCAGTCAAACCTTGTACCCCGATAAAACCCTTCGCTGGCATCAGGAAGATATAATCTGGCTTCAATTTCTCCGTTTGTGATCCTGGCTTCAGGATATTGGGCAAATACCTGCATGCAGGAAAATAGGAGGCATACAGTTAAAATCTGTTTAAGCATGATGATTTATTTATGAGTGAGTATCAAGGCCTGATCAGAGTGCCATCTGCTTTACGAACCTGCCAGTTAGATTTAGTACCTATCGGATATTTTGCAGCCTCTTTTTCATTAATGTCTACACCCAATCCCGGAACTTCATTTACATACATATATCCATTTTTCATGGTCGGACATCCTGAGAACACCTCTTTTATTTTATCTGAAAAACGAATCGACTCCTGAATTCCGAAATTCCAGACCGCAAGGTCAATATGAGCATTTGCAGCATGGCCTACAGGTGAGACATCACCGGGACCATGCCAGGCAGTTTTAATATTGAACCATTCCCCAAGTCTTGCGACTTTCATGGCCGGAGTGATACCCCCGATCTGGGAAATATGAATCCGTATATAATCAAACCACTGATTTACCATTGGCAGTTTAAATTCGTTGATATTGTTGAATAGCTCGCCCATAGCAATGGGTACTGAAGTACTTGTTCTGAGTTGTTTGAACCATTCCATATTTTCAGGTGAAAAAGGATCCTCTATAAAATATGGGCGATAAGGTTCCAGTTGTTTGATCATATTGATGGCATCCATTGGTTGAACTCGCTCATGGATATCATGCAATAGTTCTACATCATCCCCGCATTTTTTTCTGACTGCCTCAAAAATCTTTGGAACGGATTTTAAATAAGTACGTTCATCCATATAGGCATCATTCGCTCCACCAAATCCAGCTTCCTTAAAATCCGGTTTTTTCTGAGTTACTCCAACTGCACCATAACCTCCCTGCTGTATCCTGACGTATTTATAACCCTCATCCATAAACTTCTGGACATTATCTGCAACTTCCTCAGGGGTGCTTCCGCTGGCATGGGCATAACAGGGCACGGCAAATCTAACTTTACCACCAAGAAGCTGATAAACAGGCATATTGGCTCGTTTTCCTTTAATATCCCATAATGCCTGATCCAGGCCGCTAAGCGCATTGTTTAAAACAGGACCATTTCGCCAGTATGAACTAACATATACTCCATGCCACATATCTTCAATATTATCCACATCTTTCCCAACACAGAAATCGTTGAGATAACTGTTGATTGCCGCGACTACAGCAACTGCTCTTTGGGTGAATGTTGCACATCCCAGGCCATATAAGCCGGGTTCAGAAGTCTCAACCTTTACAACAATCAGGTTGGACCCGGCCGGAGCACAGGCGATGGCCTTAACACTGGTAATCTTTACAGGAGCCATTCCACGTGTGTAGGATGGTGTTTCTTTTTCAGAGGCTCTGGCAGTAGATGTAGAACCTAGCATACCCATGATTCCTGCGGTTGAACCTATGCCAAGCATTTTTAATGCTTCACGACGGTCAAAAATGCTTTGATCTTTCTTGGTATTCATAGTCAAAAATTTGATTAATTTTTATGATAGTTATCCCAATATTTTATGCCAAAAGATAATTATTTTTTATAGCTTTTGTATCAAAATCCAGGGCTTAAACTCTGTGATAATCAGGTCTCCAATTTTTAATCAGCAATTTAATGGCCTTATTTGTCATATTCTCAGCCAGTGCTTTATTTACAAGATCCAAAAACTCCTCATCAGAGGCAAAACGAAGTGCTACAATCTGACTCATGCGCAATCCTGCCGGAAGAGGTTTGCCACAAAGAATGAAATGTCTGAAATTTTCTTCTGCACGAATGGCTCTATCCTGAGCTTTGAGTGGAAAAACCCGAACATACCAGTAGAGCATGATACAACATAAAAACAAGAGTAATAACAGACTTGCAGAGTACAGATTATCAGTTCCTAAAGATTCAAACAGATTTACAGTTGATCCAATCAATCCTGACAATAAAAACAAAGCGAGTATTCTGTGATAACCCATTACAAAACGTGTGTGATTTTTAAAATTCTGGTCCATATTTATTTTTTTATGATTTTAAATTCTGTTCTCCTGTTATTTTTTCTGTTTTCTTCAGTTGAATTATCATTAAGCGGAAGGCCCTCACCATAGCCTTTATAGCTTATCTTATCCGCGGGAACATGATTACTCAGAAGATAATTATATACTGTGCGTGCCCGGTTTTCTGAAAGCTCCAGATTTGACTTTTCATCACCTATATCATCGGTATGTCCTCCAATTTCGATAGAGATTGATGGATTCTCCTTCATGAAAAGTATCAAATGCTGCAATTCGGTCTTGGATTCTGAGAGGAGATTAAACTGCCCGCTTTCGAAGAATATATTATTAAGTATGACCAGTCCGCCAACCTCTATTTTCTCCAGGGGAATTTCCAAAATAAATGGTTTGTTAATCAGGTTCAGATCAGGGGTGAAGTTTTGGGAATAGAAAAGGTAACCATCTTTAGAGACATTTAGGCCAAAAGACTTTCCAACCATCATAGTTGCCAGAAACTCACCGGTTTCGGGATCAGTAATATCATCATAAATTGCTTTTCCATCCTTGAGATTAATGATTTCAACTTTCGCATCGAGAATTTCCTTTGTGATTTTGTCAAAGACCAAACCCTTAACATAGGTTACAATATTAGGTCTCATGGCTTCGGGCAATTCGAAAGAATAAATGTCAAGTCCGCCAAAACCACCTTTCTGATTGGTTGAAAAAAAAGCAAGTTCGCCATTACTGCTGATACTTAGTCCGCTTTCTTCCCCAAAAGTATTAATCGGATAACCAAGATTCTGAGGTTTCTTCCAGCCTGTTTGAACTTCATCTTTAAAAAGTTTTCTGCTCATGAAAAGATCCTTGTTTCCCAGTCCGGGCCAGCCATTTGAAGAGAAATAGAGGCTTTCATTATCGGGGTGAATAAATGGCGATTGTTCATCATAGGAGGTATTTATCTCTGGTCCGAGATTTAAGGGGACAGCCCAGGTTCCATCAGTATTAAGCTCTGATTTCCAGATGTCATAGCCACCAAAGCCTCCGGCACGGGTACTTACAAAGTATAAGGTTCTGCCATCGGCACTGATAGATGGCTGAGATTCCCAGCCTGGTGTATTAACCGGTCCACCTATATTGAAAGGTTTACTCCAGCCGGTTCCTTCCCATCTGGAAATATAAATATCGCATCTTCCCAACCCATCCGGACGGTTGCAGCCAGTGAAAAACAAATAATTCCCATCTGGCGAAATGCATTGAGCCCCTTCATTATAATTAAACGTATTAATTTCTTTACTCAGATACTCTGCAGTAGTCCATAAACTGTCACGCTTTATACTTTTGAAAAAATCTTCGTTTCTGTTGGTCTGACGGGTGAATATGATCATTTTCTCATCGGCGGTAATTACCGGCAGATACTCTTCTTCTTTTGTATTAATCCCCGGACCCAGATTTACCGGTTTAAAACTTACCGGATTCTTTACAGCCTCAAGACTAAAAATACAATCTGCAATATATTTATTTGTTTTTTGCTTGCCTTCTGCACTCAATCCGGGATAGGAAAGATATTTATTGAAATGTTCGTAGGCATGCGCATAATTGCCTGTATTTAATTCACTTTCTGCAAGTCCAAAATATGTTAGAGGTAAAAATTCGGGATCAATTTCAAGAACCTTTTTATAACTGTTCAGAGCTTTGCTGTAATTTCCGGTTTTTCGGTAAATATCTCCAAGTTGCTGAAAGGCGGCAGTAAAATTTTTATCCAGGATAACTGCCTGATTCAGTTCAGTAATCGCCTTATCATATAATCTGTAGCTTAAATATTGATTTGCCAGATTGTAGGATTTTTGGGCCTGTTTAACAGGGGATATGGTTTGTTTTTGTGCAAAACAAATACAGGGTAAAAGACATAATAATATGAGTAATCTTTTCATTCTAACAAGAATTCCCTTTTTATGAAGGTAGAAAATATTCTGTATTATGTCTATTGATTAATTAATCATCAATGAAATAAATCGGAATAGAATTATACCCAATTATTTCACAAAACCCGGAGGAAAAAAATCAGGGAATATTAAGATATTTATGAGTCTGCAGAGAGATTTCCCATTTTGGATTCTCCATAACATAATCAATAATCAGCGGGATTACTTCTGCTGATTTTGACCATTCAGGCTGCAGGTATAATTTACAGGTTTCTGATACCGTAGCCGCATATTCCTCTGCCCATTTAAAATCACTTTTATTAAACACGATAACCTTTAATTCTCCTGCCAATGGTGCGATATCCGGACGTGGCGCCTTGAATTTTTTAGGTGAAAGACAGATCCAGTCCCAATTGCCTGATAGGGGATAGGCACCTGATGTTTCAATAAATGTTTTTATTCCTCTTTTCTGTAATTCTGAAGTGAGATAATCCAGATTATAAATAAGCGGCTCACCACCTGTGACTACTACTGCCTTTCCCGGATACTTTTCAGCATTTTTTACGATTTGATCCGTTTCGGTTAATGGGTGCAACTCTGCATCCCAGCTTTCCTTCACATCACACCAGTGACAACCCACATCGCAACCGCCCAAACGAATGAAATAGGCTGCTTTTCCGGAATGAAATCCTTCACCCTGTATGGTGTAGAACTCTTCCATTAATGGTAATAAGGTGCCGTCTGCTGGTATTTGGTGTGCCATTTTGTAATTTAGAGCGCAAATATACTTAAGTTTAAGGGATCAAGCTTGTAGAAAAAAGATAGAGACATAATGCTGACAAATCATCAAGGGTATGAACTGGATTAATATACTTCCATCAGGCATCATCGCTTCTGAAGATTTTATCAAAACTGTCCAGGTATCTGGAAGAAAACTGTGTATAGTTAAGACTGGGGGAGAATTTTATGCGGTACAGAATAAATGCCCTCATGCAGGTGCTGACCTTAGTAATGGCTGGTGTATTTCGGGTAAGCTGGTATGTCCTTACCACCGCCATGAATTTGATCTTAAAACTGGCCGTGGCGCAGATGGACAAGGTAATTATATCGATACCTATCCCCTTGAGATGAGGGATGACGGACTCTATATCGGAATTTCAAAGCCCTGGTGGAAGTTCTGGTGAAGTTCTAACCTTAATTGAAAAGGTATTTTTTACAGAATTCTTCACTGCTCAATACTTCTATCTCCGAAAAATAAAAATCGGTTTTATCTTCAGTGATAAAACAATCACAGTTGCTTTCCAAAGCCGCATAATATTCAAGCCCATCCTCAAAATCATGAATTTTGGAATTATTCAAACATTTGACGACAGCTTCACAAGAATTTTGGGCAATACTGATATGTTCTGAGAGGATTTTTATTTTGGACTTAGCAATACTGCTTTTATGCTTTTTTTCTGCAAAATAATAGGCGATTGCCAGACAAATCGGTGAAGTCAGTAAACAGAATTTTTTATTATCTGCAAGACTCAATATTCTAGCTGAATTTGTAAAAGTGGGATATTCCTTATTCAAAACAGAAACCAGAATATTGGCATCCAGGAAAATATTCATTTTCTTGAATCGAAAAATTCTTTTTTAGCTGATTTCCTGGTTCTTTTAGTTTGATATTCAGCTTTACCTTCTGCTATCAGATTTACCCAATCAGCTATGGGATATTGTTCGAGGGATTGATAATCAGCTGAAGTAACCTTAGTTAACAGAAATTCTATCAGCCTGGATAGGCTGATATCGTTTTCTTCTGCATACTTTTTTGCTTTATTAATGACTTCTTCGTTAAAGCTTAGCGTTAATTTAGCATTCATTGTAAACTCCTATCTGTTTCTAAACAAAAATAGTTATTTACGTATAATAAAAAAATATATTACGTATAATTTAATAGATTTCTTTTTTGGCAGAAGCCAGGGTGTTTTTAAGTAAACCTACAATAGTCATCAAACCCACACCTCCCGGAACCGGGGTAATCCATGAGCATTTAGGTGCTACGTTTTCAAAATCCACATCTCCGAAAAGTTTAAAACCAGATTTAGTTTCTGTGGAAGTCTCGCGGTTCATGCCCACATCAATTACGATTGCATCTTCTTTTACCATGTCGGCTGTAATGAAATTCTTTTTGCCTATGGCAACGATCAGTATATCAGCGTCGAGGCTGTATTTTTTAATATCCGGGGTTTTACTGTGGCAGATGGTTACTGTGCAATTCCCGGGATTTGTATTCCTGGCCATTAAAATGCTCATTGGTGAACCCACAATATTACTTCTGCCAACTACCACACAATGCTTACCTGCGGTATCGATTCCATATTCCTGAAGCATCAGCAAAATTCCATACGGAGTGGCCGGTAAAAAGGAGGGAAGGTTACGCTGCATCCTGCCAAGGTTAACCGGATGGAATCCGTCGACATCCTTTTCAGGAGATATTTTTTCAGTAACCTTATCTGCAGAAATATGTTTTGGTAAAGGGAGCTGAACAAGGATGCCATCTGTTTTAGGATCTTTATTTACTTCATCAATTTTCCGGAGTAATTCTTCTTCGGTAATTGTATTTTCAAAGCGATATAATGTTGAATTAAATCCTACCTTTTCGCAGTTTTTTATTTTACTGGCAACATAGGTTTCTGAACCTCCGTCATGCCCTACAAGTATGGCTACCAGGTGAGGTTTACGACCAGTATTCTTTAGAATTTCGGCTGCCTCGATCGCGATTCTTTCTTTTAGTTTCTCTGAAACAAATTTCCCGTCCAGTAACTGCATTTTTATTAAAATATGGTATTTATTAACATTTAGTGGCTTATTAACATATAAATTTCGCAATTCGCGTAATGCGAAATTGTTTAATTAATCCAATTTAAGTACTGCCATGAAGGCGGTTTGAGGTATTTCTACATTACCTACTTGTCTCATTCGCTTTTTACCCTTTTTCTGCTTTTCAAGAAGCTTACGTTTCCTCGAAATATCACCGCCATAGCATTTTGCGGTAACGTCTTTTCGTAAGGCCTTTACAGTTTCGCGGGCAATAATTTTAGCTCCGATGGATGCTTGAATAATGATTTCAAACTGCTGGCGTGGAATCAGTTCCCGGAGTTTTTCACAGATCTTTTTTCCGAAATTATAAGAGTTAGTTCGATGTATTAATGAAGAAAGTGCATCGACCGGTTCACTGTTTAAGAGTATATCCAGACGAACCAAATCCGACTGCCGGTAACCAATCTGATGGTAGTCAAATGAGGCGTATCCTTTTGAGATTGTTTTCAGGCGATCATAAAAATCGAAGACAATTTCACCCATCGGCATTTCAAATATCAGTTCAACCCGGTCGGATGTCAGGTAAGATTGATTGATAATTGTTCCACGTTTCTGAATACATAGCGACATGATTGGTCCAACAAATTCAGATTTAGTGATGATATTAGCTTTAATAAATGGCTCTTCAACATGATCCAGTTTGCTGGGATCAGGCAGGTCGGAAGGGTTATGAACATCGATTTCCAGGCCTTTGGAAGTAAAAGCTTTATAGGATACGTTTGGAACAGTGGTAATCACTGTCATATCGAATTCTCTTTCCAGTCGCTCCTGTATAATCTCCATGTGAAGCATTCCCAGGAAGCCGCAACGGAAACCAAATCCTAAAGCCGCCGATGATTCAGGTTCGAAAACAATAGAAGCATCATTCAGCTGCAATTTATGCATGCTTTCACGGAGCTCTTCATACTCATCGGTATCAACCGGATAGATTCCGGCAAATACCATGGGTTTTACTTCCTCAAAACCTTTGATTGGTTCTAAACTTGGCTTATCCTTATGAGTAATGGTGTCTCCAACCTTTACCTCACGTGCCTCCTTTATTCCAGAAATGATATAACCCACATCTCCGGTTTTAATGACATCCTTTGGCTTTTGACTTAGCTTCAAGGTGCCCACTTCCTCCGCGATATAATCCTTATCGGTTGCTACAAACTTTACCTTATCACCCTTGCGGATCTCACCGTTAAGTACCTTATAATAGGCTATGATTCCCCTGAAAGAATTAAAAACGGAGTCGAATATCAAGGCTTGCAACTCACCGTCGGGGTTACCCTTTGGAGCAGGAATACGTTCAACGATGGCTTTCAGGATGTTATCTACTCCCAATCCGGTTTTGCCTGAGGCCGGAATAATATCTTCACGCTTACAACCAATCAGTTCTATGATCTGGTCTTTTACTTCTTCAGGCATAGCTCCTGGAAGATCCATCTTATTAAGAATTGGGATAATCTCCAGATCGTGCTCAAGTGCCAGATACAAATTCGATATGGTTTGTGCCTGTATTCCCTGTGAAGCATCCACAATTAATAATGCGCCTTCGCAGGCAGCTATAGAGCGGGAAACTTCATAGGAAAAATCCACGTGTCCAGGAGTGTCAATCAGATTTAGAACATAGGGTTGACCATCCTGTATGTAATCCATCTGGATTGCATGACTTTTTATGGTAATACGACGTTCACGTTCCAGGTCCATATCATCAAGAAGCTGAGCTTGTGATTCACGCTGGGTGATTGTATTGGTATACTCCAGAAGACGGTCAGCCAAAGTGCTTTTACCGTGATCTATATGAGCAATTATGCAAAAGTTACGTATATACTTCATTTGAGGCGCAAATATAGTTTTTTAAGCTCAAATTTTATTCCTCATAAATGATTTCATCATCCTGATTAGTCTGGTCGCTTCTGCCTGAGGCTCAGTGCAAAGTATTTGTAATATTTTTAATGCAGCTTTCTTGCATAGCTATTTTTTTTTCCTATTTTGGGAAATAATCACTTAGTAATATTATTGAATTCATGACGATTGGTATTTTGCTTGAGCCCTCCCCGGAAACACGGGTATCATTAATTCCCGAACACATTTCAGTCCTGAAGAAACAAAATATAAATGTATTAGCCGAAAGTAATTGCGGTGCAAATGCATTTGCTCCTGATAACCTCTATTCTGACCAGGGAGCAGAGATCGGTACAAGAGAACATGTATTAACAAATTCGGATATTTTATTGAGTATCCATCCTCTCACAGAGGATGATCTTAACAAAGCAAAAAAATCAGCTGTACTATTGGGCGTTTTTAATCCGCTTTCCAATTTTGAATTAATTAAGAAATGGGCAGAGCGTGGATTTACAACTTTTAGTATGGATATGCTGCCCCGAACAACCAGAGCCCAAAGTATGGATATACTGAGCTCTCAGGCCAATATTGCAGGTTATAAAGCTGTGATTCTTGCTGCAATGCAGCTTCCAAAATATTTTCCAATGTTTATGACCGCTGCAGGAAGTATTGCTCCTGCAAAAGTGATGATACTGGGAGCAGGGGTTGCCGGACTCCAGGCAATCGCAACAGCTAAGCGTTTGGGTGCCGTTGTTGAAGTTTTTGACACCCGTCCGGCTGTTAAAGAAGAAGTGATGAGTCTCGGAGCCAAGTTCATTGAAGTTGAAGGTGCACTTGATGCCTCAAAAGCCGGTGGTTATGCAGTTGACCAGACCGAAGAATACAAACAAAAACAACAGGCAAGGATTGCCGAGGTTGCATCTAAAGCAGATGTAATCATTACAACCGCGCAGATCCCTGGCAAAAAGGCACCAATCCTATTACCCGACAGTATCCTGGATAATATGAAAGCCGGTTCTCTTATAATTGACCTTGCTTCAATCACCGGAGGTAATACAAGCAGAACCAAAGACCGTGAAACCCTTGTCTATAAAAATGTAACAATCATTGGAAATTCAAATTTACAGGGTACAATGCCATCTGATGCGAGTAAATTATATGGAAAGAATATTTTAAACTTTCTGCAACTGATCATCGGTAAAGAGGGACAACTCAATTTAAATTTTGAAGATGATCTGGTGAAAGGAACATGCATCAGCAATAATGGTGAGGTATGTAATGAGAGAGTGAAGGAATTGACAGGGAATAAGTTGTAAGTTGTAAGTAATAAGTTATAAGTAATAGGTAGTAAGTTTTAGGTAATGTGTTTTAAATTAATTCAAACCATTAAACACAATATTTGTTAGATAATAGATAATATGGAGGAGATATTCAACTGGCTTAGCCAGCATCAGCAAATGATCTACATAGTTATTCTGAGTGTATTTCTTGGAATTGAGGTGATTGGCAGAGTTCCCAGTGTTTTACATACACCTTTAATGAGTGGTGCCAATGCGATTCATGGAGTGGTAATAATTGGGGCTATTATTGTTATGGGAAAGGCCGAAAGTGATAATTTGCTCGCACTTATTCTGGGATTCCTTGCGGTAATTCTGGGCACCTTAAACGTTGTGGGTGGTTTTGTAGTAACAGACCGTATGCTTGAAATGTTTAAAAAGAAAAAATGACATGCCTGATTTATTTCAAATCAGTTTTAATCCAACCCTTGTAAAATTCAGAAATAGAGTACAATGGAATTAAATATCTTGATTATTTGTTACCTGATCGGTTCCGTAACCTTCATTGTTGGTTTAAAGATGCTAAGTCATCCGGAAAGTGCAAGAAAAGGTAATCTTATTGCCGCTGCTGGTATGGCTGTTTCGATTTTGGGAACCATCTTTCTTTATGAGGAAGAGGGGAATAAGCTTGGGAATTATGCCTGGATTTTTTCTGCTTTAATTATTGGAACAATTTTAGGTACCATGGCCGCCAAGCGGGTAAAGATGACGGCTATGCCCGAAATGGTGAGTTTATTCAATGGAATGGGAGGGGCTTGTGCTGCACTCATCTCCATTGTAGAATTTGACCACCTTTCTCATCAGGTTCTGGCAGGAGCTACTGCTGATCGCGGAATACTATTGATTATTTTTGCTGGTTTAATTATTGGAACTGTCTCATTTTCAGGAAGTATGGTGGCCTGGGGTAAATTAAATGGAAAAATCAAAGACTTTTCATTCAATGGGCAGCATATTGTCAATCTGGTTATTTTTGGTGTAATAATTGCCCTTTCTGCATATCTGATTATTTCACTCGACCCAGCAGCAGGCACATTGTTCTATGTCATATTTGCCTTATCGGTCGTTTACGGACTCTTCTTCGTTTTTCCAATTGGTGGTGCCGATATGCCTGTTGTTATTTCATTATTAAACTCATTTACCGGGGTAGCAGCAGCATTCGGAGGTTTCCTGTATGATAATCCCGTGATGTTAACTGGCGGTATCCTGGTTGGTTCTGCAGGTACAATTCTGACAATTCTGATGTGTAAAGCAATGAACCGTCCACTAAGTAATGTCCTGATTGGTTCATTCGGTGGATCTTCTGCCGGATCTTCAGGAAAAGAACAGGGATCATATAAAGAAATCAGCATCAGTGATTCTGCTGTAGTTATGAGTTATGCTAAACGCGTAATGATTGTTCCGGGTTATGGTCTTGCCGTTGCTCAGGCTCAGCATGTATGCCATGAGCTTGAAAAATTACTAATTGATAAAGGAGTAGAAGTTAATTATGCTATTCATCCGGTGGCAGGACGTATGCCCGGTCATATGAACGTTCTACTTGCCGAAGCTGATGTTGACTATGCCAGATTGCTTGAAATGGAACAGGCAAATGAGGAATTTCCTTTAACCGATGTTGTTTTGATTTTGGGAGCTAATGACGTAGTTAACCCCGCTGCAAAAACAGATCCCGGATCTCCAATATATGGTATGCCTGTGTTGGATGTAGAACTTGCCAAGCTGGTGATTATTAATAAGCGAAGCATGAACCCTGGATATGCAGGAATTGAAAATGAACTTTTCTTTCAGCCTAAATCCTCTATGCTTTTCGGAGATGCTAAATCGGTGCTGCAGCAGCTGGTTACCGAAATCAAAACACTCTAGTAAGCAAAAAGTAGAAAGCTGAAAGGATAAAGCAGTATTTGCTTTCAGCTTACTACTTTAGGCTTTCTGCTTAATCGGTTCTTTTTAGACCATATTTCTCTATTTTACTGTAAAGATGACTTCTTTGTATGTCAATGTCATCGGCTGTTTTAGACACATTCCAGTTGTTTTTTTCCAGTTTATATTTGATATAGTCTTTCTCAGCAAAATCTTTGTACTCCTGAAAGTTTGCGAACTGGTCAAAGTTTTGCAGGGATGATGCTAACTGACTTTCAGATCCTGATGAAAAGGAAGATGGATTTGCATAAGTGGTAACATCAGCTTCTGTAATTTGTTTATCACTCAAAATAATCAGTCGCTCAATCATATTGCGAAGCTCCCGGATATTTCCGGTCCAGTTCATTCCCTGTAATGCAATCATTGCTGAATCACTTATTTTTTTTAGCGGCATTCCATAATCATTACAGATTTCTTCACAGAAACTTTGTGCAATAAGTGGTATATCTTCCTTCCGCTCAGTTAAATGGGGTACATGGATCAGTATTACACTTAATCGATGATATAAATCCATTCTGAAATTGCCTGCTTCAATTTCCTTTTGAAGATCCTTGTTTGTTGCAGCAATTACCCTGACATCTACATCAATCTCTTTTTCACCCCCAACACGCGTTACTTTATTCTCCTGAAGAGCGCGCAGGACTTTTGCCTGGGCAGAAAGACTCATATCACCAATTTCATCGAGAAACAATGTGCCGCCGCTTGCCTGTTCAAACTTTCCTATTCTTTGCTTGATGGCTGAAGTAAAAGATCCCTTCTCATGACCAAAAAGCTCGCTTTCAATCAATTCTGAAGGTATTGCAGCACAATTTACCTCAACAAGTGCTGAGTTGGCACGACTTGATTTTTCATGCAGCCAGCGTGCCACTAGTTCTTTTCCACTTCCATTAGCCCCGGTAATGAGCACTCTTGCATCAGTAGGGGCAACCCGTTCAATTGTAGCTTTGATCCGTTCAATGGCTGCTGAACTACCCAGTATATCACGGGTCTTGCTGACCTTACGCTTTAATACTTTTGTTTCTGTTACCAGAGTTTTTCGTTCTAATGCATTTCTTACCGTAATCAGTAAGCGGTTCAGATCAGGCGGTTTTGAAATAAAGTCATAGGCCCCTTTTTTACTGGCTTCTACAGCAGTTTCAATGGTCCCGTGACCAGAAATCATTATAAATGGCAGATCGGGCTGGATTGTGAGTGCTTCACTAAGAACCTCCAGCCCATCCATTTTATTCATTTTTATGTCGCAAAGAACCAGGTCGTACTCATTTTTCCTGATCAGTTCTAATGCATCAGTTCCGTTATCTACATCTTCAACCTGGTACTCTTCATACTCAAGTATTTCTCTTAAGGTATTCCGGATTGCCCTCTCATCATCAATTATTAATATTTTTGCCATAAGTATCTGGTAGATTTTTTAATATAAACCAATTTAATCCCCGAGATTAAATTCATGTGTTATACTACAAACAGGATGCCGAAAATCCTATAATTAAGGGGTTCTAAAAAATAAAAAATGCAAGCCTGTAAGCCGGGTTCTGTATCCCGCACATGCGGGACTTCTATCATTTATCTGGTCGCGCAATTGCTTACGTGATCTAACGACCTACCCATTCCGGATAATCCCGTACGTACGGGATAAGGAAGCGAGCAACTCCACTTCCGGAACCTATTTGGTCTTTCAACTCCTGGGGTTTACCGTACTGCATGTCACCATACAATACCGTGAGCTCTTACCTCACGTTTTCACCTTTTCCCACAAACCTGAGTTTGAGGGTAGTTTATTTTCTGTGGCACTTTCCGTTCCCGCATATACGGGACCTTCCCGTTAAGAAGCAGGATGCTCTATGTTGCCCGGACTTTCCTCACTCCAGCAAATGCAGGAGAGCGATAGAACGGCTTGCTCAGCAAAGATAGTGATTTGTTGTCAAGGGTTTATGCGGCCAAGATTTTTGTCAAGACTGATGACACTTTTCAGTATTGCCAGGCTCGCTGAATGGAAGAAATCCTGATTAATATTAGCAAAATCATCACTTGGCTTGTGGTAATCATCATGGTCTTCAACACCAAAATAGACAAAAGGTATATTCGCCTTTGCAAAAGGCCCATGATCGCTTTGCATTGTCCAGTCATCTTTTCCTGATCCTGGTTCATCATGCCCGAATCGGATAGTAATACCTGTATTTTTATCAGCATGCTGAAGGATATCTCTTAGAATTGGTGTTTTATAGGTTCCGGCAGCATAAAGTTCAGATTTATCATTATGTGAAACCATATCCAGATTGATATTCAATTTTATATTTTTTTCCGATGGGACAGGAGCTTTTAGAAAAGAATAAGCACCCTGCAATCCCATTTCTTCGGCGTCAAATGCGATGAACAGAAGCGTGTTTTTAGGCTTATGCTCCTTGAAATATGTTGCAATTGATAAAATTACAGAAACTCCTGAAGCATTATCATCAGCACCATTAAAGATTTCAGAATTGTTTATTCCGACATGATCATAATGGGCAGATATTACTATTACATGCTCAGATCTGCCTTCAATATATCCAATCAGATTCACACCATTGATTTCTTCGTTCCTTCGGTTTTTGAAGGTAAATGGATGCTTATAATCCTTTTTGTAAGCATCCAGACCAATCTCCCTGAATCTATTGATGATATATTCAGCAGCCATCAAATTACCCCGGCTGCCTGTTTTTCGGCCCTCATATTTGTCGGATGATAGTGTTTCAATATCATTGAGCAATGTTTTCCGGTCAATATTCTGTGCATTAACACTAAAAACTGAAAATAATAACAGGATTTGTATGAGGTTCTTCATTGTTGATTTTTTATATGTCCATGAATTTGGTCAAAATTCATGGACGTAAATATTGATATGATTTTAAGCTACTTCGCGAATATCAACAGCCACCACCCTTGAAACACCCTGTTCTGCCATAGTTACACCGTATATTATATCAGTACTGGCGATGGTTCGTTTATTATGAGAAACAATGATAAACTGCGACTGATCTGAAAATTCCCTGATGATATTATTGAATTTATCAATGTTTGTGTCATCCAATGGCGCATCAACTTCATCGAAAATACAGAATGGCGCTGGTTTTAACAGATATAACGAAAAGAGTAATGCGGTAGCCGTCAGCGTTTTTTCACCTCCTGATAATTGATTGATGGATAGTGGCCGCTTACCTTTCGGGCGGGCAATGATATCAATGTCTGATTCCAGCGGGTTCAAAGGATCTGCCAATACCAGATCGCAGCTGTCTTCTTGATTGAAAAGTGAGCGAAAAACCTGTATAAAATGGGTTCTGACATCACTGAAAGCTGCCATAAACTTCTCTTTTGCCGTATCATCAATCTCCTTAATGGTTTGTAATAAGGATGACTTGGCTTTAGCCAGATCTTTTTTCTGGGATTGAATAAAATTATAGCGTTCATTCATTTCCTGATAGGCTTCCATAGCCATCGGGTTTATTGCACCAAACTCATCCAGCTGTCTTTTTATCCGATCCGTCTTTTCACGGATATCCTGCTCATTGTCAGTTTGTTGATCGTAGGATTCTTCATCCAGTAATATCGATATATCTACATCGAATTCTACTGATAGTCTTTCCTTTAAGGCATTTAATTCCAGCTTAATTGCTGTTTTCTGATCCTTTAATTCGTTGGAAATCAGCTCAGCCTGTTCTTTATTTCTGCGTAATAAGCTTATCTTTTCTTCTGTTTCAGTAATCTGTAATCTGGAAGCATAATAACCCTGTTCAGCCTCAGTAACAGCTGTTTCAAATTCCTCTTTTTGAACATACATCGCAATCAGATCTTCATCAGAATGATCTGCATGCTGTAGTGTTTCTTTTATACCTGCTTGTGTTTTTTCAAGTTCAACCTGATTTAATCCGATACGGGTTTCCAGATTCTTCTGCTGACTCTCACGGTATTCAAGATCTTTGTCTATGCCTGATACTTTATTTTGTTGTTGGTGAAAGCGGATATTCTCCTGGTTAAAAAGTGCTGATTTTGAATTTAAGCTTTCTGCAAGCTCATTATACATTTGCTGGGCATTTAGTACTTGCTCCTGTTTAATCTGCTTGTTAACCTTTAGCTCAACAAGCAGGGGTTCTGAAGCCAGTAATTCATTAGCAATACTCACAATTTTTTGCTCGATATCCTGTTTCCTGTTAAGGCTGTTTTCAATGAAAGCAAGGTATTGCTCCTGTTTGGTTTTTACAGATGTATATTCATTGCTTAACCTGTTGATTTCCTGTTGTGATTCCTGAAGAATATCTTTTTTTGAAGAATCTATCAGATCCTTTAATTTAATCTCCTCTTCAGCAATGGAGTTTTTTAATTTAACAATTAAGGTTTCTCCACTATTAATTTCTTTGGAAAGTTTTTCAAGATTTTTAGCCCTGCCAATACGTTTACCCTCGAAAAGTCCTACAGAACCACCCGACATCCCTGTTCTTGTTTTAGTAAACATTCCGGTTTTACTTAAGATAACAACTTGTTTCGATGGCAATGCAGCATGTAATTCATTTTCTTCTCCTGATTGAAGCAGATATACATTATAAAGCAGCATTTCACAAAGCGGACGATATTTGGCGTCGGTGTCGATTACTTGTAATGCAGGAATCAGGTCATCACGTTCAGTATTAACCAAAGAGCGGTTTCCTGCCACATTTAAGGCATCCAGAATAAAGAAATTAGCCCTGCCTCTTGACGAATCACTGAGTAATTGAATGGCCTGTACTGCCTCTGCCTGGGTTTCTACAACATAATGATTCATAACGGGCTCCAGGTAGTTCTCTATGGCTATCCGGTATTCTTCCCTGCAAAAAAGTATGTCTGAAAAAAGCGGTGCCTGTTTCGCCCAGCCTGCATTTTTTTTCAGAAAACGGATCGATTCAGGAAATCCTTCCAGGTTATCAACCATTGATTTGGTTAGGTTATACTCATTCTGTTTAGAATCGAGTTTTCGGCTTTCCTGATTGAGAATTTCTTTTTGCTCCTTCAGATGTTCGGTAATGCGCCTAATTTGACGTTCCAGTTCATCCTCAAGCTCTTTATTCTGAATATATTCCTTTTGTTTACTATCCAGTTTATCCTTTAAGTCATTAATTACTTTGTTAAACTCATTAAGCTCTACTTCTTTTGATTCTGTATCAGCCATATTGCGGTTGCTTTCCTGATGAAGTGCTTCCTTCTGAATATTCAGGATGGCAATCTCCTTTTCAAGCTTATATACCTGATTCTGGAGTTCATTGTTTTCAATGCTGATGGTATCGAGTGCTGCTCTGGAATTTTGCTGTTCTAACCTTAATTCATTGATTCCCTGATGTTGATTCTCTGTCGAAATTCGTAGTTTCTCAAGAATTTCACTTTCCTGCAAAAGCTCTTCATTTAGCCGCTTCTGGTTATAAAAGACATGATTAAGCTGATTCTGATCTTTTTCAAGCTCATCACTTAGTCTGTTTTTTTTATCTTCAAGAAAGCGTAGCTGCTCATTCTTTAGTTTCTTATCACTTTCATAAGTTCGAATCTTAGCAATAAATTCATTAGTAGCTTTTTGCTGAATGGAAAGATTTTTTTCCAGATTGAGGTTCTCAAGTTTCAATTTCTGCAAAAAAGCCTCCAGATTGCTGATTTCAGTATTTATTCCACTGCTCTCCAGAGAATGCAGCTGCTCCCTGTCTTCAAGCTTGGTAAGTGATTCTCTAAATCCAATGATACGATAGGAGGCCAGACTCAGACTTAATGCTTTGTATTGTTCTTTTAGACGGTAATACCTCTCGGCTTTTTTAGCTTGATTTTCAAGTGTTTTTAGATTTTTTTCGATCTCAAACAAAAGATCCTCCACACGACTGAGGTCGGCTTCTGTATCTTTTAATTTATTGAAGGTTTGCTTTTTTCTTAGTTTGTATTTAGAAATACCTGAAGCCTCCTCAAATAAAGCTCTTCTCGAATTGTCTTTATTTGCAATGATTTCATCAATCATTTTCAACTCAATAATAGAGTAGGAGTCTGATCCTATTCCGGTATCAAGAAATAGATCTGTGATGTCTTTCAAACGGCATTGTACATCGTTTAAGCGGTATTCACTTTCACCTGAACGATATAGCTTACGTGTAATGGTAACCTTGGTAAAATCAGTTGGAAGAATATTTTTAGTATTGTCAAATGTCAGTGATACTTCAGCAAGGTTTGAGGGCTTACGCGTTTTTGTTCCATTGAAAATGATATTTTCCATTTTCTCAGAGCGCAGCATGCGGGTACTCTGTTCTCCAAGTACCCAGCGAATAGCGTCTACAACATTTGATTTTCCGCAACCGTTTGGTCCTACAATAGCTGTAACACCATCATTGAAATTGATCGTGATCTTATCGCCAAAGCTTTTAAAACCCTTGATTTCCAGTTGTGTAAGCTGCATTTTCTTCTTTCCGCCCGGGGCGGAGCATGATTAGTTTTGAGGGTTCAATTTATAAAATTCTACCTATCTATTAATAATTAAAACAACGAAATCGAAACTATTTTTTACAAATACAAAGCGTATTTTTATCCAGGAATTGAACATTGAATTTTAAATATATAAAACTATGGAATACAGACGTTTAGGTAAATCTGGTTTAAAAGTAAGTGCCCTTTCACTAGGAAGCTGGTTAACTTTTGGGCAACAGATAGAGGATAAGGTTGCCGAAGAATTAATGGACATCGCATACGAAGGCGGAGTTAATTTCTTTGATAACGCTGAGGGTTATGCAGGAGGGAAGTCGGAAATTGTAATGGGCAACATTTTAAAGAAGAAGAAATGGGATCGCAGTTCCTACATTGTATCCAGCAAGATCTTTTTTGGTGCAGAAGAAAAGAAACCGAATATGATCGGACTCTCAAAAAAACATTTGTTTGAGGGGACCCATAATGCTCTTAAACGCCTGCAGCTTGATTATGTGGATCTGATCTATTGTCACAGACCTGATAAGGAAACTCCAATAGAAGAAACGGTTTGGGCGATGCATCAGTTGATTCAGCAGGGAAAAGCTTTGTATTGGGGAACATCTGAATGGAGCGCACTTGAAATAATGCAGGCTCATTATTTTGCAGAAAAAAACCATTTGGTTCATCCGGTTATGGAACAGCCTCAATATAATATGCTTTGGCGCGATAAAATGGAAATGGAGTTTTTATTATTGTTCAGGGATTTTGGTATGGGAACGACCATTTGGAGCCCAATGGCCTCCGGTTTGCTTTCGGGAAAATATAATAATGCTGATCCTAAAGATGCACGTTTCAATATGGATAATCTTGAATGGTTAAGAAACAGATTACTTGTAGAATCAAATATTCATAAGGTTAAATTATTACAGGGAATAGCAGAGCGATTGAATACCTCATTGGCTAAACTTGCAATAGCATGGTGTTTAAAAAACCCTCATGTCAGCACAGTAATTTTGGGAGCTTCGAAGGCTGTTCAGCTAAAAGAGAATCTTACCGCTTTGGAAGTAGTGCCTTTACTCACAAATGAAATTATGCTTGAAATTGATGAAATTACTGGGACTAAACCTCAGGTTGTAATTCCTTAATTTAAGACTGCCAGGGTTCAAAGGCTGACTGGGTTTCAAACCCTGTCAGCCTTAAATATCAGTTAATTTAAAGGTATCCTTTACACGGATGCCTTTTTCTGTTTCTTGAAGGGTACAACATTCATTTACAGGATCGTGTTCCAGGTAAAGGATGTAATCATTTTCAACAGCCTCAGTGAGAAACTTCTTCTTCTCATTCAGTGTTTTGAGCGGAAACATATCATATGACATAACATAAGGCATCGGAATATGTCCGATAGATGGGAGCATATCAGCCATATAAAGAATGGTCTTGCCATTATAGCTAATCTGCGGCAGCATCATGGCATCTGTATGTCCGAATGCAAATCTAATTTTGATATGATTTGTGAAAGCAATTCCGTCTGTATTTTCAACGAATTTTAGTTTGCCGCTTTCCTGAATTGGCAGAATGTTTTCTTTTAGAAAAGAGGCCCTTTCACGGTCATTTGGATGAACAGCCCAGTCCCAGTGTGCTTTATTACTCCAAATATCAGCGTTCCTAAATGCAGGAACCAGACTTCCATCTTCAAGCTTTTCTATTGTGCCACCACAATGGTCAAAATGAAGATGGGTTAGAAATACATCCGTGATATCATCCTTGCTAAAACCATGTTTGTCAAGTGATTTTTCAAGGGTATCTTCACCATGAAGGTAATAGTGTTTTAAAAAACGTTCATCCTGTTTGTATCCGATCCCATTGTCAATCAGTATTTTACGATCTCCATCTACGATCAGAAGGCATCGCATAGCCCAATTACACAGGTTATTTTCATCAGCCGGATTGGTTTTCTGCCAGATTGATTTGGGTACCACACCAAACATGGCACCTCCATCCAGCTTAAAAAATCCTGCATTTATTGTATATAATTTCATTTCAGACTTTGCTTGAAAGTTTTAATCCAATGATTGAAGATATTAAAAGAAACAGGAAAAACATTCTCCAGAAGTCGGTTGGATCTTTAAACAGAATTATTCCTGCAATAACTGAGCCTGCAGCACCGATTCCGGCCCAAACAGCATAGGAAGTACCCATTGGTATTGTTTTGGATGCCAGGAATAAAAGATACATGCTCACAGATACACTGATGAGAAAGCCCGATATCCACAAAATAAATTCAATACCAGTTGATTCCTTTGCTTTAGCCAGGCAGCTTGTAAAGGCTACTTCAAATAAACCACCAATAATAAGGTAAATCCAGGCCATGCAATTTAATTGAGAGTTGAGAATGGGGAGCCAGCAATTTTCAACTCTCCATTCTCCATTCTTAACTATTAAAGGTGTATTACCTCACCATAAGCATCAGCCGCTGCTTCCATAATCGCTTCGCTCATAGTAGGATGGGGGTGTACTGTTTTTACAATATCCATACCGGTGGTCTCGAGCTTTCTTGCCACTACAACTTCAGCTATCATTTCAGTAACATTTGCACCGATCATATGAGCTCCCAGGAATTCACCATATTTGGCATCGAATATAACTTTTACAAAGCCGTCCTTCGCTCCGGCAGCACTGGCCTTTCCTGAAGCAGAAAATGGAAATTTACCGACTTTGATTTCATATCCCGCTGCCTTGGCTGCCTTTTCTGTATACCCTACAGATGCAATCTCAGGTGAGCAGTAGGTACATCCTGGTATATTGTTATAATTTAAAGGCTCAGGATGATGACCTGCAATCTTTTCAACACAAATAATACCTTCGGCAGAGGCAACATGTGCCAGAGCCTGTCCTTTGACAATATCACCAATTGCATAAACACCTTCTATGTTGGTTTTGTAAAAATCATCTACCTGAACACGCCCTTTATCAATAATAACTCCAACTTCTTCAAGTCCGATATTTTCAATATTTGGACTTACCCCAATTGCAGAAAGCACAATATCGCACTCAATGGTCTCATTACCCACCGCTGTTTTTACAAGGACTTTACATCCGCTGCCCGAAGTATCTACTGATTCAACATTTGTACCGGTCATGATGTTGATACCTGCTTTTTTGAAGCTCCTCAGTAGTTGCTTTGAAATATCCTCATCCTCTACAGGCACTATATTATCGAGATATTCAACAATGGTAACTTTAGTTCCTATTGCATTGTAAAAATATGCAAATTCAACCCCTATTGCACCTGAACCCACTATAACCATAGATTTAGGTTGTTGAGGTAAAACCATAGCCTGACGGTATCCGATCACTTTTTTGCCATCCTGTTTCAGGTTTGGTAATTCTCTGGACCTGCCTCCGGTTGCAAGAATAATATGCTTTGCAGTAAACTCTTTATCAGTACCATCCGGACCCTTAACCTCAACTTTCCCGCCTTTTTTTAGCTTGCCGATACCGTTTATCACGTCAATCTTGTTCTTTTTCATCAGAAACTGAACTCCTTTGCTCATCCCATCTGCAACACCGCGGCTGCGTTTTATTATGGCACCAAAATCAGCTGCTGCATCCTTCACATTGATTCCATAATCCGCAGCATGATGTATGTATTCAAACACATTCGCACTTTTCAGAAGGGCTTTAGTGGGAATACAACCCCAGTTTAAACAAATACCACCCAGGGATTCCCGTTCAACAACGGCAACTTTTAAGCCTAACTGAGATGCGCGAATAGCTGCTACATAACCGCCTGGTCCGCTTCCTATAACTATGATGTCGTAGTTCATATTTTAAATAAATAATACAATTGAGATTCAGCGCAAATCTAAGAAAATACTTATCGGGTTGGAAATATTTGATCGGACTATCCTATAGTTTCAAATCAAGAATGTTGAAAAGTGTTATTTGTCGAAAAATATCCTGAAAATTAACATTAAGTTAATATCGGAACTGCTTAATATTCAGATTGGGTACATATCTTTGTGCAGATTTTATCAAACCAATTAATCAGTCTCACTTAAAGTACAATTTATGAAGAAGTTTTTACTTTCAACGCTAGTTGTAATACTTATTGCATTTAATATTAATGCACAGGTTACAACCAGTAGTTTGTCGGGTACCATTCGCGATTCAAAGGAATCACTTATTGGTGCTACGATAAAGGCCACACATCAACCAACAGGTACTGTGTATGGTTCCTCTTCCGGTGTTGACGGAAGGTTCAATATTCCTAACATGCGCGTAGGAGGTCCATATTTAATCGTGGTATCCTATGTGGGTTATCAGTCCGAATCATTCAGTGGAGTAATACTGAAATTGGGTGAGCCTTTTGTTTTGAATGTATTACTTAATGCTTCCGGTAGGGAGTTGCAGGAAGTTGTCATTACAGCTCAGGATCCAAATTCAGTATTGAATGCTAATAGAACCGGCTCGACAACCAACCTTGGCCGTGCGCAGATTCAAAATGTGCCTACAGTAAGCAGGAGTGTAAATGATCTTACCAAGTTTACCCCACAGGCCAATGGTGCATCAATTGGTGGTGGAAATTATCGTCAGAACAACTTTACAGTGGATGGATCTGATTTTAACAATCAATTTGGAATTGGAAGTAACTTACCGGCAGGTGGTTCACCAATCTCTATCGATGCGATTGAAGAGGTTTCAGTAAATGTAACTCCCTATGATGTTAGAATGTCTGGTTTTGTGGGTAGTGCAATTAATGCTGTAACACGCTCAGGAAGAAATGATTTTTTCGGAAACGCATTTTTTGGTTTCAGAAATGAAAGTAATCAGGGTAATAAGGTTAGTGGAAACAATATTGTTTTACAACCACTTGATGAAACCCAGTTTGCTCTTAGTTTAGGTGGTCCAATCATTAAAAATAAACTTTTCTTCTTTGCAAATATTGACCGGACTTCTCAGGTTAGGCCGGGTCAGAACAGATTAGCTGCATCCCCTTCTGCACCATTTGGTTCTAATCCAAATATTGCCCGCCCAACGATGACAGAGCTTGACAATATTCGAAATTATTTGATGAGTACCTACAACTATGATCCGGGTATTTATCAGGGATATGCAAATGAAAGTTATAATAATAAAATTTTAGCCAGATTAGACTGGAATATTAATAAAGATCATCGTTTCAATATCCGTTATAATCAGGTTGAAAGTGCTACCCCTTCTTTCATTAGTACTTCAACCAGTGGTACCGGATTTAATTTCCCTAATAACGGCGGAAGAAATAATCCTGGGCACTACATTTCAGCAATTCAAACTATACTCAGGAAGCTAATCAGTACTCCCTGGCTGCTGAATTGAATTCATCATTTGGATCTAAACTTTCGAATACCTTAAGGGGAAGTTTTACTCATCAGAATGATCCAAGAGGATCTGAAAGCGATGTATTTCCATTGGTTGATATCATGAAGGATGGTACTGCTTTTACTACATTTGGATATGAGCCTTTTACCTATGGAAACTTGAGAGATGTTCAAACCTACAGTTTCACAGATAACCTGACCATGAGTTTAGGGAATCATGAACTGACACTTGGTTTGCAAATGGACTTCAGTACCACAAAAAATGGTTTCCAGCGTTTCGGAACAGGTGCTTACCGTTTCAACTCCTGGGATGATTTTGTGAAAGGTGCAAATCCAAATGATTATGCAATCACCTATTCACTATCTCCAGGTTATGCACAGGCTTTCCCAACCTTTAAATTCCAGCAGTATTCAGCCTATTTTCAGGATAATTTCCGTGTAGGAGAGAAGCTGAACATCACAGCAGGTTTACGTTTTGAATTACCTTCTTATCCTGATGTACCTGAAATCAAAACTCATCCTTTAATTGCACCATTAACTTTTTCTGAAGGAAGAAAATTAGATACTGGAGTATTACCTAAAGAAAGGATCATGCTTTCTCCAAGAGTAGGCTTTAATTATGATATTAAAGGTGATCGTTCTTTACAACTTCGAGGTGGAACCGGTATTTTTACCACAAAAGTTCCTTTTGTATGGATTGTTGCACAATCGGGTGATGCAGGTTTAATTCAGTTTACCCAAAACTGGAATGGTACTGCAAATACTCCCGGACCATTTAGTCAGGATATCAGGAAATATCTTCCGGCTACGCCACCAACAGCAGGAACATCTATTCCAGCAACAATCAGTGCCATTGATCCGGATTTTAAATTTCCTCAAACATGGAAAAGCAGTTTAGCTTTAGACGCAAAGTTGCCTTGGGGTATAGTTGGTACAATTGAGGGTATTTATAATAAAGACCTTAATATTGCTAAAGGCTTTAATGTGAATCTTGTTGATCCTGCAGCATTAAACGTTTCAGGATATCCTGACAATCGCCCAATGTATCCGTCTGCAAATGTGAGTAAGTTTATCAATAAATTAACTCCAACCGGTCAGGCAAGCGCAACAGGAACAGGAGCATTAAACCCTGTAGTTTTAGATAATGTTCAGGATGGTCATTCATGGTTCCTAACTGCATCTTTAAATAAATCATTCAGCAGAGGCTTATCAGCTCAGCTTTCATATACCAGAAGCGAGCAGAAAGTTCTTTTTGATGGAAATGGTGACCAGTTATTTAATACCTGGTCATTAACACAAACTTCAAATACCGGCAATAATCCGGGTTTAAGTTATTCAAACTTTAATATACCTCATCGTGTAATTGCAGGCTTATCATACCGTAAGGAATACATTAAAAATCTTGCTACTTCAGTGTCAATGTTTCTGGAGGCTTCACACCAGGGTAGATTCTCATATACTTATTCTACTGACTTTAACCGTGATGGTCAGACTAATGATTTGATTTACATACCCAAAGATCCAAGTGAAATTACTTTCGCAGCCCGTCCGGCTTCTACAGCAACAAGTAATGTGGCCTATACAGCGCAACAGCAGAGTGATTTGTTCTTTGCTTATATCGAGCAGGATGATTACCTGAAGAAAAATAAAGGGAAATATGCTGAGCGTAATGGCGGAATTATGCCCTGGAGAAATCAGGTTGATGTAAGGTTTACCCAGGAAATTTTCAAAAACTTTGGCAAAAGCAAGAACAATTTCCAGTTCACTATGGATATTATGAACTTCGGGAATATGTTAAACAGCAAATGGGGAACTGTAGATTTTGTGAAGTCTGCCGGTATTCTTGTACCTCAGAACGTTGCTGCTTTAACACCAGGTGGTACAGTTAGGCCTACATTCTGGTTAAATACCTTTGATAACAAGCCAGTGGATTCAACTTTTGGAACCACCCAGACTTTTGCTTCAACTTATTATATGCAATTTGGTTTCCGTTACAATTTCCAGTAGCAGAAATTAATCTTAAAAAAACCAGAGAGAAGCCGTCTCATAATTCATTTTATGGGACGGTTTTGTTTTATGGACAATTGGT